>JBLIGS010000049.1:0-13619 GCA_047637095.1 Neolewinella sp. | reverse complement strand
CTGGCTCTCCGAATGCCTTCCCACCTGCGGCTGTACAGCCTGGTGCCGTTGGCGATGCAGAGTATTCTTCCCTGGTGGTTCTTCCATCCGGTGAAGTAATCAACGCACAGATTGTAGGTAACGCTTCTGGTGTTCACGACCGTGCGGTTGACTACAACCTCGAAGAACGTTGGATTAAGCTCCAACTCCTCGACGGTTGGGAAGGTGGCGAACGCTTCTACTACCACTTGGTAACGGACGCATCTGCTCCTGGTCCTGCTGCAATTGAGCTTGGTGTTTACGCACCACGTATGGCCAACCTGCCAACATTTGGCGAGAGTGGCTTAGACGGAGAATCCGTGCTGCTTGGCTTCGCGCCAAACGCCAACGGCCTTACCCTTGCTGACGGTGTTGGTGATACCGACCGCCAGAGTCTTTCGTCTACTATCCTTGACAACGACCTCGACCCAGTGAACGTCTTCCCATTTGATCCGACCAACGACATCGAAGAAGGGAACAACTACAGCCCACTGTGGGATGCACACATCAGCATGTGGACGGAAGAAGCCATCAGTGGTGCAAACGGTGATGTTCGCCGCGCCATCACTAGCTTCTCTGACATGGCTGCACTGATTGACGCGGGCCTACTGACCAGCTTTGCTGGAAGCACTGGCCCTGAAAATGACTTTGTTCTTGGCCTACGGGCAACGAACGCAGTGATCAACTGTCCCGTAATCTGTCACCCTTTCCAGGGTGGAACAACTGCCCTCACTGCTGTAGAAGAAGCACAATCCATCGTAGAAGTTGGAGCTGCTGAAGCTGGCCGTGATGTATCTGATTTCAACGGTGCTAGCCGTACGTTCTCTGTGGAAGATAATAACTTCCTGCCGAGCGTTATCAGCCTCGATTCATTGTCAAATCCTAAGCAAGCAAGTGCTACGCTGCCGATTTACGAAGGTGTTGGCCCGAACGGCGAACCTACTTACTTCATCATTACGGAAGCAACAACCAGAGAGTTGGCTGCTGAGTACGGTGCCATTCTTGCTCCGAAACTGAAGTACGGTGTACTGCCATCAGCAGCTGCTGCTGCACAGCGTGTTCAGGTGATTGACGGCCGCGTCTACTTCAAAGGTGACGTTGACTTCAGCCCTGTCCGGAGTGTAACCCCGGGTACGCCATTTGCCTTCCCTCCTGCAGCAGTACAACCTGGTGCTGTTGGTGACGACGAGTACTCCTCACTGGTAATCTTGCCTTCTGGTGACGTTATCAACGCACAGATCATTGCTAACGCTTCTGGCCAGCACGATCGCTTGCTCGACATCAACCTAGAAGAACGTTGGGCTAAGTTCCAACTCCTCGACGGTTGGGAAGGTGGCCGCCGCTTCTACTACCACTTGGTAACGGATGCTTCTGCTCCTGGCCCCGCTGCTATCGAACTGGGCGTTTACGCTCCACGGATGGCCAACCTGCCAACATTTGGTGAGTCTGGTCTTGACGGTGAATCTGTACTGCTTGGCTTCTCTCCGAATGCCAATGGACTGACACAAGGTGATATTGTAGGTGGTAACCCTAACGATGATGATCGTCAAGGTCTGTCTTCTACCATCCTTGACAACGACCTCGACCCTGTAAATATCTTCCCATTCGATCCGACGAACGACATCGAAGAAGGAAACAACTACAGCCCACTGTGGGATGCGCACATCAACCAGTGGACGGACGAAGCGATCAATGGTGCTAACGGCGACCAACGCCGTGGAATCAAGAGCTTCGAAGAACTGCTTAGCCTTATCGATCAAGGACTGATCGAGAGCTTCTTTGGTAGCCCGGGGACTGAAAACGACTTTGTAGGCGGTCTCCGCGCTACAAACGCAGTTATCAACTGTCCAGTTATCGCTCACCCGTTCGTTGTCATTACGTCAACACGTGATTCTGATGTACACTGTGATTGTGAGTTCAGCGTGTCTCCTAACCCGAGCCAAGGAATCGCAAACTTCAGCTACAACCTTCCTGAAACGGGTGTTGTGAACCTGCGTATCTTCGATGTCTTCGGCCGGCCTGTAAGCCAGTTGGTAAACAACGAGCAGCAGATTGCCGGATTCCACAACATGAGCTGGAACCAGAGTGACCTGCCTGCAGGTAGCTACTACGCGGTGATTACGGTTAACGCACGGATTCAAACCATCAACGTGGTTGTCCAATAGTAAATCACTAAAAAGGGAGTGCTCCCCTGAGTAAGTGAATTGCGAGAGGCGGTGGACGAAAGTCCGCCGCCTCTTTTGCGTTGGCGGAGCATCATCGCTTATCAAATGAACTTCCTTCGCACCTGCGGCCGCGCCCACCTCCGTAGGAAGCAGTGAAGCTCCAAAATGTACTTATATATAAATACCCCAAGGCAAACCAATTGGCCCAAATACAAAGACTATCTCGCCTTCAACAAGCGGAGCCCAAAGAACCAAAGAACCAAAGAACTAACCTACTCCTCCTTTCCTTCCTCAACAATGATGAAGACATCTTCATCATCCTTCTGCATGAAGTAACTCTCGCGCGCAAACCGCTCACTGTTCTGCTCCATATCCATCTTCTCCGCCTCGGCGGCATCAATCATCACGTCGTAGCGGTCCATGTCTTCTTCCAGGCGGTCTACCGTGGAATTGAGTTTGAACTGGGTCAATACATCGTGGCGGTCAATAAAGACGATCAGGATAGTGAAGGCCACTAGGGACAGGAAGTACCTGTTCCGGATATAAGGCGGAAGCCGAAGCCAAAGCTTCTTGAGAGGGTCTTGTTGTGGTTTCTTCTTTAAAGCCATAAGTTAGAAGCTAGTAACTAGGAGTTAGAGAGCTATAAGCTAGAAATTACTGGCTAGCCCACTAGAGAACTAGAAACTAGTACGTTTGGACCCGCAAGATACATAATGTCCTTGACGGTTTTGATCTTTCTTAAATCCCGTTACAAATGAAACAAGGCTACCTTCCGTTGTGGAAAGTAGCCTTGTCTCAATAACTATTGGAGGACTGTTAAAGTGTACTAAGTACTTAGACCACTAGTTTCTAACGTCTAGTTCCCTAGTGGCTGGCCCACTAGTGGCTGGCCCACTAGGTCCTAGCTTTTAAAACCTAGCGACCAATCTTCTTCAGGAGGTCACGACCTGGGAAGTAAGCGGTAGAACCGAGTTCTTCTTCGATGCGGATCAACTGGTTGTACTTCGCGACCCGATCGGAGCGGCTGGCAGAGCCAGTCTTGATCTGGCCACAGTTGAGGGCAACGGCGAGGTCGGCGATGGTTACATCTTCGGTCTCTCCGGAACGGTGACTCATTACGCTGGTGTAACCGGCGCGGTGTGCCATGTTGACGGTGTTGATCGTCTCCGTCAGGGAACCAATCTGGTTTACCTTAACGAGGATAGAGTTGGCACTGCCTTCGGCGATGCCGCGGCTGAGGCGCTCAGTGTTGGTAACGAAAAGATCGTCGCCAACGAGCTGACAGCGATCGCCGAAGCTCTCGTTGAGGGCGGCCCAACCTGCCCAGTCGTCTTCATCGAGGCCATCCTCGATAGAGAAGATTGGGTACTTGTCTACCCACTGCTTCCAGTAGTCAACCATGGCGGCAGACTCGATCTTGCGACCGTCAGATTTGTGGAAGTGGTAAAGGCCTTCCTTGCTGTCGAAGAACTCCGAAGCAGCAGCGTCCATGGCAATCATCATGTCGTCACCTGGCTTGTAACCGGCTTTTTCGATGGATTCGAGGACGATTTCAATCGCCTCATCGTTGCTCTTAATGTTGGGAGCAAAACCACCTTCGTCACCAACATTGGTGGAGTAGCCTTTGCTCTTCAATACTTTCTTGAGGTGGTGGAAAGTTTCCACACCCATCTGTAGCGCTTCGCTGAACGTGTCAGCACCCAGTGGAATAATCATGAATTCCTGAAAGTCAATGCTGTTGTCTGCGTGAGAACCACCGTTGAGGATGTTCATCATTGGAACGGGCATGGTGTGCGCGTTTACGCCACCAATGTAACGGTAAAGCGGCTGGTTCTGCTCGAGGGCAGCGGCCTTGGCACAGGCGAGGGAAACACCCAAGATTGCGTTGGCGCCGAGGCGGCTTTTATTTGGGGTGCCGTCCAGTTCGATCATCATTTCATCGATGTAGCGCTGGTCGGTAACGTCCACGCCGAGGAGTTCTTCGGCGATCTTTTCTTCAACGTTGGAAACAGCTCTAAGGACTCCTTTACCGAGGTAAGTACTCTCGTCGCCGTCGCGAAGTTCTACTGCTTCGTACTTGCCGGTGCTGGCGCCAGAAGGTACTGCTGCACGGCCAATGGCGCCGTCGCCAGTTACTACCTCCACTTCTACGGTAGGATTGCCACGGCTGTCAAGAATTTGCCGTGCGCGGATGTCGATGATACTGCTCATATTTTTTTGATTGTTTTCTGTTGATTGAATGGGGGCTCTTCTTCATTGTGAACCTTGGGGCGGGGCCGCAGGTGCAAGGGAATGCCGAAGGAGCAGGGTGGGCTAGGTGGCTGGTTCTTGAAGGTGCTAGTTTTTGCGCGCCTTGATGGTGTCAACGAACTGGTCGAAGAGGTAAGCTGCGTCGTGTGGCCCCGGGCTGGCCTCTGGGTGGTATTGGACGCTGAAGGCGTCCTTGCCAAGAATGCGGATACCTTCGATGGTATCGTCGTTGAGGTTGCGGTGGGTTACTTCCACCACGTCCAGGTTGGCCGCAATCGCCTCCGGACTAACGCCGAAACCGTGGTTCTGGCTGGTGATTTCACTCTTGCCCGTGATGAGGTTCTTCACCGGGTGGTTGATGCCACGGTGACCGTGGTGCATCTTATAGGTTGGGATGCCAACGGCGCGGGCCAGGATCTGGTGACCCAGGCAGATGCCGAACATCGGCTTGTCCTGCTCCAACATTCCTTTGGCAGTGGCAACGGCGTAATCCATCGCACCGGGATCGCCGGGGCCATTGGAAATGAAGAGGCCGTCGGGGTTGAAGGCCATGATCTCGTCCACTCCGGCTTTGGCCGGGAAGACCTTAATGTAGCAGTCCCGCTGAAGGAAGTTGCGGAGGATGTTTTGCTTGGTCCCTAGGTCGAGAACGGCCACCCGGTGGGCAGCGGATTCTTCACCGAGGGTGTAAGCCTCCTTGGTCGTTACTTGGCTGGCGAGTTCGAGGCCGTCCATATTGGGTGCCTTGTCCAGCAGCTTTTGTAGTTCCCCGAGGTCAAAGACCTCGCTGGAGATGATGCCGTTCATGGCGCCTTTGGTCCTTATGTGACGGACGATGGCACGGGTGTCGACGTCGCTGATGCCAACCAGGCCTTCTTTCTCGAAGTAATCCTGGATGGATTCATCGGCCAAATGGCGGCTGTAAGGAACGGTGAAGTTCTTACAGATAAGGCCAGCAATTTTGATGCTGTCAGATTCTTCGTCGGCTTTTGCTGTACCGTAATTTCCGATGTGGGCATTGGTTGCAAGAAGCAACTGGCCGAAATAGGATGGGTCGGTAAATACTTCCTGGTAACCGGTCATGCCGGTATTGAAACAGATCTCGCCGGTAGTAGTACCGATTTTTCCTGCGGCCTTGCCTTCATAGGTAGTACCGTCAGCTAAAAGTAGGATTGCGCGTTGCTGGCTCATGGTGATTTTCTCCGGGGTGATCAAATTCACGCAAAGATAAGCAACCTCCTGTGTTGGACTAAGCCGCAGGAGATTATGTTTTCATTAAGTCCGACGGGGAACGTTGACGTTTAAAGACGTTTTGAGCTTTTAAACAAAACAATCGACCGCATACTTACTTTACACAAGCTCTTATCAGAAAATATACTACTGTGAAAAATCTACTTATTCTTTTAGTGCTCAGCGGGCTTTTCTTTGCTTGTACGCCTCCAGAGGTTGACGCCGAAAAGAGCACCGCAGAGGTAACTTCTACCTCAGAACAGCCATTCGCCAACCGCATCAGCGCAGCAGAAGCCCGGCTCAGGACTTCAGAAGCAGGACAACTCATCCTTGCCTCCATCAACGCCCATGGGGGGTTAAAAAAATGGTACAACCAAAGCCCGCTTTACTACCACTTTAATTACCGCCCAGTAGGCGACGCGACTGTCCGGGACTCTTACATCCTTAATGACTACGTTAATGCCCGCGCCGTTCACCAGTCGGCCGACCAGAAAGGTATCTCCTATGGCTTCGATGGGAAAAATGCCTGGCAATCGCCAGCAGATAGCACTCCAACGGTAAGCCCACGGTTCTGGTCATTAACGCCATATTACTTCGTTGGCCTACCCTTTGTGTTGGCGGATGAAGGTATTTTATTTGATCAACTAGAGGACGAAACACTGGATGGTGTGGACTATCAGCGGGTGAAGATCACCTATGCCGAAGGAACCGGAGATGCGGACGACGATTACTACATCCTTTACCTAAATCCGGAGACTAAGCAAGTTGATGCGCTTAACTACATCGTCTCCTACCCCGGCTTCTTTGAAAATGGTAAGCACCTCCCAGAAAAATTAATGCGGATTACCGATAAGAAAGCAGTTGATGGAATCATACTGCCTATCGGCTACGGTACTTACTGGTCAAACAAGCCTGAAGAAGTCATTACCCGCATCACCGTAAGTGATCATGAGTTTCGTCCAGAGACAAAGGGCGAGGCCTTTGCCGTTCCGTTGGATGCTAAGTTGGTGAATGACCTGGCGGCGAAGCAGTAATTAGCTGTTATTCCGGTCTGGTATAGTAAAGGTCACGGCCTTAAATGCAACCGAACCCACTGACGGTTAGGGTTTTAGAATCTGAAATTATGCTATATGAAATCGTACGATTACGGCTATTTGTGCTGCAGTCCGGGCGGAATATTTTTTGCGTTTCAGAATCGTAAATAACGGACTTTTCCTCCAGAGTAGATGCTGCTGATAGCTCGCAAATGGAGCCGTTGGTATAAACACTTCCGTTTTGGAAGCGTAGGTATCGGTCACTTTCAATTGCTTCTACTGACCCGCCTCCGGCTGCAGAGATAAACGCTTCGGACAGCTGCCATTCAATGGGTGTTGTTTCGAGGGGAGGAGTAATTGGCTCTTCTTTTTCACAGGAACTGATGGTGAGCAGTACTAGTGGGCTAGCCAGTAAGTTTCGTTAGCTAAAGACGAAGACATTTTGGTCGCTGGCTAAACGAAAAACAACTTGCATAGCCGTAGCTACGGAAGTTGTTTTTCGTGACGCCAGCGGGCAAAAGATCAAGTTTTGGGCAACGAAACTTACTGGCTGGCCCACTAGGACTAAAAGCGGTAGGAATTTCATTGTTAGGTGCTCCTTAGGTTCACTGTTCTAACGTTTGCACTGGAGGCAACGATGCCTCGATTGGGGTTAACGCAGTTTCCTGAGTCGTTGCCCACAGCCTTCAAAGCACGAATAAGTTATGGTAAGTACTCGCCCATCGATGCTGAAACCGAAGAAAGGGTTACGGTCGGCACAGTCATCGGGCGTTATTTCAGCGGTTGTGATGTCGTAAATACCTTGAGTGGTGATTTCTTCAGCGTTAAAGAAACTGTCGCAGAGGTCTTGGTTAGACTCAAGTGTTCCGTCACTGTTGAAGGAAATGAGGTATTTCATACCTATTAAAGATGGGAAAGCAGTGGCCTGTGTTGGAGGCTCTTAAAATTTAACGTTCCTGGCGGCGAGTTCATTCTTCAATTGTTCTGGATTGATAAACTGGATACTATCCAATCCCAGTTTCCTTGCCGCAACTACGTTCCGCTCGCTGTCATCAATAAATAGACAGCCGGAAAAATCGTCCAGCCCGTACGTTTTTGCCAGGTGGAGGTAGATGTCCGGATTGGGTTTTTTCATCTTTACCTCACCGGAGACCATGATGTCTTCGAAGATGTCTAGAAAGGTGAAATTTTCCCTCGCCCAGGGGAATAGCTCTGCACTCCAGTTGGTAAGGGCTAAAAGGCGGTACTTTCCGCTGGCTTCCATTGCTTTTAAAACGTGCACTGAACCTGCGATCGCGCCCGAAAAATGCTCCGTCCACCGGTCATAATAGATACGGATCTCCCGCTCCCACTTGGGGTACTCTGCTACCAATAGCTCCGTCGCTTCTGCAATGGGGCGGCCACGGTCTTGCTCCTCGTTCCAATCCAGGTGGGTGATGTTGTTTATAAACCAATCAGCCTCTTCCGGGGTGTCAAAAACCTTGTTGTAGAGGTTGCGCGGATCCCAGCCGATGAGGACGTTACCGATGTCGAAAATGATGGTGTGGGGCATGGGAGAGGCATTAGGCATTAGGAGGTAGGCATTAGGAGGTTAGGCATTAGGAGGTAGGCATTAGGAGGTAGGCATTAGGAGGTTAGGCATTAGGAGGTAGGCATTAGGAGGTAGGCATTAGGAGGTTAGGCATTAGGAGGTAGGCATTAGGAGGTTAGGCATTAGGAGGTAGGCATTAGGAGGTTAGGCATTAGGAGGTAGGCATTAGGAGGTTAGGCATTAGGAGGTTAGGCATTAGGAGGTAGGCATTAGGAGGTAGGCATTAGGAGGTTAGGCATTAGGAGGTAGGCATTAGGAGGTTAGGCCTAATGCCTTTCTACTAATGCCTACTTTCTGGCGTTTTCCCATGCGTAAACCGCCGCACCAATGGTGCCAGCGGTATTCTGCATCTCCGCAGCTGTAATATCAGCATGGGCATTTAGCTTGTCGCTAAATTTCGGGAAAGACTTACTTGCTCCGCCACCAAGGATGATCAGATCGGGGTTGAGAACGAAGTCGACGTGTGCGATAAAATGGTTGAATTTCTCGCCGAATTCCTTCCAATCCATTTTATTATCCTTGCGGATCTTGTTACTAATGTACCGTTCTGCGACGATTTTCATGTCCTTGAGGTAAACCTGACCGATTTCGAGGTTTGGCATCAGCTCGCCGTTAACAAAAAGTGCGCCGCCAAGGCCAGTGCCGATGGTTACCATCAAAACCGTTCCCTCTTTGGCATACTTCTGACCAACGCCGAACTTCATGCAAGCTACGCCTGCAGCGTCAGCATCGTTGAGGGCGAAAAACGGGTTGCCGGTCTTCCTCTCAAAGGTCTTGGTGATGCTGGTGCCAATCCAAGTCTTATCGATGTTGGAGGCCGATGCGGCTACGCCGCGCCGCACAATCGCTGGAAAGCCAACGCCAACGGGCCCTTCGTACTCAAAGTAGTCCACGAGTTTTTTAACCGTCTCGGCCACTGCCTTCGGTGTAGCCGGATGTGGGGTGTCAAAACGGTGCCGTTCGGTAAGCATTGTGCCGTAGCGGACGTCTACTAGGCCACCTTTAATTCCAGTGGCGCCGACATCAATGCCGAGAATAACGTTGTCTTTCATAGTAGTAGATCGAAGATAGCTATACAGTAGGGAGAGGCGGTCGTTTAGCGGATGAGGGTGATTTTCATGGTGACATCCTCTGTTGGTCGATCGGCTGCAGCTGTTTGGGCTGCAGCAATTTTATCGATGACGTCGAGGCCTTCGATGACCTGGCCAAACACGGTGTAGCCCTGGTCTAGGAAAGGTACACCACCATTCTCGAGGTAGGCTTCCCTGATTTCACTGGTGTAACGGACACCGCTCTTTGCCTCCTGGCTGTTGAGTTCTGATTCGGTGACGCTGCGGCCATGAACGATGTAGAACTGTGAGCCGCTGCTGGCTTTAGTCGGGTTGTTGGTCCGGGCGGCAGCGATGGCGCCTTTGACGTGGGCGAGGCTGTCGACGAATTCGGCAGGGACCTGGTAGCCAGGTCCGCCGCTACCTAGGCGGGCGCTAGGCTCCGCATCACGGCTGTTCGGGTCTCCGCCCTGAACCATGAAGCCAGGGATTATACGGTGGAAAAGAAGATTGTCGTAAAAACTTTCTTCTACCAGTTTAACGAAGTTGTCCTGGTGTTGTGGCGTCGCGTCGGATAACCGTGCGATCATATTGCCCATGGGCGTCTCGATGCGAACGAGGCATTCTTTGGGTGGGGTCACGATGATGTTGTTTGTCGTTGTTTTGGATTTCCCCTTGGCGTCCGTTGCCGTTAGGGTTACTTGGTATTCACCAGAGGTGAAGAAACGGTGCTTGGGCTCAGTTTCTGTGCTGGTTGTGCCGTCGCCGAAGTCCCAGCTGTAAGTCTCCGCTTTCTCAGAAGTATTCTTAAAGGTCAGGTACTCGGCTGCCATTACCTTTTGGCGAGCAGTCGAAAAAGCTGGCTTAGGAGCAGCACACTGGCTGAACAGTACGGCAAGAAGTAGAAGGGGGAGTAGTAAGTGGCGCAAGGCTAGGGTGTTTATTTGATGATGGTGACACTCTCCATAACGACGTCCTGGACGGGGCGATTCTGGGCACCTGTGGCACTTGCAGCGATCTGATCGACAACTTCCATTCCGGAGATGACTTCGCCGAATACGGTGTAAAGCATGTCAAGGTCGGGTCGACCTCCTTCTTCGATGTAACGACGACGCTGCTCTTCGTTATACGTCACACCTTTCGACCGTTCGTACTGGTCGAGTGCTGAAGGCGACTGCTTCTGGCCGGTAACGATGTAGAATTGGGAACCACTACTCTTTTTCTGGGGGTTTTCTGTCCGGGCTGCAGCGAGGGTGCCGCGGAGGTGGGGTGCACCGATCTCGGCATTGATGAAGTAACCCGGTCCACCACCGCCAAGGGAGCGGCCAGCTGGCGCGCCAATACTACTAGGATCTCCTCCCTGTACCATGAAGTTGGGGATTACCCGGTGGAAAAGGGTACCGTCATAATACTTAGCCGAATCAATCAGCTTGATGATGTTGTCCCGGTGAAGCGGTGTCTCATCATACAACTGCACGGTGATATCGCCGAAGTTGGTCTTGATAAGAATTTCCCTTGGGCCAGAAGGCTGACAAGAGGTAAGAACGGCCAGTGTACTGAAGAGGGCCAGGAAGAGGAGGTTACGCATGGTTGTTTTGTTGGGGACGTAAAGGTAATCAGCAATTCGCTCTTTTGATCAGCCAGCCATTTGAAGAAGTAGGGAGAATCCATAAAGGTTGTGTTCTCCAAAGCTCCGGTGGGGAGTAAGACTTAGTCGTTTTATTAACGCATACTTACGTTTATAAACGTTTAAATGCGGATATAGTAGCCTGGTTTTAGGTGTACAAATTTGATTGTCAGTGATATACGATGACTTCTGAAGTCTAACTACTGAAATCTAATATCTGACTTCTAATATCTAAATTCTAACCTCTAGCCAATAAGCCCCTCTTCTTCCTCAAGTTCTCCAAAGTACTGCACAATTCTCGCCTTAATCAACGTCTCCTGCTCGCGAAGGTCAGCAGGCGGGATTTTGGAAAGCAGTTTGTAGTGTGGCCATCCTTCGTCGTCTCGGCCGACGAACTCGTAGTGGCCGTCGTAGGTGAGGAGGCGGCAGACGGCGATGTGCATCAGGTCCTGCTTTTCTTCTTTAGAGAAATCGGTTTTCCAGCGGCCAAATTCTTGGACGCCGATGAGGAAGAGCATTGCGTCGAGGTTGGGCAAAGTCGGCTTGTCGAAGCGGTCTTTGATTAGGTGGCGGACGCGATTGTAGGCGAAATCTTGTTCCCAGGTATCCATTGCTGAAGTGTAAAATTAAAACGGTGAACAACGGCTCCTTGGAGCCGTCATTCACCATCGTATAAGTTGCAGTTTCGTTCCGATAAGCCGGGTTCTGTCATCTCCCCGAAGGGAGAGCTCCACCATTTATCTAGGCCGTTGGTTGCCCAACGGCTCGATCTATCTACCCGTAGCGTTGCCGAAGCGTTGGCCGGGACGACCACTTCCGCCGAAGCGGAAGCGCTACTGCTCGATATTTCAACCCACGGGGTTTACCCCCGGAACATATTACTATGCCCCGGCGTGCGCTCTTACCGCACGTTTTCACCCTTACCCCGCCGAAGCGGGGCGGTTTAGCTTTCTGTGGCACTTTCCGTATCTCTCCCTTCGGAGAAACCCCGGTCGTTAACCGGCGTGGTACCCTGTGTTGCCCGGACTTTCCTCTTGCGGACGGCGAACCGCCGCAAGCGGTGGAGTGGACGAAACTGCAGGGTGAACAACGCCGGGCCAACGGGGAAGGTTGCCCTGCTCCTCGTCCTTTCTTTGCACCTGCGCCCTCGCCCCTTAATAAGTCAAGCTTCCCATAAGTCAAACAGTCTATAAGTCAGGAGGCCACGCACCCGAAAAAATCATTACCTTCATCCCAAGAGAAACCAGCCCATGAACGACGTTTTTAATACGCTTGCAGATTTTTTCAATGCCCTGACGAATGAGCAGAAAATCTTCCTCGGCATCTTGTCGCTGATCGTTTTTGCCCTTGGCGTGGTGGTTGGGTGGATCATCCAAGGGATGAAAACCCGGCGCTTCAAGAAGGAATTATTAGTGTTGCGCAAAGACCGGGATGAATATGAGATGCGGTATAATGTCGCCAATGTCCAGCAAAAGGCCCTCGCCAAAGAATTGGAAGTGATGAGTCGGGAAAAGGTCGATGCGCTTGATCGTATTCAGGGCTTGGAGCGTGACCTCGTTACAGCGGAAAACGCACTTTTACCTTTGCAACAGAACAAAGAAGCCCTTGAGGCATCTAACCAGGGGTATGCGGCTACGATTGAATCGTTAAACGGTCAAGTGGTCGAGCTACAGACGCAGAATGAGCAGTTGTTGGCGGCTCCGCCGGTGGAAGTTCAGGTAGGAAATGCAGGGAATATGGGCGCGGGCGCAGGTGCAGGAAATGTTGGAACGAGCAATGAATCCCTACTAAATGCCTACATCGCCATGAGTGAAAACCGCTTCCAGCACCTGGAGGAACAGATGTTTTCCATGGCCGAAGAAAATGCGACCCTCCGGCAGGGATCGGCCGCTCCGGCAGAAGACCCAGGTTACGTTACCCATCAACCCGTTATGCCCACCGCCGTCGAGACCGACGCCAACGGCGAACCACTCATGATTCGAGCCGATACCACCGAACCGGGGGTCCGGACGGGAGAACGTGGCGCCGCCGAAATCATCGTCCAAACCAATTCAAGTGTTCAGATGCCGCCCGTGGCCATGGGCACATTTCCTGCCGAAGGACAAGATGACCTCACCCGCATCAAAGATATTGGCCCTTTCATGCAGGCCAAACTTAACGAGCACGACATCTACAGCTATGCCCAGATTGCCAACTGGTCCGAAGCCGATATCATTACCTATACAGAATTGATCGGTTATCTCCCCGGCATTATCCAACGAGACGACTGGGTCGGCCAGGCCAAAGATCTCGCTTCCGCCTCCGTCGCTGACCCCGAGCCCTACCACGCACCGGCTGCTGAAGCGCCAGACACAACAGGGGCTTCCGCCAACCAGGACAATCTAAAGGTCATCGAAGGCATCGGTCCCAAAATAGAAACCGTCCTCAAAGCCTCCGGTGTCAGAACCCTGGACGAGTTGGCTGATACCGACCCCGATCACCTCCGAGCGATACTCGACGGTGCCGGCTCCCAGTTCAATTCCCACAACCCACAAAGCTGGCCAGCACAGGCTGGTTTGGCCGCTGATGGGAAGATGAAAGAGTTGAAAGCTTGGCAAGCAGAGTTGAAGGGCGGACATTAAGAAATGTGGCAGCCAAGGCAGCTTTTGCGATTTA
>JBLIGS010000048.1:0-13620 GCA_047637095.1 Neolewinella sp. | reverse complement strand
CTGAGTACTTCGAAGAGAACGATAACTACCTCTACACCATCGCACAGTTCTACCCTCGGATGGCACTGTATACGGATAACGAAGGATGGCAGCATAAGCAGTTCCTAGGCAGCGGTGAGTTCACCCTTACCTTTGGTGACTACGATGTTAAGATCACCGTTCCTGCTGATCACCTCGTTTCCTCTACCGGTACGCTCCAGAACCCTAATGATGTTCTGACCAAGAAGCAGCGTAGTCGCCTTGCTGATTCTCGGAAATCTTTCGAGCAGCCCGTTATCATCGCTACCCAGGACGAAGCGGTTGAACGTGAAAAGGCCAAGTCTACCAAGCAGAAGACTTGGCACTTCATGGCCGAGAACGTTCGTGATTTTGCCTTTGCCTCTTCCCGTAAATTTATCTGGGATGCCATGGCTGTGAAGCAGTCTGACGGTACTACCGTTATGGCGATGTCTATGTATCCTAAAGAAGGTAATCCACTTTGGGAGCAGTTCTCTACCAAAGCCGTTGCCCACACCCTGAAGTGGTACAGCCACCACACCTTCCCTTACCCCTACCCTGTTGCATGGTCCATCAATGCGAAAAGCATTGGCATGGAGTATCCGATGATCTGTTTCAACTTCGGCCGCGTCGAAGAAGACGGTACTTACAGCGAACGGACCAAGTACGGTATGATTGGTGTAATCATCCACGAAGTTGGCCACAACTACTTCCCGATGATTGTCAACTCCGACGAGCGCCAGTGGACTTGGATGGACGAAGGTCTCAACACTTTCCTCCAGTACTTGACAGAGCAGCAGTGGGAACGTGACTACCCTAGCCGCCGTGGACCTGCATACAAAATCGTTGACTACATGAAAGGCAACAAGGAGTTCATCTCCCCCATCATGACCAACTCTGAATCCGTTTGGCAGTTCGGCAACAATGCCTACGGCAAGCCAGCTACCGGACTTAACATTCTGCGCGAGACCATTATGGGCCGCGACGAGTTTGACTACGCCTTCAAGAAGTATTCTCAGCGGTGGATGTTTAAGCACCCTGCCCCAGCCGATCTCTTTCGCACAATGGAAGATGCTTCCGGTGTTGACCTTGATTGGTTCTGGCGCGGCTGGTTCTTCACTACAGACCACACCGACTTGGCCCTAACCAACGTTGAACCATTCCGGATTAATTCCAAGGACCCAGATGTTGAGAATGCCATGGCCAAAGAAAAAGGCGATGACTTCCAGCGCAACATCAGCAGTATGCGTAACCGGGAAGAGATTGCCCAGACTTACGACGAGCAAGATCGTACCCTTCGGGATTTCTACACTGAATACGATCCGTTGACTGCAACGGTACTTGACCGGGAAGAGTACGAGAAATACCTCAAGGGGCTTAGTGATGCTGAGCGTGCTGTCCTTACAGCCAACAAGCACTACTACGAACTTACCTTTGAAAACAAAGGTGGTCTTGTAATGCCGATCATCCTTAAGTTTACTTTTGAAGACGGTACTTCTGAAGTACAGCGTATTCCCGCTGAAATTTGGCGCAAGGACTACAAGGAAATTAGCAAGGTCTTCCCCTTTGCTAAAAAAGTAACGGCCATCGAACTTGACCCTTACCTGGAAACGGCGGACACTGACCGCAGCAACAACTTCTACCCTTCTAAGGCAGAAGTGAACCGCTTCGATCTTTTCAAGAGCCGCAGCCGTAGTGGAGGTGAAAACCCAATGCAGCGTGATACACGGGCCAAAGCAAAATCTGCTTCGGGCCAGAAATAAAAATTTGTCTTAGCTGACTTTTTTATCCAAACCTAAATAGTTTGGGATTGCCTGAGACCCGTAAGGCTCTGGGTTAGATTAAAGTCAGGATGGCTTGAACATTTTGAAGCCATTTTTCTTAAGTATAATATTCTATCGAAGGGTCGGGCACTAGCCCGGCCCTTCGTATTTTGCGGCCAGTCCATCCAGAGTAGTTTTGGTTGGACGAAGACCAATTGATCCAGATGCCTGACTACAAGAATTCGACCCTTACCATTATCAGTAGCGAAGTTGCCCCTGGCGCAATTCGCTGGCGCAGCCCTTCCAACATCGCACTAGTGAAGTACTGGGGCAAGCATGGCGACCAGCTGCCTAGTAACCCCTCTATTAGCTTTACGCTGGACGGCGCTGCGACTGATACTACCCTATCCTACAAAGTCCGGCAAGAAACCGGAGAAGGCGTAGACGTTATTCTATACCTTGATGGGGAGTTGAATACTGGCTTCACGGAACGGACAAAAAAGTTTCTGGAAAAACTGCTGCCAGTCTACCCTTTTCTGAAACAACTTAGCTTGTCTATTAAGACAAGCAACAGCTTTCCACACTCGGCTGGTATTGCCAGTTCGGCTTCAGGAATGAGTGCTTTGTCTTTGTGCTTGGTTAGCCTGGAGGAGGAATTATTTACCGCCTTTGAAGAACGGGCTGAGTTCTTGGCTAAGGCCAGTTACCTGTCTCGTCTGGGGTCCGGAAGTGCTTGTCGGTCCGTTTATGGTGGCGCTGCCGTTTGGGGCAGCCTGGGCGCTTTAGAAGGCTCTAGCGATGAGTTCGCTGTGTCGGTTACGGATCAGTTACATCCTGTGTTTCAAGACTACCATGACGACATATTGTTGATCTCTAAGTCGGAGAAGACGGTTAGTAGCCGTGCTGGGCACGGTTTGATGGAAGGCAATCCATATGCTTCTGCGCGCTACGCGCAGGCCCGTCAGCGGACGGACGAGATGCTCAGCGTCCTCAAGTCCGGCAATGTTGAACGCTTCGGCGAAATCCTAGAGTCGGAAGCGTTGACGCTTCACGCACTCATGATGAGTAGCCACCCACCCTACATCCTCATTCGGCCAAATACCCTGCAGGTCATCGAGCGAATCCAGCAATACCGTGCTAATACCGGCCGACCACTGTACTTCACCCTGGACGCTGGTCCGAATTTGCACCTCCTCTACCCTAGTAGTATCGCTAACGAAGTGAAATCTTTCATTCGGGAACAACTGCTCTACTTCTGTGAAGACAAAATGTATTTGGCGGACCGGGTTGGTAAGGGACCGGTGAAATTGGAGGTTAGTGAGTGATAGAATGATATAATTAGGAATGAGTGGATGACTGCCGCACGTTGGAGGCGGGATAAATTTGAGGCTTTAAGAAAAAAACAAGCTATGGCTTGTAATTTTTTATTTAATTGAAAGATATAGATTGTTTTGTAAGTATTTTAAACAAGCTATATATTGCTCTTGTAATTTTTTAAAAAAGCCTTTGCTTGCTAATTTGTATAAATTAGCAAGTTATTACTTGTATATTAGTGGATAAATAAAAGCTATAGCTTGTAAATTTAAAGTGTAACCATGAGAGATCTAAATCAACTGGTTTTAAGCAGGTTGAGTAAAAAGCTCAACTCGTTTAAAAAAATTGCTTCCATTGTGCCACCAACTGAAGGTTGGATTGGCGGAATCCGTTCGGCGATAAATATGAGCCGAAAACAGCTGGCCAAAAAGCTTGGGGTGACCTCCGAAGCCGTTCGACAACTGGAAAAAAGGGAGGAAACGGGAAGCATCACTTTACGCTCGTTGCGGGAGGCTGCGAATGCAATGGATTTGCAGTTGGTTTATGCTTTGGTCCCGAAAGAAGCAACGCTGGAAAAGCAGGTTGAGATCCAAGCAAAAAGGCTAGCGACAAAGATTGTTCTTCGCACAAATCAGCAAATGAAGCTTGAGGATCAAGAAGTTACGGATAAAAGGCTAAAAGAAGCGATTGAGGATGCTACCGCTGAATTGGTGCGTAAACTGGACAAGAAGATATGGGATTTGAAGTAGAGGAGAAGCCTGGCCAAACCCTTATTTCGGAAGAAGAAAAAGCTGGATTACGGCTGCCAATTTCTACCCAACAAGAGTTGGATGAAGTGGAGCAGGTTAATATTGAGAAAGCACTGGTTTGGCTGATTGGGCGAGCGTTCTCGCCAACGGCAGTTTTGAACGAAACCTTCCTGCGAAAGCTTCATAAACTGATGTTTAACGGCGTTTGGAAATGGGCGGGGACTTTCCGGAAAACGGAGAAAAACATTGGTGTGTCTTGGGTTCAGGTTTCCCGCGAGCTGCGAATGCTCTGTGACGACGCCTTATTCTGGATTGAGAACGAGACTTTCCCTCCGGAAGAGATTGCACTCCGGTTTAAGCACAAATTGGTGAGTATTCACTGTTTTCCCAACGGGAATGGCCGTCATTCACGGATGATGGCCGATGTTTTGATGGAAAACGTCTTTGACCTCGCACCATTTACTTGGGGAGCTAATTTGGTGAACGCGACGGGGGAGCGGAAGCTTTACATTGAAGCGTTGAAGAAGGCGGATGATGGGGAGATGGGGGAGTTGTTGGCGTTTGCTAAATGATATTATAAAAGGATCTATAGAAGAGGATGTAAGTAAAATTAGAAGCAATGCATAATCAGAGCAAACGCATCAAAAATGAGCGCCCGGTTTCTAGCCTAATTATTTTGATGCGTTTGCCCTGATGCATAATAGAAACCACTGGAGTAGGTAAGGTTTATGACCATGAGTTAGAGTGGGCTTAAATTAGGGATGGAATTTACTATTCTTTTCTTTTTACAGTATAGGCTGTTATAAGTTGAGGTCTCGGATGATCGTTGAAAATAGACAAAATCCCCTTCAACGGGGGGCAAAAAGCAACAATCTCTCTCCTTCAAGCGTACTTTATCTGTGCAACTATCTTATCTACTCCCTCTGCTCCTTGTCCTTTTCCTTGCATCCTGCGGCCGCGCCCAAAATGTGCCGGTACGCTTGCAGACTGGATACTTACCGCTGGATGAGAAATTATCTAAGCTGGTAACGGCGGATGAACAGGCGATCAGTGCGCAAGAAGCGCACGCCATGGACAATGCTTTGTTCCTCGACGCCCGCGAAACAGCGGAATATGAGGTCAGTCACCTTCCCGGCGCACTATTACTAGGCTATGATAATCTTGACTTGTCGGTGGTAAGTGATACGGACAAATCTCGTCCCGTCGTCGTTTACTGCACCGTCGGCTACCGCAGCGAACGCGCAGCCCAAAAGCTGCGCAAAGCCGGCTTCAAAAAAGTCTACAACCTCTACGGAAGCCTCTACGCCTGGAAACTGGCTGGTTTTTCCCTTGAAGATGCCTCGGGCCAAACGACGAACCGCCTACATACTTATAACAAGAAGTGGGGGAGTTTTGTGCCGGATGATATTGGGGAGAAGGTGTGGAAATAACCGTTAAATCCGGTAAATCATCCAACCAATCAGCAGAAACAGGCCCAAACTGGAAAGCTGAAATGTTCCCCTCCAAGAACTTGATTTAAATTGCCCTTTCCGCTGTTCCACAGCATTCGCCCAAGCAATAAAGGCGTCGGCAACGGCTAGTTGGCCGAATACAAATCGCTTTTTACCATTCCATTGATAAGCGGTGCCAAAAGCCTCTACACTGTTGCGAAGTTCCACGAATCGTTGTTCCTTTTTGTGGATACCTGCAGCCCTTTGCCCAACGAGTGAAGCGGCTCCGCCAATACCCCAAATAACGGGCCCGGAATCGATATCTCCATCTCCTTCCTGCCCTTTGGGATACTCCCTTATTCCTGTCAAGCCTAACCTAGTGTCAACAAAAGCCTTTTCGTAAAACGCATGTTGTTCCACGGCAAAAATGGAGTCGATTTCGGGAAGGAAGCAAAGTATTAAGCTTTGGGAAGAGCCTCGGGCACCTTCCATGACTCTGCCGTTACGGGCCTCGGTATAATGTGGAATCAGCTTCGTTTTTCCATCGAGACGGAGGCGGACTTTTTCCAACCAATCTGCTTTGGTCTTCTGATACCGATAGCTGTTGAATAGCCGGTCATAATTAGCAAGCGAAGCCATTGCTATTACATTGTCCGCAGGCCAACTAGCATCGTGGTAGGATTCGAGAAATGGGGTGGGCGAATTCTCGAAAGCTGTGGCAATTGCATCAGCGTTGTCCCTGAATTGATTCACTTGAAGCCGGTCTCGATTTTCCGGCGTTTGTAATCCTAGTTTCTTACACAGTAGGTAATTCTGCCAGCCTCGATAGTAAACACCCAAATGCAACGGGAGGTCCGTAGAAAAAACGGCTTTTCCTTTAGGCGAATTGATTTCCGCCAGGGCCCAATCTATTTCCCGAAGTGCTCGAGCCTTTAACTCACCGTTTGGTAGTGGATCGGCAAAGTCAGCCCAAGCCAATCCATAAAGCACCGTTGTAAAAACGTGGCCTTCGGGAAAGAGCTGCTGCATATCTTCAGCTGCTCCTGCGTGTAGTTCTTGTTCCAGGTAATTGAGCTGGGCGAGGACATCTTCATTATGCCCATTAGATGTGGAAAAGTCTGGGGAATAGTAGAGTTTGAAGTTCAGGAAGAGAATAAGGAGGAGTAATCCCGTGAAGAAAGCCTGAAAGCAGCGTTTGATGAGTTTAAGGAACATAGGGCGAGGCCAACGAAGTTGGCGTTTATGCTGAGCACGTTCGGCTGCGCTCAGTGGAGTCCGAAGCCGAAGTACAGGTGCAAAGGATGTGGAAAAGCAGGGTGATAAACACAAGTTACTGCCCAAATCCGTTAATTTTATCCAATCAAATTCTCTTGCCTATGTGTGGCCGCTACTCACTTGTTCTCAACGCCGAAAAACTTAAGCAACAGTTCGCCCGCGAGCTTCAACTCCCCAATCAAGGGTTGTTAAAAAACTACAACGTTGCCCCAACTCAGCAGGGAATAGTCATCACCGATAGTGATCCCAACAAGTTATCCACACTCCGTTGGGGATTAGTACCGTTTTGGGCCAAAGATTTGAAAATTGGAGCAAAAATGATCAATGCCCGCCGGGAAGGCATTGCTGATAAGCCTAGTTTCCGGAAGCCTATTCGAGAAAGCCGTTGCCTGGTTTTGGCCGACAGTTTCTATGAATGGCAGCGGCAGGGAAAGTCTAAAAAGCCGCATCGGATTTTGCCGGTTGATGAAAGCCTGCTCGTCATGGCCGGTATCTGGGAGCAATGGCAACCGCCAGCCCCGGATGATGCACCTATTTATACCTTCTCCATTATCACCGGCGCACCAAACGCGGAGATGAGACCGATCCACGACCGGATGCCGATGTTGTTGATGGACCCAGAGGCGCAGAACACTTGGCTAAACAAAAACACCAAGCTTGAAACGGTGCTTGATTTGTTGGCTACGCCCAGTGATGGAACATTGAAGTATTACCCGGTGTCGCCGTTGGTAGGAAGCGTTAAAAATAACGGGGAACAACTGCATGAACAACTGCATGAACAACTGCATGAACAACTGCATGAGCCGGTGGATGAGGAGCGGAAGGGGCAGTTGAGTTTGGGGTTTGACTGATTGTCCGATAAATCGGACGCTGCGTCCGATTTATCGGACAATCAGTTTTTCGAAATTTCATACCTTCCCCCATGCCCAACTTCCGCATCATCCCAATCACCCCTTCCAACCACGCCACCATCCGCCAAATCGCACACGATACCTGGCCCGATACCTTTGGCGACATCCTCTCCCCCGAGCAAATCACCTACATGCTGGAAATGATGTACAGCATCCCCGCCATCGAGGACCAAGTAGGTAAGGGCCACGTTTTTAAGCTCCTTCTCGAAGCAGTAGACACACCTTCTTCCGAAAAACATTATGTTAATCATGGGGGGGCACGTTATCGCCACGTCGGCTACACCAGCTACCAAATCGATTATCTCCCTTCGACGACCAAAATTCACAAAATCTATCTCCTTCCCGAAACCCAGGGACGAGGCTACGGCAAAGCCTTGATTCAGCACGTGGAACAAATTTCACGTTCCGCTGGCCAGCAAATTCTCCGCCTCGACGTCAACTACGAAAACGAAGCCATTGGCTTCTACGAATACCTCGGATTTGTGAAAATCGCTCGCTACAACGCGGATATTGGTAACGGCTACTTAATGGAAGACTGGCAAATGGAAAAGGAGTTGGTTTAGCTAAATTATTATGCTAATAAGATTAATGTCCTGTTCAAACGATAAAGCCACAACCAAATGAGAGTACTTATTCAGCGTGTATCCCAGGCTTCTGTAAAAATCGACGGTGCCATTTCTGGACAGATTGGTCCGGGCTTACTGATTTTGCTAGGCATCGAAGAGGCCGACGGAAAGGAAGATATCGATTGGCTTTGCGGTAAAATCAGTCGCTTACGGATATTCGGCGACGAGGAAGGCAAAATGAACCGGAGCGTAACGGATGTTGACGGCGGACTGCTGGTGGTGTCCCAGTTTACGCTGTTTGCGAGTACGAAAAAGGGAAATCGGCCGAGTTTTATCCGGAGTGCGAAGCCGCCGATAGCAATTCCATTGTACGAGCAATTTGTCCGGACGTTATCCACAGTGGCCGAACGACCGGTGGAAACCGGCGAATTTGGAGCGGATATGAAGGTGGAATTACTGAATGATGGGCCGGTAACGATTTGGATCGATACGAAGAGTAGGGAGTAGAGAAACGAGAGTCTTGAAGCGGTAGACATTAGGTGAACGAGGCATTTTTTGACCAAAATATTGAAAGGGAGCTGATTGACTCCAGTCTCTTAACTCAGGCTTCGGTACTCTCACCTCACGACTCTTGCCTAAATGGAAGTCCACTGAATTTTCCCTGAAACCGGCAAATCTGCCTCTCGGTCAATGTCCGGATATTTTACACCCGTCAGGAAAAGACCTTGCGGCGGTGCAAGGCGAAAATGGGGCTCCCGCTCTTTGGTCACCAGCATTTGCTCGAAGGCGGCGGCGGAAAGTTGGCCACGCCCGACGAGGAGAAGGTCGTTGACGAGCAGGCGAATCATGCCGCGCAGGAAACGGTTGGCTACGAAGCGAATCCGGAAGCGATCGCCGGCTTCGTTCCGGTAGAGCGTGACTTCTTTGAAGTGAACGAAGGTAGTATTGTGCCGGTCCGGGGTTTTGCAGAAGGCCCGGAAATCTGTATACTTGAGGAATAGGGGAAGGGTATTTGCCGCGGCCGCAGGTGCAAAGTCCGTTAGATCCACGCGCGAACTGAACCTGTCCAGGAAGGCATCTGGTTTTGTGTGTAGGAAATAGTCGTAGGTCCGTTGGGTAGCATCGAACCGGGTTTGGGCCCGGTCAGCTACCGGGATGATCTCCAATAGGGACAACCCCGTTGGTAACTGCTTATTGATGAAGAAGAAATACTTTTCCGGTAGCGGTTGTTCCACGCGGAGACTGAGGTAATACTGGCTGGCGTGAACGCCAGCGTCCGTTCGCCCGCAGCCGCCAACGGTCACCTCCCGGTGGTGGACTTTACTCAGCAGTTCTTCGATGGTTTGCTGGATGGTGACGACGTTGCCAGGCTGGCGCTGCCAGCCTCTGTAATCTGTCCCGTCGTAGGCGATGCGGAGGAAGTAGTTGTGGATGGTGGTGGATTTTTTGGGAAGGTAGGGCAAACTATTTTTAGGGAACCCCAGAGAGTAGAGAGTATTGCATCCCCCTACCCACCTCTGCTCTTTAATCCTCCACTTTGCACCTGCGTCCGCGGCCCAAGAAGAGTTTGCCGAAACATCCCAAAACCCTCCTACACGTTTAAATAATTCATCAACGAATCATACCGCTCTCGCAAGCTCTCCTGCAGTTGCTTCTCGTTGAAACTGGCCTTCACATTGTAGTTGAACCGCTCAAAAGTGGCCAATGTTGATCCGATGTTTTGACTGTTGACTTTCACGGTCACCTCTGTCTTGTTCGTATCCTCAAACGTCCGGACAAAACTGCTAAGGATAACGGCGCCTTCACTCTCCACAATCCGGGCAATCTCCGCCAGGCTGTAGTCGTGGCGGCCCATCTCTAGAATCACGATACTGCCTGGATCACGGAAGGTGCTGCTCTCCGCAAAAAAGCGGAGCAGGTCTTCATTCGTCACCATGCCCAGGTAGCTGCCTTCCCGATCAACGACCGGTACCACCGTTAATTTATACTCCGCCAGCAACCGCATCACATCGTAGATGTGGTCGTCCGGAAAAACAGCCGGCGGTTGTTGGTGCAAGGGATAGTTCCCCACAGGTTCCATCGCATCGGCATTCAGAATATCCTCTTCGGATATCACCGCCTGCAGTTGCCCGTTATTCACAATTGGCAAATGGCGAACGTAAAATTCATTCATCACACCCAGGGCCTCGTCGCCGGTATCCGTGGGCGAGAGGGGAACGATGGCGTCGGAAATGAGGGATTCAGCAGTCATTGTTAGTCTTTTGGGGCGTTGGTTTTTTTTGGGCTACTACATTTCACAGGTATTGGAAGTGAGGTAGGCTAACCTAATAACCGCTTCTTCTGCGCAACAAACTCTGTCTCGGTCAGTAAGCCTTTGTCCCGTAGGGTAGCCAGGCGCTGGAGTTGGTCGAGTAGGTCGTCATTTATTTCGGGGAGTTCCACCATCTCTTCAAGGGTGATGGGATTTTCTAACACCGTTTCTTCCGCACTGCGTTCGGGCGTAAGCCGGTAGCCATTGTCTGCGAAGGCCTCGTAGCCCGGCTGTACACGCAGGAAGGCTAAACTGTCGTGGGCGCGGATGCGCTCAAAGTCGGTAAAGCCCAGCGCGATGGCGCGGTCGAGGTGGTAAAAAGCCTTATCGGCTTGTTCTTCACAGCTGTAGGAGCAGGCTATGTTGAAATGGCTGGCAACGTCGCGCGGGTTTTTCTCCAATGCACGGGAGAAAGCATTGATGGCGCGGTCGTATTCAAAATCCTTGAAATACCGTAATCCGGCTTGGCGCTCGGCGCTACCGTCTTCGACGGGCCGGGTTGGGCCTGCAGCTCGACGGGCCGGTGCAGAAGATGGCCGCTGTTGGGGCCTGGCCTGGTTGCGGCGCTGCTCGCGCAGCGCTCGTTCTCGCTGCCGTTGTTGGTAGCGGCGTTCACGATCGTTCATGGGGCGGTTGGTTTCAGGAAAGTTCTGATTCCTTTTTTCTTGTGACCGTTGGGGGACAACCCGACCAGTGGGGTTGGTCTGGTTACTGCTCCCAAAGTATTGTGCTTTATTGTACTTAGCTTCAAAGTCTGCATCGTTCATACTTAGCAAGACGATGGCGTCGATGACGCCAATCATCGCAGCTAGCGGGAAAACGAAAATGTAGAGAATACCCAAGCCTACCTGCCCCAGGTAAAACCGGTGTAGACCAACAGATCCACCGAAAAATGCTAGTACGGCCGCTAGATTCTTGTCCTTCATGTGCAGATTACTAACGGCTAAGCTATCACTTTCGTTCTTGACTTAGTGCATTTTTAATTGGTAGAGAGTAAGGATTCGAAAACTTTTCCATCAATTTGCGAGGGCCTCAGTACTTTCTACTCAATAATCCTCATCCTGGATCTTGAAAATTCGGCAAGTCAGCACCGTCAAATCATCAGGGTAGTCATTATACTGGCGGAATTCGTCAAGGAAGACCTGGAGTGATCGGTTGAAGGAGGCGGCGGAGCGCCCGTGCTGCCTCCTGGCCCAGTTGTAGAGGATGTCTTCGTCGAGGACTTCTCCTGCGGGATTTTGCAGATCGGTTAGGCCATCGGTGAACGTACAGATGAGGGCCTGGCTGGGTAGGTCGACGGTCCCGACGTCGAGCATCGGGAGTTCGTCGATGGAGCCGAGAACAAGGGTTCCTTCGGTGAGGAGTTTAATGCCTTGGTCGTGGATCAAGATCGGAGGTGGATGGCCGGCGTTGATGTAGCGGAGTTGGTGCTTTTTGCGGTCGTATTCACCGACGAAGAAGGTGACAAAGCGTTCACCTTGTGTGATCTGGTAAACGGCGTCGTTGATCTCCCGGACAAACTTTTTTAGATCCGTCCGTTTCTTGATCAGCGTATGAAAGTTGGCCTGAAAGTTGGCCATGAGTAGGGCGGCGGAGACGCCCTTACCGGCGAAGTCGCCGATGCAAAAGACCAGCTTCCCGTCGTCAAATTCTTTGAAGTCGATGTAGTCGCCCCCCACCCCCAGTTTTGGCTTGTAGATGGTGTCGATCTCGTATTCGTCCCGGACGGGGAAACGCTCAGGAATCAACATTTTCTGCACCTTGGCACCGAGGTCCATGTCGGCTTCGAGCCGGTCCTGGGCCAGTTGACGACGGAAAAGGCGTTTGTTTTCGATGGCAACTGCAATCACATTGGTGATCGTCGTGATGATCTGGATCCGCTCATACATATCATCGTCGTCCTCAAAATCACCGATGAAAATGTAGGCGATCGGCCGTTCCTTATGGAGAACAGGAACAACGTGGAGGAAGGGCTTAAAGAAGGTTGGTAGAGGGCCTTCGAGCATGCCGGGCCGGATAAATTTTTCCAGGACGGAACCCAAGTCAATATCCAGAAACTGAACGTTGTCAATGCCGATTTGAGTGGCGAGCATCCACTGGCTGTCATCCCCGCTGTTGCGGACAAATAGTGCCATTTCTTTAACGACCAACTCCTCTTGAAGGAAGGCACGGTACATCCCAAACAGGTCCTCAACGGTGACGTTGTTGTTGATCGCCTGGGTGATTTGCAGTAGGCGACGAACCTGCTGCTGGCGCAGGTGAAGTTCGCGTTCGAGTTTATGTGTGCGGTCCAGTTTTGGAGTCATGGGCCGTAAATATAGGCACGACTTTTTAATGTGGCGGGCGCGGGCGCAGGCGTTCACTGAGCGAAGCCGAATGTGCGCAAAGGATGGTTAGCGCAAAGGGCGAGGGCCTATGGCCCGAGAGGGAGGCTTTGCCTCCCCAAAACAGCCTGTTCTTCTTCGTTGATCTCATCGCAATTCGCTTAACGGGAGAGAAGAAAAAGGAGATAAGAGATTGAACGTTGGAGCGGGGATGCTTGTAGCGCTCGTTCCGGTGAGGGCACTCCAGTGGCCGTTTTATTATTTTTGATGAATTTCGCTTTCTATTCGGAGCTGGAGCTCCTCAACCCACCCACCATGAAACAATTCCTCGGCCGCATCGCCCTCGTTGTTGATAACTACGACGACGCCATTGACTTTTACGTCCGCAAACTCAAGTTTGAATTACTGGAAGACACCTACCAGCCGGAACAGGAAAAACGTTGGGTCGTCGTCCGCCCTCCAGGCGGCGGGCCAGACAATGCCGCCATCCTCCTGGCCGAAGGCCGAGGAGAAAAACAACGTCGCTTTATCGGCAACCAAGCCGGTGGGAAGGTCTTCCTATTCCTTTATACCGATAACTTTGAAAGAGACTATGCTAATCTGCTAGAGCACAAGGTCGAAATCGTTCGACCACCCACCGGCTTTCCCTACGGCCGAGTTCTTGTCTTCGCCGATTTATACGGCAATCTCTGGGATTTGGTGGAACCGAGCGAAGGAGCGGTGATGTAGGTAGCTGCTGCTGTTAAACCGCTCAGTGGTATTGTTATGCTAATCTGTTTGTCGTCTCCATATCCAGCGTTAGCCAAATTCTAACCGGGAAGACCAGTTTGCCAAGCGTACGAACTTGGCTTGTTGCTAATAATGTCCATACTTCCGAAAAATCCCGATTGTTGAAGTAAAGTACTGCCGCTTGGTAAACTTATGATCACCACCAACAGTAATTGATGCTTAGCCTCTTTGCTCCTCCAACTCACCCATTG
>JBLIGS010000047.1:0-13678 GCA_047637095.1 Neolewinella sp. | reverse complement strand
AACTTCCGTGTAATAACCTTGCGGCTAGCTTCCATTGCATGCCAAGGTTCCATGTCGTAGAACATGATAAAGAGCGGAGCAAATGCCCAGGAAATAAGCAAGTAGAAGAACGGAAGCATTGCGAAAAACCCAAGTGCGACCATCACCACGGCGTCATCACCATTCTCCGGATCTATGCCCATATCCATCATCACAAAAAAGAGGATACCTGCAGGAATCAACGCTGCGAGGAGTAACAGCCACTTAATTAATGACATCAGTGCCAACTAGCCAACCTTATCAAAGCCTTTAAAAAACAGGCCAAAATCCAGGTATTCGTTGTTATAAGATTTATCTGCTGCAATGTAAAAGCCTGCTAACAGGCAAGGCCCCACGACAATGTTGTACGCCACGGGGCCAAGAAGAGGAATGAATCCTATTACCAAAGAAATAACAGTTTAGGGATGGGAAATAAATAAACCAAGATTCTTGCTCGGTGCCTTTTAGCCGCTGGCTTCGTTGAAAAGCCTCGCTAACACTACGGTGTTCTCGACGCCTCGAGGTGGCCTACGTTTTTCGCCTTGCCAGCGGCCAAAATTCACCAGAGCAAGAATCACGTTTTATTTTATTCCCATCCCTTAGACCAACATGAACCCAAGAATTGGTCCAAAATTACGGGTTACTAAGTTGAATGCTTCACTGATGTATTCGCCAAAGTTGAAGTTATAGTCGCGGTCAATGACGCGCTGAACTTGTGGGGGTGTATAAGGCATTACGTGTGTGTGTGTGTTTAGGATTTAAGGAAAATCAAAAGAAAAAGGCCACAACAAAGCTAGTTTGCTGTGGCCTTGTTTTGTCACTGTCGTTGTTTAGTCAACCAAGTGGCTGGCGGCACCAGCTACAGCGCCAGTCTTGGGGTTAGGGCCCCATTTGTTGGCTCCTGGCTCGGAGTCAGAGACTGCGAAGATGAAGGATACGATGGGAACAATAATCCACCAACCAGAGCGGCCAGCATCATGCATGCGGCGAACGCCACAGGAAAGCGTAGGAATGATAATCCCCAGGTAAAAGAGAACAAGCAGGCCGTAAATGGCAATACCTGCAGTTTCACTTCCTGTGGCTCCAGCGATCATTCCTCCTAGGAAAGCCAAACCAATATAAATTAAAAAATTTCCAAGTGCAAAGAACCAGTACTCGCTGCGGCGGGCGCGGCCCGTGAAGTCAGCGTACTTACTGATTGCCGTTTTGTAGTATTCTATCATTGTGTGAAGTATGTATTGTAGGTGATTAATAATGAATAACGGTCTAAATATAACGGACCGGTACTCAAACCACCAAACGTCCTAGCACTTCCTTTAAGGAACGCCGGTTTAATAATTGTCCGATTTGTGGCCTGACGCTTTTGTTCCTACGCGCTCAAAAAATCCTTTGCATAGCCTTAGCTACGGAAATTATTTTTTGTGTGCGTAGGGGCAAAATAAGACGGCCGAAAAGCGACAGTTATTGTGCACGAAGTACTGCGCAGCAAATCGACGTTCCTAAGGTCCTTATTACTTCTTTAACTTAAAAGCATACTCCACCATCTCAAGGATGGGGGCATCATTTTTGTCATTCTGCTCCAGGAAGATGTCGATCGTAATTGTCTCGTCTTCGTCTTTGTCCTTGCTGTCGAAGGTAATTTTGATCGTTCCACTTTCTCCCGGCTGGTAGGTCTTGGCGTTGTTGTGCTCGTAGGTTGTGCAGTCACAGGCCTGGATCAACATGATCTTAGCCGGGACCTTACCGACGTTGGTAAAGGTGTAGTCGAAAGAGCGTGTATCGCCTTTGGCAACTTCGCCCAGTTCAAGCTCGCGCTTGTCAAACTGAAGTACCGGCAGGCCAGTAATGTCTTTCTGGCCGAAGAGGCTGCTGAAACGGGTGATGACTGGTGGGTCGACCTGGCTTGGTTGCTGCACTGGCGCTGCTGCGCGGGGCTCCGTTCCGCGGTCAGCACCTTCCTCCTTGCGTTCAATCACGTCCATACGAACTTCGATACTGGTCGGTCCTTCAAGGATCTGGAACTCCGTCCGACGGTTAAGGCGGTGCGCCCGTTCCTTGGTGTCTTCGTCTGGAAGTCCGTTGATAAATTCATCGGTCAAGATATCGCCTTCATTCAAGAAGTCTATGCGTTCTGCCAAACGGGCATTCGCGGTCTGTGGAACGGCTTCACCGTATCCTTTCGTCTTGATCCGGTTGGCAACAATACCGCCTTTAGCCACCAGCCACTTCCGCGCGCTGGAAGCACGACGCTCACTCAGGTTTTGGTTTGCACCGTCTTTACCTCGAGTATCCGTATGCGATCCTAGTTCGATCACCATATCCGGGTACTTCTCCATCAAACTCTGGAGGTACTGAAGGTCCGGTTCTGCGTCTGGCAAGATCTTCGCGTCGTTAAAGTCATACAGGATATTCTCCAAGGTAATGGGCTGCATGCGAATAACTTCCTCAACCGCTGGTGGTGGAGGTACTGGAAGTGGCTTCAGGAATAATGGTTTCCGAAGGTTGGTACTTTCTTCAAGGCCAAGTGTATTGATCTCGATGGTATCTGGGTAATAACCTGGGTGGCTAGCAACAACGTAGTAAACCGTCTCGAGGTCGAGGCCAAAGCTGAAGCTATTGCCGTCGTCGCGGGTTTTCTGTGAGCCTGGGCCATTGGGGCTGTCATTCAACAGCGGCTGCAGTTGGACAGTACCGTTATTAAGGGGTTGCTTTTCTTCGCTAAAAACACCTACCTCGAGGTCAGCAAAGATTGCAGCAATCTGGAAGCCATAGATATCGTCACAACAGGTCTTGGACTTAACCGATTGGCCGCCTTCGCGGTTACTGGTCATGTAGCCGTAGAGGCCGTCGCCAAATACGCTGAGGCTCTGGTCGTCAACCGTAGAGTTGAAACCTGTGCCCATATTTTCGGGGGAGCTCCATTCGCTACCGTTCCAGGCTGCGTAGAAGAGGTCGAAACCACCCATTGTTGGCCGGCCGTTGGAGGAGAAGTAGAGGGTACCGTCGAAGTAGAACGGGGTATCATCGTCCGCGAGGGTATTGATGGTTGGGCCGAGGTTTACTGGCTGGGCATACTTGCCTTCACCTTCGTAAGTAGCGTAGTAGATGTCACGACCACCAAAGCCGCCATCCATATCGGAAACGAAGAACAGTACTTCTTTGCCGAACAGTTCGCCGTGGGTTGGCTGAAGGGCGAGGTGATCGCCGTTGATGCCGGAGATGGGGTTGCCACTTTTCCAACCGTCGTCTTCCACATCGGAGGCGTATATTTTTGCTTCGGCAATACCGTTGCTGGCCATTCGAATGCGGTTGTAAAGGAGGCGACGCCCATCGGCGCTGAGCGCCGGGTTGGCCGTATGTAAACCAGGACGGTTTACTTCCTTATCAAGTGCTGACACTTTACCGTAAGTCACCTTGCCTTCATCATCCACCTTGCGCTCCGTCATAAAGATGCGGCTAAAGCCCTCCTCGTCGTTGGCATCGCCCTGCACCACAATGTCTTTGCTTTTCCAAGTAGAGAAGTAAAGGATTTTGCCGTCGGCGCTGAGCACCGGAGCATACTCACTGAAAGAACCATTCACCTTACGGCCGAGGTTTTCCAACGTTACTTCACCAGTTTCTGTCGGGGCATCCTTGTACAACTCAATGCCTTCCAGTTCCAGCTTCGTCAGCGTTTCCAGTCGTTCATCGGTGTTGTGCAGCAGGAAGCCTTCGAAATAGGTCTGGGCTTCGTCGTACTCGCCGTCCATTTTTAACGCACGGGCATAATGGTAACGGTGGATGTTATTAGTTGTATCGCTTGCTTCAGCGCGACGGAAGACCTGCTTGTAGGTCCGAACGGCGCCTGCAATATCCCGAAGGTTCAGGTTCATCAGACCGATGGTCGGACGAAGCGGCAGGTCACCGTTTTGGTCGTAGGCGAGCTCGTAATTTTCGAGTGCGTCAACGTAGTTGGTCGTCCGGCTGGCGGAGTCGGCGACAATAAGCAATTGCTCTTCCTTGGAAGAACCAGACAGTGGCTGGGCCACAACTGGAAGGGCAAAAGCGAGGAGAAGAAGGGTTGCGAAAGTATACTTCATCGGTAGATGCGGTAAGTAAGTTGTGGTTGGGTGAAGAGCTTTGTCTGGGCCGGGGCCAACGGTAGTTGGCGTTTATGCTGAGCGGAGCCGAAGTACGGGTGCAATGTTTGTTTAAAAAGCAGTGCGGTGAATAGGTCCTTACCCTTTCCCCAGTTGTACAACGCCACTTTTGGCGCCCGGGGTGTAAACGAGCCGTTAAAGTCTCGGACAAAGAATTTTCGGCGTCACCACCGGCTTCTTATAGATGTTGAAGATGTAAGCAGCTGACACCTCGAAGGCGCCCTGGTAGCTATTTGCGTTGCGGGCCTGGCTCAGGGTGATGTCGTAAGACAGGGCTGCGCGCAGTTGCCCGGAGTCAATACCTACCAGTACTTTGGCGGCATCGCCCGTCCGGTATCCAAGTCCCATGCGGAGGCCCATGTCGTTTTTCAATGCCCGACGTCCCCATGCCTGTAAGGACAGAGAAGACGTTGAGTTCGCCGTCTGGAAAAAGGCAGTAGGTTGGAAACGCCACTTCTCACTCATCTCCATGTCCAAGCGGGCGTGGGCGTGAATGGTTGGCTTGCGGCGGCGGGTGTCTTCATCGTCGTCGCCTCCACGTTCAAGTGCAGTAGGGTCCGTTCCCATAGGCACCATTTGGATAGTAGTCAAGGACTGACGCTTCGGAGCGTTAAGGTGCAGCATCGCTACGCCTGCCTCGAAAATATTGTCCTTCTTCTTGTCCATCAACACTTTCAACTTAACACCTGCATTAAGGTCGTTGTAGCTGTTACTGTTACCCATATCATCATCCGAAGTCATTGGAAACTCACTACCCTCTAGTCCTTGACCACCAAGATCAGTAGTAATATTTCGCTCCTGGATCGGTACGCCACCAACCTTGAGCCCATAGGAAGTACTTCCGTACTGGACACCAAGCGTTACAACGTTCTCCCGTTTTTTATCAAGCGCAAGGTGGTAAGACCCGCTAAATCCGAAGAAAGTAGAGCTAATGTTAAAGTCACCAGCATTGTCGGAGACAAGGCTGAAGCCAACCCCAACCCAGTCTTGCTTACGCAGGCCAAAGGCCAGCGGAGCATCAGCATAAGCCGTTGGGCTGGAGATACCGTTCAGGCTGTGCCACTGTCCACGGTATATTCCACCAACTCGAACAGAGCCAGAGAACGAACCGGTATTGGCTGGATTCAGCCAAAGAGGAGCGTAGTTGTGTAGGGTATAGTGAACATCCTGTGCTCCAAGGGTGAGGGCAAAAAGCCCTAGAAAAGCAGTGAATAGTAGGCGGTTAATGCGCATGTGCTGGCGGTTAATCCTGGATAATAGTTGTTTTTAACACCTGCAACCGAACGGGCCTGCTTCCGAGAAGCAAACCTTACAACAGAAATATTCGGAAACTGAAATGGGCCTTTGTAAAGCGGGCCAAAACAAATCTTATTTCCTCAATTACGCGCCGTAACGTTGATTGACATGGTTTTCAACCCCCCATAAGGGGATTGATCGGCCAAGATAACAGCTTATCCGACAATTAAGCGCCTTAAAGTCGGTGGAATCGTGAAAAGTCGTCGGGCTTCCTAGTTCTTTGATTTATTGAGGGTTGATTTTACTTCCTAACCACCGCCTTCTTAAACACCGGAACCGTACTGCATGGCTCACCGTACATAATGGATTTGGCCACAGGCTGCAACTTCGCCGTAATATCAAGGTAAGCAGAAGCAGGAACATCTTTTTCGCCACATCCTTTAATCACGACCCGCTTGTCGGCGTACTCCGCTTCATCAAGGCCAGCAACAACCGTCCGGAAATGGTCCCGGAGGTAATCTGCTTCCTCTCCTTGGTAAATGTCTACGGCATAAGGCGCAGCAGCCTGCGCCACCAACATATATGCCCAAGCAGGAATGATCGCATCCGCCGAACAAAAAACAAGTAAGACCTTGTCAGCATACTGTGTAAAGTCGTGCTCCTTCAGTGCCGTCCGAAAATCCTTTTCCTTCAAGATCAACTCCATAAAGAGGTAATCCTTGAGGTCAAAACTCGCAAAAGCTGCCGTTGGCCAGTAATCTTCCAGTTTGAAGGTAATGAGCCCGGAGGCAGCTACACGGTTGACGAGGGTAGACATATGAAGGGGATTGAATACTGTTATTGTCGTTGCATGGAGTAACAGTTTAAGATGGCTGGTGGTTGTTAAGAAGGAGGTAACGTAACTAATCCCCTGGGGCTCGCAGCTGGAGCTGCGGGCCTTATTTTGACGCTTGCGCCGAAACAAAAATGTCTTTTCTAAAATCCCGTTGTAAAGTTTGACAACCGAACCTGGCTGGCCCACTAGGGTGTACACACAAGTTTACAAAAACGGCCCAGCTCCTCTTTTTCCCTCTCCCTCGGTCCCTCTCCGCCGGAGAGGGATGACCCTTCGAGCGTGATATTGGCCAAGAATTAGGCTTTTTCACGGTTAGCTTCCGTTTAGCCAGGGTTTCTTCGTTCAAGAATCGCTTTTGCGATTCAAAATAGCCCCTCTCCGTCGAGCCTTAAGCGAGACTTGTTGGAGAGGAGTTAGGGGGAGAGGACAAAACCACGGCTAAATGAAAGAAAATTCGCGCTTGTAAAGATGTGCGTACACTGTAGCCCTCTAGGTTCTCAACCCAGACGGCTTACAATGCCCCTCAACAAACCCTGCACCTCTACTTCGGCTACGCTCAGCATAAACGCCAACTTCGTTGGCCGCGCCCAAATTAGTAAAGAGGAGGTAGGTACTCCCTCCTAATACTTGCCACCTTTCTACTAAAATAAGCCTACAGGCTTATTCCTCCTCCTTCATCACCATCAATTCCTCCGGCTCCCCAATCGTACTATCTGGCAGGGCAAAATCCTTCGGCTGCGGTAACTCCTCCAGCGACTTGATGCCGAAGTAGTCTAGGAAACGAGGGGTTACGCCGTAAAGCAACGGTTTACCAATACTTTCCGCCCGGCCGGTAATGGTAATGAGTTCTTTCTCCAACAGCTTCTGGATGGAGTAATCACAGGACACGCCCCGGATCTTCTCCAACTCCGACTTAACCACCGGCTGCTTGTAGGCAATGATACTGAGGGTTTCGAGGGCTGAGCGGCTAAGCTTCTTATTGCTCTGCATCCGAAGATGGGTGCCAATCGTCTCGTGGTAAGCGCCCTTGCTCATAAACTGGTAACCGCCGGCAACTTCCACAATTTCGAAACTGTATGCGTTTCCTTCATACCGCTGCTGAACATCCTCGATGGCCTCCAGCATCACCTTTTGGGCAAAGCGGACGCCAAAATTTTCCAGCAAAACATTTTGCAGCTCGTCGATAGAAACCGGGTTAGGTGCGGCAAAAATGAGGGCCTCGATGTGTTGGGGCAAATATTCCATAAGAGATCAGGCAGTTGCAGTAAATGGTTAGATTAGAGCTCGATTAGCTGGTGGGTGAATTCCAGTCCGTATTCTTTCATCTCCTCCAAGACGGGTTCGTAAACCTCCTTCATAGTTGGGATGTGAACGCCGGTAGACTTGATTTTCCCTTCGCAGATGAGGCGGGTAAAGATGCCCATTGGTAGGCCCACAAGTCGGGACATTGCCGTATCGGTAGCGTCGGTGCCCTTCATGGTCAGGTTGGAGATGTCACGGAACGTTTTACCATCCAGCTCGTAATCGATCTGGTGCTGCATCACGATGAGGTCCTTGTCCTCCGGCTTAAGCTTCCACTTGTCCAAAAGCAAGCGCTCGAGGATGAGGGCGGGGGTTGCGTCCCGAAGTTGAATTTTTTTCTTGCGAAAGAGTCCCAGCCAAACAAGGCGGTTCATTACATCACTGTTGGGCTCTACGTCGAGGAGCTGTGCGATCCGGTCCTTAACGGATCCCGGGCCACTGGGGGCGAAAGCCTCCATCAGTTCATGGTAGGTGATGGTCCCGCTGTCCAGAATTGGAAAGTCAGCATTGGTCAGGCCAATCGTGACCAGAGCGCCCCACGCCTCGGCGTAGCCGGGGTAGCGGAGGGTTCCTCGCAGGATGGTTGGGATATCGTCGAGGTTGTATTGGTTGCGGTATAAGAGACTGTCGCGGTTAGCGTAAGCCTCAAATTGTCCGTATCCGGGCACTTCCACGTCCCAAGTCGTCTGGAAGAGACGTTGGTAAGGGATAAATTTCAGCTTCTTGTCTTCGAGGTACTGGGCTGTTCCCTGGCCAGCCAATACAACATTGCGCGGGTTCCAGGTAAACTTGTACCCCCAGGGATTATCGTTGTCCTCCGGAGCAATCAAGCCTCCAGTGTGGGAACGGAAGGCGATGATCTTGCCGCCCATTTCCCGAATGATGTTGATCCGCTGCATGGCGGACATATGGTCGATACCGGGATCGAGGCCCATCTCTCCCATAAAGATCAGTTCCCGGTTTCGGGCTTCGTCGCCGAGGCGGTAGAGTTCCTGGCTGACGTAGCTGGCCGTTATCAGGTGCTTCTTCAGGCGGATACAATCGTGGGCGACTTCCAGGTGGAGGTGCGCTGGCAGCAGGGAGACAACGATGTCTGCCCGGCCGATCAATTCGCGGCGATCGTTCGTTTTATTAACGTCGAGCCAAACAGGGTTTCCTGATGGGTGGCCGTTAACTTTGGCGATGGCGGCGGCAGGGTCCGCATCAGCGACCGTTATCGCCCAGCCAAATTCTTCGCTTTTATTCAGACAGTAGCGAATCAGGGCGGAAGAGGAGCGGCCAGCACCGATGATTAAAATTCTTGCGGACATATAGTGGTGGTTACTTGGTTAAAGCGTCGCAAATATAGAGTTGGGCTGGGCAGTTAGGGCGATCCTGCGGATAAAACTATATAATGATGCAGGGAGGGAGTCGGTAGATTGTAGTGTGGCAGGCTGTAGTTGGCAGATTATAGACGGTAAATTATAGGTGGTAGATGTGGTAGATCGTAGACGGCAGTGTGGTAAACGGCACTACCGATTACAAACTACCGCCTAAAATAAAGCAAGGTTGGCAGACGCGCCTAAAATCCAACATCTAATTTCTAACATCTTACCTACCCTCCCGGGCTCTGCCCCCACGAGTCGGCCTGCCGAGGCTGCGCCGCGGCACTCGTCTGCACGGCCGTTCCGGCAACAAAGATCATCGCCAGGCTCCGGTTCGGATCCATGATGCGGTGTTCGATGCGGAGGCCGATGATGGCATCGGCCTGGAGTTCTGTTGCTTTGTAACGGAGGAAGTCAAGGGCCAGGCGGCGGGCTTCCTGTTCAAGACGTTCGTAAGGAGCGGTTAGGCCGTCGGCCGCTGCGTCTAGTGCGGCGATGAGTACCTCCCGCTCGTCGCCGCCAACAAAGGCAGTAGCGGAGATAACTCCGAAATAACGTTGGATGGGAAGGTTAGGGATTTGATCTGTTGTCGTTAGAAGTATGCCTATGATTTTTGCCGGTATATTTCGATTGCAATGTATTAACTTTAGCATCCCCAGATACTGCTTAGTATACGGACAGTTGATTTTTTGCCAAAAAACCATAGCCTATGCCTCAATATGATATAAAAGTAAACGGTGAATCACGCCAAGTGGACGTGAGTACCGACACACCCATGCTTTGGGTCTTGAGAGACGAATTCGGCCTCGTAGGCACCAAATTTGGTTGTGGTGCTGGCGCTTGTGGTGCTTGCACCATCCACGTTGACGGGCTGGCCGTTCGGTCTTGCCAGACACCCATCGGCAAACTCGACGGCGACGTCACGACCATTGAGGGCCTATCAGAAAACGGCGATCACCCTGTCCAACGGGCATGGCTGGAGCACGACGTCCCACAATGTGGTTACTGCCAGTCTGGCCAGATGATGGCGGCAGCGTCGTTATTAAGTAACAGCCCTAATCCTTCGGATGCAGAGATCGACGCGACCATGAGCGGCAATATTTGCCGCTGTGGAACCTACGTCCGGATTCACGCTGCGGTAAAAACAGCAGCTGGCTTGAGTAGTTAACCTAGTGGGCCAGCCAGTAAGTTTCGTTGCCCAAAACTTGATCTTTTGCCCGCTGGCGTCACAAAAAACAACTTCCGTAGCTACGGCTATGCAAGTGATTTTTCGTTTAGCCAGCGACCAAAATATCTTCGTTTTTAGCTAACAAAACTTACTGGCTGTCCCACTAGGCTCCGGCTTTGCTGCCTTGCCTTGCCACCACGCAGACTATCGGCGTTCAAGGTCAGGTCGATGAGCGAAGCTCGCCACTAGTGCATCAAGATCAAAGTTCGGTACAGTTATAACTTACCATCCTGGAGTAAGCGGCGAGATTTAGTAGAGGTAAGGGCTGTGCTTTTCCATCGTTGTACCTTAGCTTTGGGCTGTGCTCGCATCCGTGTTTTTTGTGTCGCAACTCAAAGCTACTGGATTGCGGGCACACTTTTAAAAGGACAGAATCAGGCGTGGGTAAAGGCTAACGGAACACCCTATATTTAGTACTTACTGATCTACGGGAGTTCCGGACAATATTTTCCGTTGTAAACCCGACGTCATTAGCAATTATAATAACTTTTACTACTAAAAATGGAAGAATTATTAATCATTCAAACAGATAGCTTTCAACTCACCCAGCTAGATTTTTTCATTCGGTTATTGGTTGCTACTGGTATCGGACTGGTTATTGGCTTGGAACGAGAGCATGCTTCAATTACAGAAAAAGGGGAGAACTTCGCTGGTTTACGAACTTTTGTATTTGTGGTTATTTTGGGTTTCCTCGCTACTTTTGTTGGCGTCACCTTAACCCATTGGATTCTGGTAGGTGCATTGTTAACTACAATGGTAATCGTCGCTGTATCTTATTGGGTAAGCTCAACTAAAGGCGAAACAGGAGGAACCACAGAATTTGCGATACTCCTTTCCTTTCTACTAGGCAGCACTACTTTTATGGGCTTCATTCAAGAAAGCCTTGCCATCATGGTTATTGTAGTGGTCCTCTTGTCATTGAAGATGAAATTAAAGGACATCATTGGTCAAATTACTAATGCTGAGTTGTATGCTTTCATCAAATTTGTCGTCCTCTCACTACTAATTTTCCCCTTTTTACCCAGCCAGACATTTGGTCCTTATGACGTCTTCAACCCTCGAGAATTGGGCTGGGTCGTTGTGCTAACTTCAGGGATTGGTTTTGCGGGGTATCTATTAATGAAGTTCCTGGGAAGTGACCGTGGTATTCTACTTACAGGAATCTTGGGCGGATTAGTTTCCAGTACAGTAGTGACTTGGGTATTTGCCAAAAAAAGCAAGGAAGTTCCTATACTCTCGAGGAATTGTGCTGTAGCGATATTAGCAGCTTCTACGGTTATGGTAATCCGGGTTGTTGTTTGGGTAATTATTTTCAACCGAGCCTTGCTACCAGGATTAATACTACCAATGATTTTTATTTTTTCGGCAGGAGTCGGCTCTTCAATCTTCCTCCACCAAAAACAAAAATCACACCCAGAACTAAAAGATGACTTTCCACTCGGAGAGGCACTCAATTTACGAGAAGCACTTTTTTTTGGCCTGCTCTATACTGGAATATTATTTTTAGTGAGTTATGCTAATCATCAATATGGAGCCAAAGGAATCTTCCTATCGAGTGGAATTGCAGCTTTGACAGATATTGATGCCATCACCATTTCTGTATCTAAATTAGCGGGTAATACCGTACCGGTTCTTACTGCACAAAATGCAATACTACTAGCCACTTTGTGCAATACCATTGTAAAAATAGGTATTGCGCTGTGGGCAGGAAGCAAAAACTTGAGGAAAGATGTAATAATTGGATACGGGATTTTTTTTGCCGCAGGATTGGTGGGATTTGTAATCTTAAACACTTGAAAATAGTAATCGCGCAAAAGGAAGCTTAATTCAGATCCTTTTACCATACGGTGCGCGGCTACCTCAAGTTGGCCGCAGTTCACGACGTGGACTTGAGCGCTGTGTTAAAACTGCCGCCCGAACAACTACGCCAAATTCTCTGCCCCGACAAAGTCCGCCCTGCGCAGGACCGAAAGGCTGTTTTCGACGCCAAGGTTGACGACTGGGTTAAGGAACTCTCTGGTGTAGGCGTCACCAAGTTTTTGCTATACGAGGAGTACAAACAAGCGTATCCCGATGACTACAGCTCTTCCCAATTTCATGTCCATCTAGCTCGCGAGATCGGCCGTCTTGCCAAAGGCTTCGACCAGCAGGACGAACAAACCGATCCCTTTACCCCGCCGGAACATGACAATATCCGTGGCCCCGCAGCTTATACATAGGAACATCTATTTAATAACTGTCCTGATTAGCTAACGCTGCTGCTGGGCGGTAAAGCGTAATCATCGTGGTGCTGACCGAGCCAATGAAACGCTTGCATAGCCTTAGCGACACAAGTGTTTCATTGGTGAAAGGCGGTACTGCTAGTGCGTCAAGATTGAAGTTGGTGCTAGTTAAAACGCCGGCAACGCGGTGCTGGACGACCAGCTGAAAGCCGATCATAGCCGTAGCTAAGTGAGGACTTTGCTAACGCAGCAACCGGGTAGAATGCCAAGTTGAAGGTCGGGAGTATGAGTGAAGCTCGCCAATAGCCACTCCGCTAGACCAGCATCCCGAGGCCCATGAACTCATCGCCAGACTCGTCGACACCTATAAGGCCAAAACCGGCAAAGCCGAATCGATAAGGCCCTCCTGGCCTGTGCGCTAGCAAACCACGCCCGCACAATGGGCCTGCGAACCCTCAGAAACGATCCGATAACCTATCTTCGTAACCCCTGATTAGCGTGAGTTCTCCACAGGGGGTCAGTGGACCGGAATGAGGGGGTCAGCAACTCCGGAATACGCAGATGAGCCAATGTGAGATCACACCGTGATTTCCCTAAACCTAATGCCCAAAGCTTTTTGAATATCAAGCACTTTTTGCATTTCACCAGGAATGATCAAAGCAATTGACTGCCCAGTTTTACCTGCTCTAGCCGTTCTGCCACTTCTGTGTGTGTAATACTCTAAATGTTCTGGCAATTGGTGATGCAGCACAAAGGCAAGGTTATTCACGTCGATGCCTCTTGCAGAAACATCAGTAGACACCATAATTTGAACGCTTTCATTCCTGAAAGCACGCATTACCTTATCGCGTTCTCTTTGTTGCATGTCCCCTTCTAATGCACCAGCAGCAAAACCTTTGTCCTGCAATTGCTTTGCCAATGTTTTTGTTCCGGCCTTGGTTCTACAAAAGATAATCCCCCTTTCTCCTTTCCTTTGGCTAAGGATTCTTTCAATCGTACTTACTTTGTCCTTAATTTTGGTATTTATGTAGACATGCGAGATGTTTTCATTTACCAAAGCATTCCTGTTTACTTCAACCCTAATGGCATCGGCTGACATATAGGTCTTAACGATCCGTTTAATCTCTTCTGGCATGGTAGCAGAAAACAACCAAATATTTCGCTTAGCCGTGTTATGCTTTAGAATCCTGTTCAAGTCTTCTTTAAAACCCATACTCAGCATCTCATCAGCTTCGTCAAGTATTAAGGTTTTAACTTTAGAAATGTCAACTGCGCCACGCTCTACTAAATCGAGCAACCGTCCTGTTGTAGCAACAACGATATGAGTAGGTCTT
>JBLIGS010000046.1:0-13694 GCA_047637095.1 Neolewinella sp. | reverse complement strand
AGACAGGTTCTATGGTAACGGTGATGTCTCCGTTAACAAAACCCAACCGTGTGAAGATGTAATCGAAAGTAAAGTCGGTTGTTGCCACCAGTACTGGGCTGTCGTCTTTAACGGTACCGAATGGGCCCATAAACTGGGCTGCCCGGAGGTTGTGGAGCATCATGTCTTTGCAGATGCCTTCGACCTGGCTAGCTGCCGGCCAGAAGGCCGGGCCGATCTCCGGCGTCATGGCAAAGACCTTTTCCCGTGTACCGCCGTCAGTGGTATTGAGGAAGCCGTAGCCAAAGTCATCGCTGTCTCCGGAGGCAGGATAAAGGCCTGCAGAAAGAATGTTACTGTACCCATTTTCAGAGACCATTTCGGCCGAGATGGCACGGAAGATGATGTCGTCCGGTGTCGGCTTGTCCACTTCGTAGCCAAAAGGGTAAAGTAGTAGGCTTCCGAAGGTGTGGTTGTTCAGGGTCATGGTGAAGTTGTGGGTCTCCGTGAAGAACCGAGTACCCCTGTTTTCTGGCTCACTGAAAGCCTCCGTTCCTGGATAGGTTTGGCCCTCGGTACTCTCGCTGACTCCAGTAGTGTTGAAAATTGAGTTCCCTTCCGGAGTTACGTAATCATAGTTCCGGTTGTTGTCTACGCCGTGGCCATCACGACGGTTCTTGCGCCAAAAGCCGCCGCCATTGGGGTTTTCCGTGGCATTGTGGAGGAACCCGTCGGGGTTTACACAAGGCATGAAGTACAACTCGGTGTTGTCGACGATGTCTTTGACTTCCTCGTTCGTTGCGTAGTTCTCCAGCAAATACCACATGTAGAAAACCAGTTGTTGCATCGAAGCTGGTTCGCGGGCGTGGTGAAGGGCGTTGTAGAATACTTGTGGCTGCCCAGTTGAAGCACCTTCTGCTCCGTCAGAAATCATCATCCATTGCTGGTAGCGGCCTTCAAAAGTCTTGAGGTCGTCAACATCGCCTGAGTTGATGTTATCTGCCCGCTGGGTAATGATGCCCAGGTTATTGGCTTCGCTGTAGGCATACATGGCATCCATTTCCGCCAGCAACTCGTCGTAGTTCAAGAATCCGCCCATGCTGCCGGCGCTGTAGTTCGTCGGCGTAACATATTCCGTCTCTCCGCCTACATCCCCACAATTAGCATTTTTCAGCTCCACTCCACTCACGAAGTGCGCACTCGTCGGGTCATTCTGGTCCAGGTAAAACTGGCCTACGTTTTTGATAACGATGTCGTAGTTCATCCCCTCGGCGGTAACGATGGCCAACTCGGCTTCTGAGAAATCGCTTTCAACGCTGTATCCAAGTTTGTGGATGCCGTGGTCGACTGCAACGCCAAGGCGGTCTAGCCGAGCCAACTGGTCGGCAGCGTCGTAGTAGATCTTTGCGCGGTGGTGGACGTTGGCTTGTGCAAAAGCCGTTGCTGTGCTGAGCACAGCGAGGAGGAGGAATAGGAACTGTTTCATGTAGTCTTGATGATTCTGGGCTGAAGATAAGTCCAGTCCTACTCTATGTACCTGATAATGGGATTGGGGTAGGCTTTTTGTCCGTTAGGCGGCTAGGAATGAGTCCTTCGACGGAACTTGGCACCAGATTTATGAAAAGCATTGAGGGGCCTCAAGTGATTTGTAGAAATTGGGCACTAATGTACTAAGAACACAATACTACCAAACTACGGGCGAGGGACTACGCCATCCGCTAGCGCGTCTGGCTGGTCCCTCTCTAAGAGATTCACGCCCCTTAGTGGCCAAACGAGCGAAGCTAGCTTTCACGCACCAACGGCGAAGCCTGTCTTACCTATAAAATGCGGTAGCCCCCAACATCGGATAACGCCTATGACATGCGGTAGCTCTACCGCCTCAACACTACCGCCTTTCTACTCTTTACTTCCTACTAACAATTCCACCATTACGTCCGCGGAAATCCGTCCCTTCCGCTCCACAAACTCCCGGTCCGTTCCATCCCCTATTTCGTAAGTGATGCCTTCGGCACCAAACTGTGTCCGGAACCAACTCATGGTGGTTGGTTTACCGATTACTTCGGCGTCCTCATTGATTTTAAAGTCTCCGCCGATGCCTTTCTCGATGCCAGCGAGCCAGGCGTCTTTAAAACCTGGGAGGGCTGTAGCTGGCTTCACCTCATCGAGGTGGGTGTAGTAGACGTCTTTGTAGGTGGAGTGGAAGTCCATTCCTAGTACGACTTTGCTTTTGTACTCATTGGCTATCCGGACGATGTCGTTGGCGACGGTGTAGGCTTCTGGCTGGTTGTACTGGGCCCAGTCTCGGTTGGAGTCGATGCCGGCGGCGGTGTGCCGCCAGTGGCCTAAGTCGACGCCGTCGGGGTTGAGCAGTGGATAGATTAAGACTTGGTATTCGGAGAGAAATTCGTTGAGGCGGGGGTGCGCTAGCAACCCGTTGATAAAGCCCTGGAGGGCAAGAAAACCTGTCACCTCTGGCGGATGTTGGCGGGAGAGGAGGACGATGGTGGGCCGCTTTTTAGCGCCTTCAGTACGCAAGTCCATCCTGTAAATATCCCGGCCAAGCTTACTCTGTCCAGCCACCGACAAACTCAGGTTCGGATGCTGCGCCAACCCTTCGGCCCACGCTTTAACGTCGCTTGAATTAATGACTTCCTGGCCAGCCAGATAAAGGGTTTCACCGGCCTTCATTTCCAGAGAGACATACAGCTCAAGGCCATTAACATTTCTGATCACCTTGCTCGTATCCACCGCAACCCAGGACCTGCGGTCGCGGCTAATCTTCGGATAATACCGGTGATTGGCCCCATTGCCATAAGTGAGGTGAACGGTAAAATTTTTATCTCTTTCCGACTTGATTCGAAAAGCATACCAGGGGCTGGAATTGATCGGCGTATTCTCCGGTTCAATCTTCACCCGGTAGAGGTTCGTCGCCTCCTGCGTCACCTCATTCAGCCGGGCGCCGTCGAACTGGTTATCGAAGATCAGGCCGGTGACTACGAAATTCCAATCTTGCTTGGTTTGCAGGGTAATTTCCTTCGTTGTAGTGTCTACGTCGACGGGAAAATCGTAGTGGGTAGCGCCACGGTGGCAGGCGGCGAAGAGGAGGAGAAATAGAGCGGGGAGGAGGTAGTTACGCATGTGGTATTTGATTTGGATATGCAAGATGCGATTGTGCTTCGCGAAGGGTAATTGGGTAGGCTGCCGTACGCTGGTTGTCCTCTCCCCAACCCCTCTCCAAGGGAGAGGGGCTAGAGAAAACGCTAAGCGTTTTTCATACAAAATCATCACGCTGTATCATAGTTAGTCTCGAAGAATTGAAGTCTACAGGGCCGCGCAGCTGGCCGTCTACAAGAGAGCGCAACGACCGTCTACAAGCGGCGTAGCCGCATCTAAAAGTCTACCGTAAAGCCTAAGGCTTTACTTGGTACCTCTGGGGATCAACGTCGTCGGAAATACAACGTAGCTTTCATTACCATCTACGCCAACGGAAGAAACGCCGAAGAAGTAGTTATCGACAACGATGTTTTTGAAGGTGTAATCGAGTTGGCTGGCGGGGATAAAGCGTTTGTGGGTCCACTGAGCCTCGGTGGTGAGGCGATAGTAGGCGTAGTAGCCGGCAACCTCGGTGTTGGTTTTCGGAGCTTCCCATTTCAGCCGGGCGGAAGGCTGAACGGTACCACCAATCATGACCAGAGGTGGCGGTGGTGGTGCCGCGGCCAATCCTGCCAGGGCAATGGCGTTTACGCCCGTCAGTTTCGCCGCATAGGGGAAGTTGACGTGCTTCAGGCGGTCACCGTACTCGATGCCGTCTTCCGTCCGGAGGTCCTGGTGCTGTTGGGTATAATTTTCGTGGGTTTCCATAATTCGGATACCTGGGAAACCGGCATCGTTGAAAGGGCGGTGGTGGCCACCGCGGCCAAAACGGTCGAGTCGGTAGACCATCATCGGCTTCAGGTTGGTTGTGTACTGGGTAGTTACCCGGTGAATGTAGCGGGCCAACTGGCGGCTGGGGCCGTCGACTTCGCCGCCGAAGAAGCGGCGGAAGATGTTTTGGCGCTCGTCGTTAGCACTCTCCGGGTAGTAGGGTTCGCTAAAAATCCGGAAAGAGGTGTTGTCCGTCACCCCATCCACACCGGTGATGTTGCCGATCATGTCATTGTTAAGGACCCCGAGGAGCTCCCATTCGTTTTCCTGGGCGTAGGCGGCCAATCCTTTGCCACCAAAGAGGCCTTGTTCTTCACCGCTGAGGCCAACGTAGACGACGGAGCCTGGGAACTTATACTTGGTCAAAGTGCGGGCGGCCTCGATTACACCGGCCATGCCTGAGGCGTTGTCGTTGGCACCGGGACTATCGTCTTTGCCGTTCAACGGGTCAGAGATTCGGCTATCGATATCACCACTCATCATCACCATCCGGTTGGGGTCCATCGTTCCTCGCTGAATGGCGACGACGTTGACAACCCAGGTGGAGTCGGGTATGCGCCGGCTTTCGCCCGGCGGGACGAGGTTGCGCTGGAAGAATACCTCAAGGCAGCCGCCGCAGTCTTTGCTGATGCGTTGGAATTCGTTAAAGATCCAGCGGCGCGCAGCGCCGATACCGCGGGTGGTACTGACGGTGTCGCTAAGGGTATGGCGGGTGCCAAAGGAGACAAGTTTAGTGATGTCTTTTTCCAGCTGCATTGCGCTGGGTGCGTCGGCGATGTCGTACATACGGCCGTCTTCTGCGGGCGGGGCTTTCTGGGCGCGGACGCTGGTGCAAAGGATGGTTACAAGTAGCAGGGTAAAGAGATGGTTTTGCATGCAGCGAATATAGTTAATACGTTGTTGGTGTCCGGAATGGCTAAGGCTAAAATGTGTATAACAAATTCCAAAACGGACGGTCTTCCTCCGGCCGGCCGCTACCGCCCACAAGGTGCGAAAGACCTTTAGAGGACGGGGCGGTCGTGGCGGGTGGGAGTCCAATAGCGAGTCTCATCAGCAACGACTGCCCACTCCGGCTTCGCCAGGAGAGTAGCCGCCGGACGGAGAGCCCCGCTTAGAGGCTAAGTCTGCCTGCTGAACAGCACGCTAGCTTTAAACAAATGCCTTCAGCCCCAATACTACAGCCTCAGGCCTAAAATCTTGTCTTTTAACCTCCTCTGCACCTGCGTCCGCGGCCCCTTCATCTAGTAGTTGCCAAGAAAACCTACCCTTCAACACCTAATTGCCTAACTTTGCTAGCGAGCTTTAAACACACATACCAATCTTTATCCCATGACCTTACGTTATTTACTCTGCCTTGCGCTGGCAGTAAGTTTCTTTGCGTGCAAAGAAGCCCCCCCGACAACCGAAGGGCCGGTTACTCCCCCCAGTCCCAGCGAAATCACCTTCAAAAACACTGACAACGTTGCCCGTATCGCCATACGGATCGAGCCCCCAACACTGAACCCCTGGCTCACAACGCAGGCTTCCAGTCGTTACATCCGGGAAATGATTTTCCAGACACTGAATAGTAATGACCCAACGACCCTCGCCCCCGTCCCACTTGTAGCCAGCCTACCCGATGTACGTAAAGAGGCTACCGGCGGTGCTTCCTACAGCTACCTCATTGACGAAGCTGCCACGTGGCCTAATGGCATGCCCATTACCGCCGCAGACATAATTTTCAGTCTCAAAGTAGTCATGAACCCACTGGTTGACAATGCCGCTTATCGAGGGTACTACGACATGGTTGAGAGCGTCGTTACCAGCCCTAGCAACGAGCGGAGATTCAAGATCATCACCAAGCGCCCTTACCTCCTTGCCAAGGAGAGCTTGGGCAGCCTGACCGTCCTGCCCGAGTATGCCTACGACCCCGACGGCCTGCTTCGAAAGGTTAAACTGACGGACCTCACAAACCCTGCTACCGCTAAACGCCTAGCGGATGAAGGCGGCGCCATCAAAGAATTTGCCGAGCTATACGCCCAACCCCGCTTTGGCCGGGAGCCCGACGGCCTTATCGGCAGCGGCCCTTATGCCCTTGAGAGCTGGGAAGATGGCCAACGCATTACCCTCGTCCGCCGCGACAACTACTGGGGCAGCAAGAAAAAGAACGGCTGGCTCGCCGATGAATCAGGAAAACTGACCTTCGAAATCATCGCCGACAACGCCACCATGGTTAATGCCCTCCGCGATGAGCTCATCGACGTTGTTGTTGACATGAGTGTTGACCAATTTGCCGAAATCCGAAACGACCCTTTTCTCAACCAGCGGTTTGATTTCAGTACAACTGAAAGTTTGAAGTATTTCAGCCTCATCTTCAACCAGAACAACCCCTTATTCCAGGACGTAAAAACAAGGCGCGCAATGGCCTTCCTTACGGATGTTGACGCCGTAATTGAAGAGTCTCTTTCCGGCCTCGGCAACCGGATCGTAGGTCCGGTCCTTTCCCGCCAACCTTACTACAACAGTGACCTCGAACTGATCCCCCACGATCCGGACCAAGCCATTCAACTGCTTACGGAAGCCGGATGGGAAGACACGAACGGAGATGGCACCATCGACAAAGAAATTGACGGTACCCGTCAAGAATTCAAGTTCCAAATCCTTGTCTTTCCTTCTCCGGTAACGATCTCCATAGGAACACTGGTAAAAAGCTGGGCGAAGGACGCCGGCATCGATATTGAAGTGACCCAAATGGCTCCACGCCCATTGTACGAAAAACTAAACGAAGGCGATTTTGCATTCTCCGTTATCGGTCAGGGATATAACCCTACTGCAGATGATTTCACCCAGGTTTGGCACTCCGGCTCAGTGCCTCCCAACGGCACGAACCGCAGCGGTTTCGCCAATGCAGAAGCAGACCGCCTGATCAACAAAATCCGGGTAACCTTAAAAGAGAAAGAGAGAGATCCGCTTTACCGTCGCTTTCAGAAGATTGTTTATGAAAACCAACCAATGGTTTTCCTTTTCAGCCCAACGGACCGGCTCGTCGTTTCCAAACGACTGGAGTTTGAGCCTAAGTCGATTTCACCGAACCTCAACTTTAACGATTTGACGCAGGCGAGTTGGAATAAAGAATAGGCGAGAGTAGATAGGCAGGAGTAAAGAGGCGAGGCTGTTCGCTACCGCTTGTTGGCCGCCCCCGGCCTATGTTTACATCCTATGCGAATCATGGGCTAAAACCACAAATTCATGCCCCTCGATGCGCTTTTAGCTGCGCTGCTTCCTTCGGAGGTCGACTCATTTCATTCGCTCGAAGCTTACTCGGGGACCGGCAAATTAGGGGGAAAACCGTTCGCGCTTCGCGCGAACGGTTTGACTTGAGTCAAACCGGTCCCCGAGCAAGCATCGACCAAGCGTAAGCGCGTGGAGATGAGCGTCGAGGGGCGTTTACTGATTATTTAGCCCATGATTCGCATATCCTAATATTAATCAAGAAGCCCCGTAGAGAAATTTCTCTGCGGGGCTTCTTTGATTCAGTTTAGTCACAGAAGAAGCAAATAAGAGGTAGTTGCCTCTTTCCTCTGTACTCCATGCTATTTATAGTTTCGCTGCAAAGTCTTTCACAACACTGCCGATGATCGCACAGGCTTCGTGAAGTTGCTCTTCCGTAATCACCAGTGGTGGTGCGAAGCGGATGATGTTGCCGTGGGTTGGCTTGGCCAACAGGCCGCCGTCTGCAAGCGCGAGACAGAAGTTCCAGGCTGTTTTGCTGTCTGGGCTATCGTTGATGACCAGTGCATTGAGCAGGCCTTTGCCGCGAACAAGGGTAAGCAGTGCGGGGTATGCATCTACCAGTTTTTGCATTTCGGCGCGGAAGACCTTTCCGAGAACGCGGGCGTTCTGCGTCAGCTTCTCATCGCGGACAACTTCGAGGGCTTCCTTAGCGACTGCGCAGGCAACGGGGTTACCGCCGAAAGTGGAACCGTGTTGTCCGGGCTTGATGACTTCCATGATGTGGTCGTCAGCCAGAACGGCGGAAACGGGGTAAGCGCCGCCGGAGATGGCTTTGCCAAGAATGAGGATGTCGGGGCGGAGGTAAGTTGTTGGTTGACGTTCACAGTGTCCCTCGCAGCTGCAATCGCCACAGATGCGGAGCAGCGCTCCGGTGCGGGCGATACCGGTTTGGATTTCGTCGGCGATGAAAAGAACGTTGTTTTCTTTACAAGCGTCGCGGACGGCAGCGAGGTAGCCGTCTTCAGGAACGAAGACGCCAGCTTCGCCTTGTATAGGCTCGACCATAACACCGGCGATGGTTGCCGGGTCGTTGGCTAATGCAGCTCGCATGGCGGCAACGTCGCCGTAGGGGACGCTTTCAAAGCCTGGTGTGTAAGGACCGAACTGGCCTTTGGCACCAGGGTCAGAGCTGAAGGAAATGATGGTAACGGTACGGCCGTGGAAATTTTCTCCGCAGACAATAATCCGGGCCTGGTCCGCAGGAATACCTTTCTTGACGTAGCCCCATTTGCGGCAAATCTTGATGGCTGTTTCTACGGCTTCGGCGCCGGTGTTCATCGGCAGCACCTTGTCGAAGGTGAAGTATTCCGTGAGGTACTTTTCGTACTCTCCTAACTGGTCGTTGTGAAAAGCACGGCTGGTCAGCGTCAGTTTCTGGCTCTGCTCCACCATTTTACCGACAATCCGTGGGTGACAATGCCCCTGGTTTACGGCCGAGTAGGCACTGAGGAAGTCGAAATACTGCTTGCCGTCCACGTCCCAAACAAGGCAACCACGGCCTTCGCTCAGGACGACAGGCAACGGGTGATAGTTATGGGCGCCGTGGCGGTCTTCGAGGGCAATGTGGTGGGCGGAGGTGGTGGAATTACCGTGGTTTGTGGACATGATCATTTGTTTTGGCTAAAGTTGGCTCGGTCACTTAAGATAATTTTCAAAAAGGTCTTCAGAAAACCCAATGATTCTCACATTACCCCATGTAATCTTAAGTGACCGACCCCGGCACTACGGCCCTTCTTTGTGGCCATAAAATCACCGGGAATATTGAGGTAAATATAATGTAGCCGCAAAGGTAAGCCAAACCGGAGGAGAGTTTAGTTATCCACTTGTTAGAGCGGTTTTCTCCTGTTGGGTTGGCGCATCTGGGCGCGGACGCGGGTGCAAGGGGGAGTTTTTTGAGGAGCGGGTTTTGGGGGCTACTTGTACAACTGCATATGTACAAGTGACCTCCTTTTACGTAGTGCTTTGATTAAAAAAGCTACTTGTATATATGCAGTTGTACAAGTAGGCGGCTTTACCGTAGCACTTTGACTACAAAAGCAACTCATATATATACATGTGTCCAAGTGAACTCCCAAATGTACATATGCATTTATACATTTGAGATCACTAGTTCTTAAAGAACTTCACACCCCAACACCGACTTTAGCCGGTGAAACACAATCCCATGTCCATAAAGCTCGAAGCCTCCTGGAAAGCCGCCCTCTCCGAAGAGTTCACCAAGCCCTACTTCCGCAACCTAACCTCCTACCTCCGCCAGGAAAAGGCGGATGATAAAACCATTTATCCCGCCGGCCCACTCATTTTCAGTGCTTACGAGACTACCCCAATCGACAAAGTCCGGGTTGTCATCCTCGGCCAAGATCCGTACCATAACCCGGGTCAGGCAATGGGCCTGAGTTTCAGCGTCCCCAGAGGCGAGAAGATTCCCCCCAGCCTCCGGAACATCTACAAGGAGCTTAACACTAGTATGGGCCTGGCGAAGCCAGACCACGGCGACCTCACCTCCTGGGCAGAACAAGGCGTATTCCTCCTCAACTCCATGCTCACCGTTGAGCGCAACAACCCCGGCAGCCACAAACGTTCCGGTTGGCAGTTCTTCACCGACGCCTCCATCAAGGCCATTAGCGACCGGCGGGAAAACGTTGTCTTTATGCTATGGGGAGCTTTTGCTAAAAAGAAATCAGAGTTGATCGACGGTGACAAACACCTTGTACTGGAAAGTGCACACCCATCTCCTTTCAGCGCAGACCGAGGCTTCTTCGGCAACGATCACTTCAAACAGGCGAATGAATACCTCGTCAAGCATGGTTTTCCAGCGATTGATTGGTCGGTCTAAAGCTATCGATTTCACCCTCCAAGAACCAGTATTCTACAAACGACTACTGGTTGGCATTACGGCCAACCCTACCAACATCCCCGTCGCCGTCTTTGCCGACAATGTGAGGGTTAGTATCCGTAACTGAATTATCTCCCTGACTTTGGTCGTAAGTTTGCGCTTCCAAACCAAGTTCCCTATGCAAATGCTCAGCTTCAGATCAACGACTTTGTTCCTTTCCTTGCTCTTTTTACTCAACCTTAGCACCTGCGCGCCCGCCCAAAAAAGCAGTAAGCCCACCACCAATTTCACCGGAACCATTCGCTACCAACAACCTAGGCAATTGCTCGAAGCCAACTTTCGAATAACCCCGGTAGACAATACGATCAATGTAATCTACCCTACCCTTTTTGGAACGGCCATGGCCCCCTTCGAGCCCACCGGTCCTGGTAATTACCGTACCCGTCGCAACCTTCCCTTCCCCACCACACTCCAACTTACGGCACCTTGCTCAGACGGACCCAATTGCCCCCTCAGCCTAAACTTTCAACCACCGTTCTCCGACTCCATTCCGAGAGAACTCAGCAAAAGCCAGTCGGCCATTTTCCCCGTCGGCACTGTAGGGCTCACCAAAGCTGAGTCCTTGATCATCTTCTTTGAGCCTGCCGACCACTCTACCCCACGCCGTATTCAACTCGTTGGGCCCACCAGTACTGGTAACCTGACCCTCCGAAAGGAGGCTATTTCTGATATCCCTGCTGGCGAATACCTCGTTTACCTCGTAAAGCAAGGTGTACAGAAAGATTCTTCTGCCGCGCTGGTTTCCAGCGTCCAGATGGAATACTTCACCAAGTCGAAGCCGGTTTTAGTGACGGAATAGCGTCCTTGGTAGCCTACCAGAGCACAAGACTACCAGACTACAATTTATATACCGATATTAAGCCTACCGTCTAATCACTTCTTTCTTGCTCCGTTACGCACTTAAACGACTGCTCTACCTGCCCTTCAGCCTGCTGTTGCTCAGTATGCTGTGTTTCGGCCTGCGGTCCATTACCCCTGGCGATCCCGTTGAACAGCTTTTAAACGCTGAAGAAAATCGGATGTCCACCAATGCCCCAGCTGTCTTCGACGCCATCTATCGTCGTGCAGCCGCCAATAATGGCTATAACCAGCCAGCCTTTTATTTCTCCGTTCGGAACGCCGCCTTACCAGACACCTTGTCTCGCATCGCACGCCCAACGGAGCGAAAAATGCTGAAGGCCCTGACCCTGGATTCCGGCAACTGGCCCGCCGTCCAGGGCTATTACAAGGCCCTCCGAAGGTTGGCCTATCTCCCCGACGGAAGCTATAAAGGTCTCGAAGAGCTCCGCCCCGAAGCCCGCAGGCTGTTACTTCAAAGCGACGCTGCTAACGTCAAAAAAAGGGTTGATAACCTCCCCAATCATCCCGCGACAAAGGACGTCGTTGAGAAATTCAACCGCATCCATTCACCCAGTTACCGGGTAAATCTCCTATTACCAGCCTTTCGCTGGCACGGCGCTAAAAACCAGTACCACCGCTGGCTGGGTAACATCCTAAACGGTGATTTCGGCAGCTCCTTAATCGACCGCCAACCGGTCGCTAAAAAACTGTCCCTTGCCATCGGGCGAACGGCCCTGTTGAATATCCTGGCCCTACTTCTGGTCTTCCTCATTTCCCTACCCCTCGGCCTCTACGCCGCCGGCTACCGAGGGAGTCTCTTCGACAAAGTCTCCACCGTCGGCCTATTTCTCCTCTTCGGCCTGCCAAGTTTCTGGATCGCCACCTTGGTGGCCAACTACTTCACCACGCCGGCTTTTGGTATGGACTACTTCCCCAGCATGGGCTTCGGCGAAGTCCCCGACGGCGCTTCCCTCTGGGAAGCCTTCAGCATTCGAAGCAGCCATCTTTTCCTGCCAGTCCTCTCGCTGGCCTACCCCAGCTGGGCCTACGTCAGTCAGCACCTTCGCCGGTCAGCCGTTGCCGAAATGGACAAGGCTTACGTGACTACGGCCAGGCTGAAAGGCCTGTCCAAAAACAAGATCCTCTGGGGCCATGTATTCCGCAATGCGTCTTTCCCCATCATCACCTTGCTGGGAGGAATTCTTCCGGCACTCCTGGCGGGGAGTATCCTCATCGAACGAATTTTTAACCTCCCCGGTATGGGGCAGCTGTTGTACAACTCTGCGGTTAACCGAGACTGGCCGGTGGTCATCGGCCTCGTCTTGCTCAATGGTATCCTAACGGCCATCGGCCTCTTGGTAGCCGACCTCGCCTATGCCTTCACCGACCCCCGCGTCCGCCTTGATGCGACGCCCGAGGCCACAACTCCCGTCGCGTGAAAAAACTAACCACTAAACGACTGGCAAGGGCCTGGTTCATCGGCATGTTGGTGGTGGCCCTACTGGCAGACTTCGTTACCAACGATCGGCCGTTGATGGCCTCCATGGAAGACGAATGGCGGTTTCCTGTTCTGCACGAATATGGCCTAAGTCTTGGCATCGTGGACGAATACCGGCCCGTCATCCGCAACTGGAATCGGGCAAAGCCAGACTGGGCCATCTGGCCGGTGGTTCCTTATTCCGCTGGCAGCCCGGACCTAAAGAACAGTAATTACCACTCGCCCTTTGGCGAACAAGAAACGGGGCCCAGGGCACGACATTATTTAGGGACGGACAAACTCGGCAGAGACATCCTCGCCGGTCTAATTCGTGGCACAAGGGTGGCTATCATCGTCGGTTTCGGTGCGGTGCTTCTATCGCTCTTGATCGGTATTCCGCTCGGTGGCATCGCGGGGTTCTTCGGCAACGACGGATTGACTGGTCCCCGTTATCGCTGTTGGGGCTGGGCAATTGGTGGCACACTCGGTCTCGTCTACGGATTCGTAAGTCTCATTCCTTTTTTCGGAATAGAAAACATGTTGTGGTCGATCATCTTACTCATTGCCTGTGCTGGCCTTTTCGGCTTTATCTCCAGCCTATTGCTTCGTCTGATTCCCGCTATGCGAAAACAGGTGGCTTTCCCTGCCGACAGCCTAGTTTTACAAGGAGTAGAGCTCTTTGTCAACATCCCAGGCCTGGTGTTACTGATCGCTTTATTGGCGATCATTAACCGTCCGTCCATTTGGGTGGTGGTGGTCATCATTGGCGTCTTGCGTTGGCCTACAGTGGCTAGGTATTTACGGGCGGAGTTGCTTCGCATCCGGCGCTTGCCCTACATCGATGCTGCACGGGTAAGTGGTATTCCTAAGTGGCGGATTCTGTTCCGCCATGCCCTTCCCAATGCCATCGGCCCGCTGATGATCGTTGCCATTTTTGGCTTAGGCGGAGCGATTTTGCTGGAGGCCTTCCTTTCCTTTTTAGGCATCGGTATCCCGGTAGACCAGATTACCTGGGGCAGTCTTTTGCGGCAATCACGGCAGCATCCTGGGGCTTGGTGGCTGGCCCTCTTTCCCGGCCTCTTGTTGACGGGGACGGTGTTGGCGGCGAATAGTTTGGGCGCGGACGCGGGTGCAGAGTAGGTTAGTAGAGAGGTGGGAGTAGAGAGTAAAAAGGTAGTAGCCATTTTTGACCGGTCATCGCTAGGCGTTAGGCGTTAGGCATTAGGCGTTAGGCGCTAGGCATTAGGCGTTAGGCGTTAGGCGCTAGGCGCTAGGCATTAGGCATTAGGCGCTAGGCATTAGGCG
>JBLIGS010000045.1:0-13802 GCA_047637095.1 Neolewinella sp. | reverse complement strand
GTAAATTCGATGGTTGGCGACCAGAGGATGACCAGGCCACCACCGGCTCCGCCACTGGCCGAGGTCGTGTTGTTGGCATGGCCTGCTCCGCCGCCACCGCCGAGGAATAGTTGTTGGTCGGTAGCATCCATGCCGCGGCCACCGCGGCCTGGGAAGTTGCCCCGGCAGGCATTGTTGAACAGGCCCATAACGATGTTTCTGGCGCCTAGGCCTCCGGCAGCGATGTTGCCGCCACCACCGCCTCCGGCGTTGTGGTCGTTGCCGCCGCCGCCGCCATTGGCGGCGGGCGAACGCCCGGCCTGTTGGCCAGCAGGAACGCCAGCTACGCCTTCACCCCTGGCGGAACCCCGCCAATTGCCCAGGGCATAAGTCTCTGCGTTGGCAACGGTAAACCGGTTGCAATCGCTGGCGGCTTCGCCGCCAATGCCGCCCCGGAACCCAGTTCCGATCGCAGAGATCACAGCCGAAACGGTTAACCGGCTATTGGCGACCAGGAACAGGACCCCACCGGTGGTACCATCATATGGTTGGGCGCTAATGGCTTCACTAATGGTCTGCTCTTCCGGACTATCAGCCACCACCAGCTGGGTTGCTGACAGATCGTAGTCGTGCTTAACTGGAAGGGCGAGGTAAATAGTGTCTCCGCCAACCCGAACTACCTGGTTGAGGTCGTAGAAGCCTGCGCCGTTGATGTTGCCGACGTGTCCGGTGTTGTCTCCGGTAAGGTTAATCGCCGCGCCACCATGCTGGTAAATCAGCAGACGCATGCCGGACGTTGCCGAGGCTGCTGCGGGAGACCGTAGCCAGCCTTCGCTTTCGTTAATGACAGAAATGGTGGAATAGGTGTTTTGGGCGGCAAGCATACCGCTGAGGACCACTAACAGTCCGGTAAAATAGATTTTCATTGAATCAAAGCTCTTTTGGGATGTAGTACTTGCGAAGATAAGAATCACGGCGGTTGAAAAACCGAAAAACCGAAAAACCGAAAAACCGAAAAACCGAAAGTCCGATAAATCAGACGCATGGTGTGCTCTTTAGCACAAGAGCCCACCTGAACTAACGAAACCCCTTGATTTTACTCACTTTTATCGAAAAACCGAAAGTCCGATAAATCAGACGGGCAGTAGTCTAATCGAAAACCCAGAACTAAATTTTAACCAAAAGCCGACTCCCATTGCTCCTTAGCCCATTCTCTACACACGTTCGGCTTCGCCCTGTGGCCGCCTGCTGCCCAGGGGGCTCTCTGAACATGCTGAGGGCCCAATACACCAGAGAATAAACGCGGACCTAAACCGTAAAAGATAAACGGTGGAATTTAATGAACATTTTCTCTCTTGCTCTGTCCTAGTTGAGAGAGTCAGAAATGATTTTCCGTTGATTGTCAACGCTTTAATAAACTATCAAAACCAAATAGAATGAAACGTTTTTTGCCTTTCCTGCTACTCGTAGCGGGCTTCCTTTCCCTTTCCCCAAACCAAATGATCGCACAGGGTACTTCCGATAAAACGGTTGTCGAAATTGCTGTCGGTAACGATAATTTCAGTACCCTCGTTGCTGCGGTAAAAGCTGCCGGCCTCGTAGAAACACTTTCCGGCGACGGGCCATTTACCGTCTTCGCTCCAACCGATGAAGCTTTTGCTGCCCTTCCTGAAGGTTTGGTCGCGGCGCTGGTGAAGCCAGAAAATAAGGCTGTCCTCCAGAAGATCTTAACCTACCACGTTGTTTCCGGAAAATTGATGGCCAGCGATGTTGTAGCCGGCATCAAATCCAGCAACGGAATGCTCAACGCTTCCACCGTAGAGGGTGGCGACTTCACCGTTATGACCGATATGGGTAAGGTGAAAATCAAAGATGCCCAGGGTAATGTGGCTACTGTAACTGCCACGGATATTGCTGGTTCAAATGGCGTTATTCACGTAATTGACCGGGTGATGCTACCTACCGGTGTGAACCCCGCTGACCTATTGAAAAAGGGGGCAATGATGGCAACTAAGGCCGTTATGGCTCCTAAGCCAACGGGACCAACAATTGTTGCCGTTGCCTCTGGCAACGACAACTTCACGACCTTGGTTGCTGCGCTTGGCGCTGCTGGACTCGTTGAAACTTTCGACAGCCCAGGAGAGTACACCGTATTTGCTCCAACGGATGATGCCTTTGCCAAGCTTCCTGAAGGATTGGTGAACACACTTGTGACTACAGAGAAAGCGCAGCTAAAAGGCATCCTTGCCTACCACGTTATCCCTGCTAGGATTACTGCTGCTCAACTCGTTGGTGCCATCAAAAAGGCTAAGAACTATTACCAACTACAGACGCTTAGTAACCAGACATTGATCGCGACTATGAAAGATGGTAACGTACAATTGATTGATGGTAACGGTAACCGGTCTACCATCATCATTACGGACGTAGAGGCAAGCAACGGCATTATTCACGCCATTGATAGCGTGGTGACACCTAAGAGTTAGCAACTAACTGAACAGATAATTTGAGTGTGTTAAGCGGCGTCTTCGAAAGAAGGCGCTGCTATTTTTTTACACCAACATCGTCAAAGCCCTTTTCAAATCATCCGGCGTATCAATCCCGATTGCTGGAATATCCGTCACCCCAACGTGGATGCTGTAACCAGCGGCCAGCCACCTCAGTTGCTCCAGTGATTCATCCCCTTCAAGTGCGCCTTTCGGAAGCTTCGTCAACTCCGTCAGTGTTTGTGCCCGGTAGGCATAAAGCCCAAGGTGTTGTAGGTGTTTGCCCTCCAGGATCCACTGGCCAATGGCCTTGTCCCGGAGGTAAGGAATGGCATGGCGGCTGAAGTAAAGTGCCCGACCAGCATTATCTCTTACTACCTTAACGACGTTGGGTGAAAGCAGCGATCGTTCGTCCGAAATCCGGTGTGCCAACGTTGCAATCTGGAGGCCTTTGTCCTCAAAAGGAGCAACTACCGCCTCAATTTGCCGGGGATCAATAAATGGCTCATCTCCCTGAACATTGACAACAATCTTCGCCTCCGGAAATTGACTAGCGACCTCCGCGATCCGGTCGGTACCACTCTCATGATCGTTGCTGGTCATGGCGGCCTCGCCGCCAAAACCCACGACATGGTCAAATATCCGTTGGTCATCCGTTGCCACGATCACTCGGTCAATAACCTTGCAGTCGGCCACCCGGTCGTAGACCCGCTGAATCATAGACTTTCCCTTCATATCGGCAAGGGGTTTACCAGGGAACCTGGTGGAGGCGTAGCGGGCGGGGATGATGGCTATGGTCATATTAGTCTTGTAATCTGGTGGCCTGATAGGCTGCCACACGTTGGATGCGGCAAAGATGAGTTGTCGTAGCGAAACATTAGCCTTTCTGGCTTTTAAACCTACGGTTAGGACACAAGTTAATCTTTACGCCGAATAGGCTGAAGAACCTGACCTTGAGTAAAACACTGCCTTATTAAAACTGGCACTGAAGTGCCCTCACCGTCCTGTCGGACTTCCACGCCTGCCTCCTCCAATATGCAGCAGCCTATCAGAATACCATTCTACAAGGCTACCGAAGACGGTAGCTTCCAACGTCCGAGCTATGCGGAGCCATTCACCAACTCAGTAACCGAGAATATTCAACATGGACTCCGCAGTCTGCGTCGGGTACAGCAGCCGGTCCACTAGGTTGCCCTCATCATCAAGGTCGATAACGATGTGTTTGGGGCTGGGAATCATGCAGTGTTTGATCCCCCCGAAACCGGCGATGTTGTCTTGGTAAGCACCGGTGTGGAAGAAGCCGAGGTAGAGTGGTTCGGTGTCTTCTGGTTTGTTAACGGGAAGGTAGACTTGCCCTTCGTGGACTTCGCTATTATAGTAGTCTGAGTTGTCGCAACTAAGGCCTCCTATGTTTACCCGGCGGTAGTCGTTGTACCATTTGTTGATGGGAAGGAGGATGAAGCGTTCGCCGATGCCCCAGGCATCGGGGATGGTAGTCATCAACGAATTGTCGATCATATACCACATCTCACTGTCGTTTTGTTGCTTTTGGGCCAGGACGGAGAAGATGGTCGCTCCGGATTCTCCAACGGTGTATTTGCCGAATTCGGTAAATAAATCAGGCTCTGGAACCTCCATCTCTTCGCAGGCCTCGAGGATGTTGGAAACGATTTCCTTGATCATGTACTTGTAGTCGAATTTAAAGCCAAGGCTGTTGCGGATGGGCATTCCTCCGCCAATGTTCAGGGCATGGAGTTGTTTGGACTCCTGCTTCAGGGAACCATACAACTGTACTGCCTTTTTGAGTTCGCCCCAGTAGTAGAGACTGTCCTTGATACCGGTGTCGACAAAGAAGTGGAGCATGTGGAGCTCCAGCTTGGGGTTGTCCTTGATCTTTTCGTTGAAGAGGGGAACAACGTCGAGCAAACGGAGGCCAAGGCGGCTGGTGTAGAACTCGAAATTGGGTTCTTCCTCGGTAGCAACGCGGATGCCGATTTTGGCTACTGCTTTGACGTGCTCGGTGTAGTAGTCGAGTTCGTGGGCGGTGTCAACTACGGTGATGACGTTTTTGAAACCGTCGTTGATGAGGCCGACGATGGCGGCCAGATAGTTCTCCGGCTTAAAGCCGTTGCAGATGATGGTGATGTTCTTATCGATCTTGCCCCGCTCAAGGAGCCTCCTGATCAGGTCTACGTCGTAGGCGGAGCTGATTTCCAGCTGAACACCGTGGTCAAGTGCCTCCTCAATAACGTGGGCAAAGTGACTACTCTTGGTACAATAGCAGTAGGTGTATTTACCGCTGTATCCCTGAATGCGCATGGCGCGGCGAAATAGGTTCCGCGCTTCCTTGATCTTACTGCCAATGCTTGGCAAGTAGGTCAGCTTCAACGGTGTTCCGTATTTCTTGATCAGGTGGATCAAGGGGATGTTGTTAAATGTCAGATATCCCTTGTCAAGATCAAAGCCTTTCTGTGGGAAGTAGAACGTTTGATCAATGAGATCGAAGTACTTATTAGCCAATGGCGGATATTTAGTGGCGCAAAAATAAGCCGTGATACAATTGCAGGAAGATTATTTTTTCCACACCAGATGCACAAGAGGTTATAAAAGAACATCTTTCATCAGCCAACCGCCCAAAACCAACTTGCGCGAAGAGGGGAGGGGGCATAATTTCAGACCTAACCTCATAATTACACCATGCCCAGATATTTACTTTTAATTGCCGGCTTGGTCCTGCCGCTGTTTTTGGCTGCCCAGACGTCGGTTTCTGTAACTGTGGTTAATGGTAAGGACGACCAGCCCATTCCTTTCGCCAACCTGCAAGTATTGGGTACCCGCTCGGGTACTAGCGCCGACCAAACGGGCCAATTCACCTTGCCACTCAACAAACCTCGCACCGGCGTCCGCGCCTCCGCCTTAGGCTTCTGCTCTGATACCTTCCCGCTTTCTCCCGGAGACCAGACCATTGTCCTCCGCCTGGATATGCAGTATGAAAAAGGGAAGCTTGTGCCTATCGAACGGATTCTTCGCAACGATTACGATTGGCTTTTTGCCGACTGCCGAGACCGCGTCGGGGAGGAATTTCTTTACGAGAGAAAGCGCTTACTATGGCATGGAGAGCCAGTTTAGAATGTATCGGGGGAGGTTGTGATTTGCGATAGCCGACTGCTTGACCTATAAATTGTAACCTTCTGTTAATGTTTGTTGTCAGAGGAGGCCGAAGCGAATCCGTTTGATAATTTGCAGTGATAAAACCCCGAGTCCAATGCGCCTGACCCTACTATCCGTTCTATACTTCTTCATGTCTGGTCTTTCTGGGCAGGATTCTTTGGCGCGGACGCAGGTGCAAGGTTTGTTAGAGGCAGTGCATGACACCCTTGTCTATCACCACCCGTTTACCCAAGACGATGCCGGGAGGCAACTACTCCGTAATACATTGGATACCTTGTTGGTCACGGCAGCAGAGCTGCCGGGCGGAGACTCCGTCCACCTAGCCAGCTTCATCGGCCACGCCGCTGCGTTGCAGCGCGCCATCGGCGATGGTCACCTAGAGTTGACATCGTCCCTTCCCGAAGCAAGGGCCAAGTCACTCGCCGCCCGCCAGCGGTATATCTCCGTCTATGATACCGAAGACGCCGGCTTCATCCTCACCCGCCCAGTGCCAACCGGCACCGGTGATACCATTCCACTAGGAACAACCGTTTTGCAGTTGGACGGTAAACCTGTTAAAGAGATTGTTGACGCCTTGACCCCGTTTGCGGGACTCAACGACCATGGATACCCAGAAGGTGCATCCCGCCGTGCAGCATACTCTATCTCCTACGGTTATCAACGGCTCTTTGGCCCAAGAGACTCCGTCCTACTTACCACCTTGCATAACGACGGTGAAATCCAAAACCGATGGATTAACTTGAAGTACACCTTCCCTCTGGCGAAGCCGCTTAGCAAGAAAGAATCAATGCTCATTCCCAAAACGGTTGGCCTGATGGACCTAAAATGGCTGCCTGAGGACAGCCTCTGGCACCTACGGATATCCAGCTTCAACAACGGGAGATATAAACGGCGGAAGGCTAACTACTATAAAGAACTCAAGAAGATTTTTTACATCATTAATAACCGACCAAACAATGGACTGGTCTTTGACCTGAGAGGAAACGGTGGCGGAAGCATCGTCAAAGCCATGGAGGTGTTGGCCTACCTTACGGATACTACCTTTCAATACGCTAGCAAATGGGAAAGTCGGTCGCCGGATGCAGGAGGGAAGGGGCTCTTTCGGAGATTGTCCTATCGATACCTTGGTGGGATGCACCGCAAGGACGGACTTTACTTTCGGCCGGGCCTGCTGAAGGAGCAAAAGCCCCACAAGGACAAAAAGCGATACGACGGAAAGGTTGTTGTCCTGATCAATGAGACCACGTTCTCCGCAGCAACCATGTTGGCACATTCCCTCCGGGAGGCGGAGGGGATTCCCATTGTTGGAGCCACCAGCGGTGGCTCTATAAATCAGATATATGGCGGTCGGTTCCGGTATTTCTCTATGGGGGATCCAGGGATATTTAAATTGCGGATTGCAGATATGAATATCAGCCCCTGGCGGCCGGGAACCGGGAATTTGGTTCCAGATTACGAAGTGCCGGTTACCAGGGATGTGTTCCTTGGTAAAAGGAATCCGAGAATGGACATGGCCGTAGAAGTGCTGAAGGGAGACATATTAATTAAGTAGTTGGCATCAGTATTGCACTTAATTATAATGGATATGATATATATAATATTAGATGCAAAGGGAAGGGGTGAAAAAAAAAGACATTTTAGGGGATGATGAAAATTAATTAAATCACATATGTTTTTTTGCAATAATGGAAGGTGGTTTGATGGCGAATGAAAAAGGCTGTTGTGACGCCTTTAGCGTCATAGGTGTTTATACTTGTTTTTGTAAGTGTAAGCCCTTATTGGCTACGCTAAATAGCGTATTTAGGGGAATAATTGGGTTTTTAGGTTTGTAGGTTTCAATATTTTTTACTACTTTAGTGTAGGATTTGATAGTGTAATCTTTTGTTATTCGATTTAACTTAATAGCAATTGCACATCCACTATATTTTCTCATACGAATCTCTGTTTAAGACATAATGACACAACACACACACAAACTGGGTTTAGACGGCCCTTCATAACACTACTTCAATTTTCCTCTTGTATCAAAATTAAGTTCACGTTCAGTGAGTAATCATTTGTTTGCACTTCCTGCACGCGTCGGTTAGAACTGGATATCACCAATTGGGAATACTATGCTTTAGAACAACACAGTCTACAATTAAAATAAAGTCCGAAACCACACGAATGTGGAACGCTGACCCTACTAAGGGGCCCGTTCATTCATGCCAACTGGCCATCACTAGTTGTGACAGCTGACCTTGGACTGTGTTGCCCGTTGACACATTACTCCCTCTACCTATGTTAACTAAATGAACAATGCAAACACTTTTACCTTCCGCCCTCCTCGCTTCCTGGCGAAGTCGTCTCGCCTCTCACATATCTGCCCATCTTGCTATTTTGACTGCTGTTACCAACTCGGTTGGCAGCTCAGCTCAATTATTTTACCGGCTTCAGCCCTGGTGACAACATGACCTAATACGAAGGCGAAACCGCTAGCTTGAATGGCGGCTATGACTTCTACAACGAAATTGGTGGCCCGGACATCGATCCTTCTATTTGACCCGGACGATCACTACTGACTCCTGAAACTTTTAAGCTAGAAGGAATCACGGGTACCACTCAAGCAGGTGCAGTCTTTACCCATAAGATCAGCCTGCACTAAGAACTACTCTTTAAACGGTTATTGGCTTATATAATTAACACTTGAACATACACACACACATAGCGCTTTACGCTATGAATCATTTTTGAAGTAGGTTACGAAGATGGTCGAGTACGAGAGGACTCGACCATCCTTTTTTTTGTCTACTATTGAGCGTTTTTACGCTGTGCGTGATCGCCTCTCTCTGAGTTGGGACTTTTAGGCGGGTACTTATTTCTAAGAATCTACCTCCTAAATCCTAATCTCTAAAATCTAGCTCTAGCCCTTCCTACTCCTCAACCTAACCACCATATTGATCAGCATCCCCAGCATCATACCAATGGTACCAAACCAGAAGAGGTTGATGCCCGGGAATTCGATGGCCTGGAGCGTGATCCAATCCGAGCGGACGGATTTTGAAGCGATGGCGATCGGAATCTTGAGTTCGCTGCGAGAAGGCGACTCTGCAATCAGCAGCGTAGCCTCGCTGGTCTCAGGGTTGAGGTTGACGAGGTTGGCGAACAGGCCGAGTTCCCGGTGTTCGTCACGAACACGGCTAGGGACATTCTCTCGGATGATGAAGACGGGCTCCATCGTACCCGTTGATCCGTCGGAGGCAGAGATGTTGAGTATTGCTGAAACGGCGAGGTCGCCTGCCTCTGACTTGTAGTGAGGGACTTCAGGATTAGACTGGAAACGGGTGAAGGTGACGGTTTTGTCGCCCACTTTAAAGGTCGTTCCAGGCTTGACGGTGTATTCCTGGTAATCAAGGCTTTCCTCAGAGACCAGTAGTTGATCGAAGACGGATTCATCGATCTTGATGCGGGTGGCAATGTCGTCTACCTGAGCAGGGTAGTGGTAGAGAAGGCCCTGCCGTAGGACAAGGGCTACCTGCCGTTCGTACTGTTCCTTACTACGAGCATCGCGCCTGACGACGATGGTGGCACCGACGCCGATGTCACCCGGCTCCGCAATGTAATCTGGGTGCTCTGGCACCCGGGCAAAAGACTTCAGGCTGGCCGTGAAGTTCCGGACTAAGAACGTGTCCTGACGAGACCGGAAACGGACGGTGTCACGGAAGTTGTGCGTCTCGCCAATGGCGAGCGGGGCAACGACGTACACTAACTCCTCTTCCTTTTTCTTCTTGGCAGAAATACTCTGTTCCTCCTCCGGCATCGACATGATGACGGTGAAGACATCCCGGTTCCAATAGCGCTTGGTACTCGGGTTGGTGATGGCAATTTTCTCGAACTTACGATCGTAGAGAATATTGGGCTCCAACCTGAATTTCTGAATTACCTGTCCGGCGGTATCCTTCTCGATGTAGTCGACAAAGTACGTCCGGTTGAAGCCGTGGATAGAGTCCCCAACGAAGTTGAGTTCGTAGTTCTCCATGCCCATGGGCAGGTCCTTGAACAAGGTGATAGACGTTCTTTCAAGTTCTTCCTCAGCCGTCAACCCTTCCATAAGGAATTGGTTTTGGCTGATGATGCGTTTGTTGGTGCCGGAGGCGAGGATACCAATGATCATAAGACCAAAACCGATGTGGCTTAGGCTAGAGCCGAAGACCTTGGCATCCTTGCGCATGAACGTAACTAGGTAGTCCGCATTGCTCCATACCGCAAACCAGGCGCTGAAAAGCATCGTTTTATGTTGCCAACCCGGAGCTTGGACCCAGAGGGTCGTAAGCCAGGACAAAAACACTGCACCTGCGACCGCGCCTAATGAATGAAGCAGGAAAGACTTGCTGTGCTCGGAGAACTTCTCCTCCCGCCAACGCAGGAAGTGTGCTACACCCGACAAAATGCCGAGGAAAATGGCAATGTAAATCTGGAAATTGTTGTGGGTTTGCTCCGGGTCTTCGAGGCTCAAACCGTCGAAAGTCGGATCGAAGAATTCCCGGACAGCATTGTAAACCGGAAGGCTCGTCGCACCAGTGATCAGCACCGCCGACATGAACAACACCAGGCTGCCGATGAACATCCAAAACTCTCGTGAACCGACGCTTTCCTCCTTCTCCGGAGTCGGCACACTGCGCCATCGCCAGATCATCAAACCGATGGCAAGGGAGACGTAAAAGCAGATGAAAAAGAGGAGCTGGGATTCGAGTCCCATCTCGGTAAATGCATGAACGGAAGTATCGCCTAGGAGCCCCGAACGGGTCAGGAACGTACTGTAAATGGTCATGATGAACCCTAGCAGGTAGAAGATGTACGTCGCCCGAATGCCCTGGCCAGTAGCTCGGCTAATCAGGTTGGTGTGCAGTCCTGCAACAATCAATAGCCAAGGAACAAGACTAGTGTTCTCCACTGGATCCCAGGCCCAGTATCCGCCAAAATTCAGTGCTTCGTAGGCCCAAGCTGAGCCCATTAAAATACCGATGCCGAGGATACCACCACTGAATAGGCTCCAGCGCAGTGCTGGCCGCAGCCAGCCTTTGTGATCGCCCGTCCACAGGCCAGCCACCGCAAAAGCGAAAGGGACCACCGTGCTGGCAAAACCGAGGAAAAGGGTAGGGGGGTGGATGGTCATCCAGTAATTCTGAAGGCTGGGATTAAGACCACTACCTTTCAGCAAAGCGACGTAATCGGCCTGCTGAAAAATGGGAGCATCGATGGTCTGCCGCAGCAAAAGCAAGGGGTTGGAGCCCAGTTTTATAGCCCAATCACCAAGGCCAAAGTGAACGCCGAGAATCATGGTTACAATGATGACCTGTACGGAACAGATCACCGTCATCACTGGCCGTTCCCATTTCTTTGCCGTCACCATCAGCACATAGCCAAGGATAACGTGCCAGAACATCCAGAGAAGGAAACTACCTTCTTGGCCTTCCCAAAAGGCTGCAAAAATATAGCGTTGTTGAAGGTCGCCGCTCACGTGACTGCTCACGTAATTGTACTCGTAGTACTGGTTGAGCATGGCGAAGAAGATCGTTCCAATAACGGTGAAAACTGCTGCGCCGTGTGCCAGAAAGCTCAGCTGTCCGAGACGTCCCCAACGGTTGCCGCGGAGTTTTTCATCGCGGTAGTATGTTGCTAGCCAATAGCTAATCATACTCAGAATACCCGCAAAAAAAGCGACTAGCATAGCGAAATGGCCTACGTACTGTGGGCCGAGGTGTTCGCCGATGTATTGAACTTCTTCCATTTATTGGTCGCGGCTGTGCCGCGTTTTAGACGCGGCTGTGCCGCTTTTAGACGTTCGCTGCGCGCTCTTTTAGACGCTGCGCTTGTAGATGTTCAGCCGTTACACGACTTTACTTGTAGACGGCCTGCGGGCTTTTAGACGTTCGCTACGTTCACTTATAGACGCTGCGTTTGTAGTGCCGGAGCTGTGCGGTAGTCTACAAGGCCGAAGGCCGTCTACAAGCGGCGAAGCCGCGTCTACAAGCTCCCGAAGGGAGCGTCTGAATAAACACCGAAGGCGTTTACTCTACTAAACTTTTGATCATTGATTCCTCATCCTTGTACTTACTAGGGCACTTCATTTGGATGTCTTTAGCGATGAAAATTTCGCCTTTCATCCGTCCTTGAAGGACGATGGATTCGGACATCTCAAAATCCTGTGGCTTGCCTTTCAGGAGGATAATCTCGCGTTCGGTGCCGTCCTGGTCTTCGAGGAAGAAGGAGAATTTGTTGGGGTCGACGGTGGGTTCAAAGACCATCGGCTTGTCCTTGACGAGGGTGCCGACGAGCTTGACCGTTTCACCACTTTCGGTGGCGGAGGCGAAGCTGGCGTAGGGCGCTACATCGCCTCCAGCCTGGAGGGCGATACCGACGGCGACGATGGCCATTACGAGAACGAGGATGTACGTTTTTTTCATCGGTGGTTGTTGCTTGGGCGAACGCGATTTTGGGGCGCGGACGCAGGTGCAGGGAAATGGTCTTTGAGGCAAGCAAAGGTAACGCCGATGTTAAACCGCAAGGTCAGGGTAGGGTAATGATTCGGAGCTATTATAGGTGACTCAGTCACTTAACGTAGTTTTCGAATGGCATAAAGTAAATGCTGTGCCCGTTGAGCTTCGTGGGCAACCTTAAGTGACCGAGTCCGGGACGTGCCTTACTCGCTTTGTTTAATACCTATCCATATAGCTAAGTGGTCAGATGTTAGCGTTTTAAACGGTAATATTTGGTGCCGTTTTCACCCACCAGAACCGCCTCTCCGTTAACCTGTCCTAGATAAACGACAAAGCTCCATCTGCGATTTACCCGGTAGCTGTGGTACTCGTAGAGACTGTCGTAGATGGGCTCAATGGCTGGGTAGATCGTGAAGAAGAGTTTGCGGCCAACTTTACCGTTGAGGTAAATCGCTGCCTGGGTGCCGTCGTCTTCAAGTGTGATCCGGTCGTAGGTGAAAGGTAGGAGCTCCTTGCCATCCTGGTCAATTACGCCAAACAGGCTGCCGCGCTGCGCAACGTAGAGTTTGCTAATACCGTACTTGCCACTGAGGTAACGACTAAATCCTGCATTGTCCAGTATTGCATCGACTTTGAACTGTGTGCTAAGTTTTGCCTTGTCTGCAAGTGAAAGATAGAATTCTTCTTCTTCTATTTCCATATATTCAAACTCTGGACCATCAAATCCGCTATCAGAGCTTTTTACCTTATCGTCAGGGGCGAACATAATATAGTCTACACCTGGTTTGAATACGGCAGGTCGGAAATTTCTGCCATCGAACATAAGGGTGTCTCCTGTGCTGGTCACTGCGTATAGGCGCGCGTACGAGGACTTGTCTGCAGGATACATTTTCATTGCCTGACTATAATCACTTGGTCTAAATTTATGGCTGGCTATGTCGTACTGCTCTATCAACTTTGTCTCCCGGTTACGTAGGAAAATTGGGGCGCTACCATAAGTCGGATCGACTCCCGGTATTGGACTATAATTGAAGCCTGGTTTTGCCTCCTTTCCTACTTGAACAACGGCCCAGTGGCCTTTCTTGTTAGCAACCAGGCACAGTATTTGTAGTCCGGTATTTGAACGTCGAAACTGCTTAAACAGCTTTAGTTCCGCCTTTTTAGGTAGTAAGGATTTTCCCATTGCGTCTATTCGGTCCTTCTTACCCTTGCGCATTACTTCAGCGCTGATGACTACGCCCTCAACGTTTGCTTTTTTAGAAAAAAGGGAGGCTTGGTCAAAGGCTGGCTTGATAACAATGTTGCCCAGTGTGTCAGAATATCCCCACTTCCCCCGGTCGTTGAACGGAACGTAGAACATTGGCGGATCTTGGGCTATTGGTGCAGGCGGTGGCGGAAAAGCGGTGCGCTGAGCGAATAGGGAAATTGGCAAAGCCAATAAAGCGGCGATTAAAAACTTAGTCATTAGGGTGTGTTTGGTTTCGGGGGCGAAGGTAGTTTTTAGAGATTGAAGTTTAGAGGGTGGAGGTTTGAAATAGGGTAATTTTTTAGGTATTAAATTCTTAGCTTTGTTTTTAAACTAACTGACAGTGCCTTCCATCAAACCACCCCAACCCCTTACCCGTCACCACCGAGGTCAACAAACAATTTTCCTTGCCGGATCAATTGACAATGGCTCTGCCGTAGA
>JBLIGS010000044.1:0-13916 GCA_047637095.1 Neolewinella sp. | reverse complement strand
CAGGCCCATACAGACAGGGCAGGCCCGTACAGATAGGGCATTCCCCAGATAGGGCATACCCATACAGACAGGGCAGGCCCGTACAGATAGGGCATTCCCCAGACAGGGCATGCCCTGTCTCTACTAGCTTTTTTTGTTTACTGCATTCCGAATCCGCCCCGGCACACTCAAAATCTTCGTAAATCCGCGTACATCGTCCCCACTCCAGCCTTTGTTCATTTCGCCGTAAGCGCCAAATCCAGCGCCCAGCAAATCGTTCGGCGAAGTAATGCCGTTAAGGCTGTAGCGATGCGGATGCAAAGTGATGTGAACGCTGCCATTAACCGTGTCTTGCGAGCTTTCCATGAAGGCCTCAACGTCCCGCATAACGGGGTCGAGAAACTGTCCTTCGTGCAGCATCATGCCGTACCAATTGCTCAGCTGTTCTTTCCAGAAGAGCTGCCATTTGGCAAGCGTATGCTTTTCCAGCAGGTGATGCCCTTTAATAATCAGGACGGCGGCAGCGGCGGCAAATCCGACCCGGCCTTTAATGCCGATGATGGTGTCTCCAACGTGAATATCCCGGCCAATGCCGAAGGGGGCGGCTACTACTTCTAAGGCCTTAATTGCTTCCACTTGGGAGCCGAAAGTCTTGCCGTCGAAGCCGATAAATTCTCCCTCAATAAAGTTAAGGTCAATGTCTCTAGCTTCGGTTTCTGTAACGGGTACGGGCCATGCATCTTCGGGCAAAGACTTGTGGCTTGTCAGTGTTTCTGCGCCGCCAACGGAGGTTCCCCAGAGACCGGCATTGATGCTGTAAGTTCCTTTCTTTTCGGGCCAGGCCAAGCCGTGTTTAGCGAGGTAGTCTACTTCTTCCTGCCGGCTCAGTTGCATATCCCGAATCGGGGTGATGATCTCCAGTTCTTTGCCACTAAGTTCGAAGGCGAGGTCGAAACGAACCTGGTCGTTACCGGCTCCGGTGGAGCCGTGGGCCACACCATCGGCATCGATTTCTACCGCGTAACGGGCAACGCTCATGGCCTGAAACATCCGCTCGGCGCTCACGCTCATCGGGTAGGTTTGGTAACGCAGGCAATTGCCATAGACGAGGTAACGGATACATTCTTTGTAGTAGGCTCCGGTAACATCAACGCGTTTGTAGCTGGTGGCGCCGAGAGACATGGCGCGGGCTTCCATTTCTACAATTTCTTCGTCGGAGAAGCCACCAGTATCTACCGTCAGCGCATGGACTTCGTACCCTTTTTCATGGGTGAGGTATTTAATGCAGTAACTGGTATCGAGGCCGCCGGAGTAGGCGAGGACTATCTTTTTCATATTGTTGGAGTTGCGGGTTTGTGGTTGCGGGTTGCGGGCGTTGCGGGTTGCGAGGTTGCGAGTTGCGGGTTGCGGGCTACCCATCGACGATCATCCCCGAAAGGTCAACCGCCATTTTTTTGGCATCGTTGCCCGAAGAAGCCAACATCGCCGTGCAGAGGCAAATCTTTCGTTCATTGCGGGTGAGGATGTCAAAATTGGGGCAGGAATTACAGCCGGCCCAGAAGGCGTCGTCTTGGGTGAGTTCGGAGAAGGTGACTGGTTTGTAGCCCAAGTCGCTGTTGATTTTCATCACGGGCAAGCTGGTCGTGATGCCGAATATTTTAGCATCCGGGTAGAGCTCACGGGACAGGTTGAAGATGGCGCCTTTTATCTTCCTGGCCAGCCCGAGGCGTCGGAATTTGGGGTTTACAATCAGGCCGGAGTTGGCGACGTACTTGCCGTGTCCCCAGGTTTCGATGTAGCTAAAGCCGCCGAGTTCGCCTTCGACGAGGGCGATGACGGCCTTACCGGTCAGGATTTTTTCGGCAACGTACTCCGGTTTTCGGGTAGCGATGCCAGTGCCGCGGGCTTTGGCCGACTCGGCCATGAGGTCACAGATGGGTTGTGCAAAGACAGCGTGCTCAGGTTGAGCCGTCAGGAGATCAATATGCATAATGGAAGGAGGAAGGGGGCCGGAAACGGCCTGGGGTATATGGGGAGAAGGGGTATCGCTACTGCCCGATCAACACATAAAGGTTGCGGGCGCTTCCGAGCGCTGGGGCGGGAAGCTTACTTGATCCTCTGGATCTGTCGTCGGACTCGACGTATGATGGGCGATACGCTCTTAATCATAACACAAAGGTAGGGACCCAAATCTCACTTATGCAACCTGAAGGGACTTTTTTGCCGCGGACGCAGGGGGCAGGGGAAGTTGTTAGGCATTGTAGATTAAACCCAGGTGGCCTTCGGCCTCCACCTAAGCATTTAGCCGTAAGCGGAAACCGCTGAACCTAATGGACTAAAAAAAAAGCGGCGACAGTTAGAACGAGTCTAACTGCCGCCGCTTTGCGATCAGTAAAAACCGGTAAAACCGGTTTTCAAATTAAAGCTTACTGCTTCACGATCTGCTTGCTGTAAACGCTGCCGTTTACTTCAAGCTGAAGGTTGTAAACGCCCGTAGGAACGTTCGTCAGGTCAAGGCGGTTAACCGTGCCGTTGTACTTAGCAGAAGTAATGATACGACCAGACATGTCAGTTACCACAACCGTGAAGTTCTGGATGCTGGCATCGTTGTTCTGGATGTTCACCACGTCAACAGTAGGGTTAGGGAAGAAGCTCATGTCGAGACCGCTTTCCTCTACTGGCTGAACGCTGGTTACGCCCCATTCGAGTTCGTAAGCACCAATCTCTGGCTCATCACCACGTGGGTTACCGTCAATGCCGGTAGCTGGAAGGAGACCGCCAGTTACGGCAGTACCAATCAGTGGGTTGTCGTCCGAGAAGAGTGGGCGAAGCAGTGGGAATTCAGAAGTATTCTCGAATGGATCTTCGAAGAGCAACTCAGAGTCGATAGCTGTAAGGTCAGTGATGTCGAGCGCACCAAGCACGACTTGGTCGCTATTTGGAGCGTTGAAGAAGTTACCACCATTAGAAACAACACTGATTGTTCCAAATGCCGTAGCAGGATCGTCGGTGGCAGGTTCAAAGTCAATAGAATTCTGCCCTTCTTCCTCCTGGAAGAAGACGTTGTTCTGAAGCGTTAAAGTAATGGATTGCTCAGTGTCGTTGAATGGGTTTTGAGGCTGAAAGAGTGAAATAGCATTTCCAACATCACCATCGCCCTGACCATTCACGTTAGCGAAGAACGAACAGTTAACAATTGCAGTAGTAAGCACAGATAGAGATGCGCTCTCAAAATCATTGTTAGCATCTACATTAGCAGGAGTTCCGTTAAAACTTATGGCTCCACCACTTGCACCGTCACCACCAACTTCGTTGCGGGCGAATACTACGTTAGTGAAGTTCATCATAGCGCGCTGTGTTGTCACAGCACCACCCTGGTTACCAGCAGTGTTGCTGATGATCAGTGAGTTGTTTACGTCAACATCAAATGCCGGAAGGCTTACCATCGGGATGTTGTTAACGGTATCAGGAATTTCGAAGAGGAGGGCTGCGAGCGCACCACCATCGTTAGCACTGTTGAACAGGAAGTTGGTGTTCTCGATTGTTCCGGTAACACCATCAATGAAGTAAATACCACCACCGTTACCGGAATCGGCAACTGTGTTGGCTTCGATGCGGCTGTTGGTTACGCTGAAATCGCCAGCAACATCAGTGATGTTAGAAACGTACATCGCACCACCACCAGAAACAAATTCGTCAGCAGTTGTAGAGTTGTTGATCATGTCCGTGCTGTCAATGGAGACGTTAGAACCGTCACCCTGGAAGAATGCCATAGCACCACCACGGAAAGCAGAAGCAGAAACAGTACCGTTACCGTCGAACGTAGAACGCTTAACAGTTGTCTGCTGGCCAGCGCCGAATACGGCAAGGCCAGAACCGCTAAGTGCGCGGTTACCTTCGAACTCAGAGTCAGAAATGCGAACAGTGATACCAGTACCCTGGGCGTAAACACCGCCACCGTTACCAGAATCAAGGGCCGTTTGGTTGTCCTTGAAAGTAGAATTCTTGATGTCAACATCCTGTGCGAAGAAGATAGATCCACCACCGAAACCTTCAGCAGCAGCATTCGAGATGCTTATGTTATCAAGAACAGCAACGTTCTCTTCAGCAGCAGCAACACCATTACCATTGAGGTAAAGGCCACCACCGCTACCACCACCAACAACGTTGTCGAGGGTTACGTTCTTCATGTTAACCGTGTAAACAGACTCAGTGAAGATGAAGATACCGCCACCGGCACCGCCGGCTTCAACGTCTGAGATAGAGATGTCCTGCCAGTCAGCTGAGAGTGGAAGGGTACCATCTTCAGCGTTAGACTGGAGGTAAAGTGCGCCACCGAGGCCACCATTTACCAGAGACTCAACGTCAGAAATAGTTACGTTTTTAACAACGCTGTTAACCTGGCTTAAAAGAACAACACCACCCCAACGGGAGCTTGCGATGTCGCTAAAGTCACAGTTTTCAACGGCCATGTCGCCAGCAGAAACACCGCCTCCAGCGTCTACGATAGGATCGAAGTTACGGAGGTAAACTGCACCACCGAGGTCGGCAGAACAATTGGTAAATGTAGAATTGAGAACCTTGCCGTCAACACCAGTAGTGATGTTTACACCAGCACCACGGCCAGAAGCAGTGGAGATTGAGTCAAACACACAGTCAGTAACAGTAAAGGCACCAACTTCATTGGCGAAGACCATAACAGAAGCGTTAGCGCCTGTATCAGCAGCACCGTTGAAAGTAGACTTAGAGAAGACAACGCCAGTATTGAGGCGGTTGTAAACCTGTGCTTCGTTCTCGGTTGTGTTACCAGTTACGTTGATGTCATCAAAAGTAGAATCATCAGAGGTGTTGAACAACATTGCGATTGCAGAGCCAAAGTCAGCGTGGTTAGCGGTGAAATTCACCCGGCTAACGACTGACTTAGCGAAGCTAAGAAGACCACCACCAGCGAATGGGAGGAGGCTACCGTCAACGAAACCTTCGATGTTACCGTTCTGAATCGTTACACCGTCAAGCGTGATGGTGTAAGCAGAAACAGCGTTCGTATCTTGGAAGAAGATAACGCGGTTGTTGTCAACCCGGCTGAGGCTGTCATAGCCAGCAACGTCGTTGCCCATAACGTCTCCGCTAAGGATTACAACGTTAGTGTTTGGAGCAGCATCGGTTGCTGCAGCTTCGGTGCCGTTGAAGCCACCGAGGATGGTGAGTTCTTTGTCAACGAAGAAAGAAGTAGTGTCTGGAGTGACGTACGTACCGTCAGCGATCCATACTTCGCTGCCAGCGTCGGCTGCGAGAAGGGCGTCGTTAAGACTCGTGTAAGCGTCTGCCCAAGTGGTACCGTCTCCGGAACCTGTGGCGTCGATGTCAACGTATACCTGAGCACTGAGGCTGAGGCTAAAGATTGACAGGCAAGCAAAGAGTAAGAATTGCTTCATGTAATAATGGTTTATACTGAATTGATATAGGCGAATAGCTGCCGAACACAAGGTTCGGCCAACTTGATGTTGCGATGTAGATATGTCGTAACCGAAAGCGTTGTTCACTTGGTAAGGAGGAAAATGCCCGAACAAACTGAAATGTTTTCAGCAACGGCTATAAAAATGTCTTTTCAGGCAATAGGACAACAAAGATATAAAATTACCCGAAATGGGTGTCTGATAGACACACTGTTAAAAGTGTCTGGTGGGGGACGGATCACAATGTTACAACACTCCTCGCCACTTAAAAAGCTGAATGAGCATGCCAGACGGATAGAAAATTTTGTTCCTACGAGAGGCTATTCTTATGAAATGCCTAGTGGTTGGAGGGGCGTGGACGCAGGTGCAAAGGGAGGTTTAAGCGCAGAGAGGGAAAACCTATAAGTGTACCAAGCGGCAGTAGCCTCCAGCCCTAAATCGACATATTTCGCAGTACCAACCTCTTTAGCAACAACCTAACCTTGGTTCGTACGCTTGGCACACTGGTTCCCACGAAGCCCATTCGCCAAGCCTATGGATTTCCTACCTCAGCCCCAAAACGAGCGAAGCGAGCCACCAAACCTCCAACACGCGGAGCCTTAGTGCCCTTAGTGCCTCAGTGCCCAAAACGAGCGAAGCGAGCCACCAAACCTCCAACACGCAGCCCCCTAGTGCTCCTACTACCTCAGTGCCAAAACGAGCGAAGCGAGCCACCAAACCTCCAACACGCGGAGCCTTAGTGCCCTTAGCACCTCAGTGCCAAACACGAGCGAAGCGAGCACCCAAACCTCCAACACGCGGAGCCTTAGTGCCTCAGTGCCAAACACGAGCGAAGCGAGCACCCAAACCTCCAACAGCCCAAAAGACCAATAAGCCAATAATCTAAACAAGACTCTTCCGCTTCCCCGTTTGCAAATCAACCATCCGTCCTCCCTTTTCACTCACATACCGCTGAATAATCCTAGCGGTATCGGGATGAGAGTGCAACAGCTTAATCGACCCCATGATGGAGGGAATATCGTTAGCTTCTTCTTTGTCGATGAAGGTATAGCCACGGTATTTACCGCCCTGGACGAGGACAACGGCTTCTTCATCGTGGGTGCGGCCACGGTCGAAGAGGAGGAAGTCTTCGTCGAAGACTTGGCGGAGGCGGAGGCGCGCTTGTTCTGCGCGCGCATTGTAATCTTCCGTGCTTTCGTGGCCAACGCAGGCGCCTTTACACTGCTTGAGGTGAAACTGAAAACAGGCGGAGGTGCTCTTGGAGCCTTCTGTGAAATTGCCACAGAGCTCTAGGTCTTTGCGGATGTAGTTTAGCCGGCTTTTGGCCCGGCTCATGGTTGGAGAGACATTGATGATGTCCTCTTCTTTACGGGCTTTGGCCGTATTTCTAACAACACCAAAACACCGATAGCCTTCGTCGTTGAGGTAAGAAGTGATGGCCCAGTCGAACTTGGTTCGGCGCTGTGCCCGGTTAATGGCAGGCTGTAGGCGCTTGATTTCTTCGCTCTCGTGCAGCAGAGCTACAAGCTCCGAGCCCGTCAATTCATAAGTGATATCAGCCATTCGGTCGGCGATCTTTTGCCCTTTGGGCGTCCGATCGTTGAAATGCTGGGCGATCCGGGAGCGGATATTTTTACTCTTACCGACATAGATAACCTCGCCATTCAGATCGTGGAAGAAATAGACACCGCATTCTTCTGGCAGATCCTCAATCTGGCTCAGCTTCATGTTTCTTGGCAGCTTCGTTTCCGAAATCCCCCGGTTGACAAAGCTCTTGACTTCCTCCTCGGAATTGGGTCCGGCGAGACAAAGTTTGAGTAGTTCAGTAGTGGCAGTTGCATCCGCTAGGGCGCGGTGATGGTTCTCCAGTCCAATCCCAAAATGCTTGGTAAGGTTGCCAAGGCTGTAGGACTTTAGGCCAGGAAAGATCTTCCTGCTTAGGCGAACAGTACAGAGTTGCTTGCGGCTAAAAGTGTAGCCGAGGCGACGGTATTCCTCTTTGAGGAAGTCGTAGTCGAACCGGCTGTTGTGGGCAACGAAGATGCGATCTTGGGTGAGTTCGATGACCTTTTTGGCGACTTCAAAAAACTTGGGCGCGTCGGCGACCATTTCCATCGTTATACCAGTCAGCTTGGTGATTTGGGTAGGAATGAATGTCTCCGGATTCAAGAGGCTTTGGTAGGTTTCAAGTACCTTTTCCCCATCAAAGATTACGATGCCAACTTCCGTGACCCGGTTGCGGCTGGCCCGCCCGCCGGTCGTCTCCAAATCAACAATCGCGTATTCTTTGTTTTTCATCTAAAGCTTGACGTAAGTTGGGCCAATAATATAGCACCAATGGCGAAGATACACGTTTTTATTTGTTTTTTTCTTTTCATTACCACAAATTGCGGCAACTCTGAAGCAGCGGTGACTTCACCGCGAACGCAGGTGCAAGGCGAGGTTGTTGAAGAGCAAAGTGAGGGGCCAGCTCCGGTAGTCCGGCCAGCAGCGTTTGAGATGGAGACTTACCTCCCTAGCCTCAAGGGTAAGCGCGTCGCCCTGCTCGTCAACCAAACGTCAACTCTCGGCGGCGTTCACCTCGTCGACACCTTACTAGCCAGCGGCATCGACGTTCGCAAAATCTTTGCCCCCGAGCACGGTTTCCGGGGCGGCGGCGATGCTGGTACCACCATCAAAGACGGCAAAGACCAGGCCACCGGCTTGCCCATCAAATCTCTCTACGGCAAAAACAAAAAGCCTACCGAGAAAGACTTGTCTGACGTCGACATTATCCTCTTCGACATCCAAGACGTCGGTGCTCGGTTCTACACCTATATTTCTTCCCTCTATTACGTCCTCGAAGCCGCCGGCCGCCATGGAAAAACAGTAATGATTCTGGACAGGCCCAACCCCAATGGCCATTACATCGACGGGCCCATACTTGACATGGCCCACCAGAGCTTTGTGGGCATAGCCCCCATCCCCGTCGTCCACGGCCTCACCGTAGCCGAATTTGCCCAAATGGCCATCGGGGAAGGTTGGATCCCCAGCAAACTAGCTCCGAAGCTGGTGATCATCCCCATGAAAAGCTATACCCACGCCACACCTTACGAACTCCCCGTTCCACCGTCGCCCAATCTCCCCAACCAACTAAGTATCTACCTCTACCCCAGCCTCTGTTTCTTTGAAGGCACGGCCGTCTCCGTCGGCCGCGGCACCAACAATCAATTCCAGGTTTACGGCCATCCTAAGCTTCCTGGTCAATATACGTTCACCCCCGTCTCCGGCCCTGGCAGCAAATACCCAAAATTAGAAAACAAAGAGTGCCGAGGAGTCATCCTCACCGGTATCCCCCCAGCCGACATCTACACTGCCACAAATAAGGATGGCATCGAGGTCGACATGCTTGTCCGTTGCTACCGCTCTCTCACAGACGCCGGTGTTGAGTTCTTCACCCGCCCCGACTTTTTCGACCTTCTGGCCGGAGGTCCAGGCCTTCGCGAAGCCATCCTCCGGGGTGATTCGGCTGAACAGATTAAGGCTGGCTGGCTGGCGGAGTTGTTTGATTATCGGGAGATGAGGGAGGGATACTTGCTCTACCCCTAATGTGCCAAACTCGTCGGTCGTAAGCAACTAAAAGCTAAACGCGTCCCCTTCTACTCTGGAAAATTTTCCCGTATCGCTCCCAGTAACCTCACTAGGTCATCATAATCATCCTGGGACAGCCCGCTCCAAGCCTGGACGCGTAGTTCTTCCACTTTAGGGTTCAGTACGCCGTGTATCTCACGGCCCTTGTCCGTCAGGTCCACCTGGTAACGACGGCGGTCGTTGGGAAAACGACTACGTTGTGCCATTCCCTTTTGGGAGAGCTTATCGATGATGCGGGAGACCGTTGGCGCATCCTTAAAGGTGCCGTTGGCCAGGTCGGTCTGAGACGATGCTCCAGCCTTGAACAGGTGGTCCAGCAATACCCATTGTTCTGGGGTAATGTCAATTCCTGCATCCTTGAAGGTACGCTGAAAGTGGGCCTTCATCAGGCGGGTGGTGCGGTCTAGTAGGGTACCGACGTTATCGAAGGAAAGGCTATTCACAGTGCTGGAGAGGTCTTTGATTAGCGGCTAAGGTAATAGTCGTAAAGCAATTGCTCTGGCAGCCAGTGGCTGCCAGTGTAAGGAACGACCGAAATAGAAGGCAAAGGACCGTAGACTGCCGACATTCTATCATGGTGTAACAACGGGTCCCTATCGCCGGCAAAGACCGTTCCCTGGATGTCTCTGGCGACAAGGGCCGCTTCCAGTTTTTTCGGCTCTGGCGGGAAGGTTAGGACGCTGCGTAGCGAGCCGGCCATCCGGCGACGGAAGGTTCCGTCCTTCAGGTTATGGTTCAAGTATTCGGCCGAGTAACGGTTGATGACGCCTCTCCGACGGAGCCAATTGCTAAGCCGCAGCAGGTACCTCGGCCGCTCAGTGAATTTCGCTAACGGCCGGACGAGAGAGGCGGGCATGGTATCGATCCAGTTGGTGTACCTGCCACCGGCACCGTCTGGCGCCACCAGGGCCAAATCCCGGATATCCGGATGCTTGAGGAAGGGCAAGACATTGCTCAACACCCGGCCGCCAAGGCTGTGGCCCAGCAGGTAAACCGGTTGGTCCTGGTAGTCTTCTAGTAAGGAGTTAAACACCGCAGCAATCTCCTCCGGGGTGTACCGTTGTTTTACCCATTCAGATTTGCCGTGGTAGGGCAGGTCTGGGGTAAACGTTGTGTATTCCTGGCCTAAGGCCAGGGCGAGGCGTTCCATACGGCGGCCGTTGCGGCCGAAGCCATGCAACGAAATCATCACCTTCCGGCCAGTCCCATACTGTCGGATGTACAACCGGTCTACCGAAATCGGCGACTCCAGAGATTCACGGCCGTTGGCCGTTTGAAAAAATGTAATGTTTTGGACTTGTGTCATTGATTGTATTAACGGATATCGGAGAGGCTTGGTTGGCTATTTATGGTTTCGTTAAGTTCAGAACGATTCTTTTTTTCTGACAGCTAAACTCCCCACTTCCCCCTCTCCGTTTCCTCCGCCTCAATACCAGCCAAAAGACCAATAAAGTCTATCCTCGAGATGGATTGTCCGCCAAGGGATTCAAGGTGGTCCGTCTGCTGCTGGCAATCTATAACCCGGTAGCCTTGCTCTTTTAGCCGGCGAACGAGGCTGATGAAACCGAACTTGCTGGCATTCGGCCGGTGGTGAAACATACTCTCTCCGAAAAAGACCTTGCCGAGGGCCAGGCCGTATAAGCCGCCAACCAGCTCCTCGCCTTCGTAGACTTCGACGCAGTGTGCCAGCCCTGCTTCATGAAGGCTGACGTAGCCTTCAATTAATTCTTCGGTAATCCAACTACCCCACTGTCCGGGACGAAAAGTGGCTTGACATTCTTCCATCACTCGACGGAAGTTGGTATCAAAACGGACGGTGTACTTCTGCTGATTGAAGTACGGCCGCATGCTTTTGCTAACCTTAAGGTTATCAGGAAAAAGGACAAATCGGGGATCAGGGTGCCACCAGAGAATGGGTTCGCCTTCGCTGAACCAAGGAAAATATCCCAAACGGTAGGCGGCGAATAGTCGTTCGGGGGTGAGGTCACCACCAAAACAGGCGGGGCCATCTCCCCGCGTCATTTCAGGATTGGGAAAAAGCTCGGGGAATCTTGGATCCAGGCGAAAAAGAGGCATGAGGTTAGTTCGGTAGGCTAGTAGGCTCCACGCGTTGGAGTGTCGTTGCTAAGAGAAATGAATCCTTTGCAAGAGACCAGCTAAGCGCGCAGCGGATGGCGTAGTCCTTCGTGGTTGTTCGGTAGTCTGGTAGAAAAACAATGGCCTTGTAACCTGTAATACGCTACACTGAGGACTTCCCCTCCGTGCAGCAGCCTACCAGGCTACAAGACCATTAGATTGTTTACCTGTCTTCGATTACTGCGGAGAGGCCACGGTCAATAAGTGCTTCGCGCTTGGGCCGAAGCTCAGCCATTGCAGCAGACTTAACGGTTGCCTTACCTTTGAAATGAATCAACAGCGCAAGCTGCTCACTCTGGGCGGAAGAGTGGCCGAGGATCTCCTCGAAGCTCTTCATCACCCAGTCAAAGGTATTGTGGTCATCGTTGTACACGATGAGATCAGCGGGTTCCCCCGCTTCAACGTCTGTATCCTCTTCGAGTAGGACGTCTGTGTCTTCTTCGAGTAGGACGTCTTCTTGTCCTTGGTGTGCATATAACATACTGAACCGCAATAATTTACTAAAAAAGCTAACAGTTAGAGAAACGACTACAGCGCAGCCAAAGTTTCCTTCACCGCTGCAAAGTTAGGTAAATCCCCGGCGCTCTCTAGCACCTCGGCGTAACGAATCACGCCTTCTTTGTCTACAACAAAGGCTGAGCGCTTGCTGACGCCTTCCATACCGAAGACAAATGTGTCGTAAAGAGAGCCGTACTGGCGGCTTACGTCTTTGTTGAAGTCGCTCAACAACGGAAAGTTGAGTTTTTCTGATTCCTTGAACTTCGCCAAGGTGAATGGAGAGTCAACGCTGATGGCGACAACGTCGGTGTCCATACTGTTGAAATCAGCAAGGGCGTCCCGCATGGTACAGAGTTCTTCGGTGCAAGTGCCGGTAAAGGCAAGGGGGAAGAAGAGGATAACAACGTTGCGGCCAGCGTAGTCGCTAAGGCTTACTTCTTTGGTATCGGAGGCGTGGAGGGTAAAGAGGGGGGCTTTGTCGCCGGCTTTGAGAGACATCGATGGGGAGATTTTGAGGTTAATCTGAGGTTTAGCGACAATCTTGTTTGGTCTTAAAATCTAATCAAAATTCTAAGCATTTAGCGTTTAGAACGGAGCATTTAGACATGAAACTGAATGCTAAGGGATGCCGTGAAAAGAACTTGCGGCTTTTGAATAAACTTGAACCATTAGGCATTATCAACCAAACCTCAAGAAGTGCAATTGGTATGCATCCGCTTTATAATTAGCAGACGAGTATAGATACATTGGAGGCGGCGAAATGTTCAGCCGTTTTCATTCGGCGTAGCTATGCCATGAGCGCCTTGCAGGCGCCATGTTGGTTTCCTACACGTTGTATGTGTAGGCCTGCCAGACCGAGCAGCCTACTCCGTAGCAAATAAAAACCGTGTCACCCCCTTCCTCCCGGCCAAACTCCGGCTGCCCGAAACGGTTGTATTCGGCCCATTAGTCATCGGCATAGGGACGTAAAGTGTATCCGTTACAGAGACATATTCAACGGTTGGAACCTCTAGGTAAACAGTGTCCAGGACCGTCCGGTAGCGGGTCAATGTTTTGGTTCTCGTTTCTACCAGTGTATCAACTTTAGTAATAATCAGTGGTTCGGGGATCTCGGAGGCAATAACCTCATAGATCGTCCTCTCCACCGGGGCGCGGAGTAGTAGCACTGCCGCCGTTATAGCAAACAACAACCATCCTGCTGCCGATAGGAGCCACGGCCGCCCTACCCTGCTCTTTTGAACCACCTTTGCACCCTGCGTCCGCGGCACATCCACCGTCACCGCCGCAAAAGCAGCTGCTAAAGCCGGAGGCAAAGCTGCTGCTTCGCCATCATCCAGCGCCAGCGCCATATCCCGCCGCTCATCATAGGCAGCGCGGTCCACTTCCAATCGAGCGTCCGCCGGTAATTCGTCGTAGTTATGCGTCGTCAGGTAATCGAGGTAAATCATTCGATGGTCGTTTTGCGAAGCAGCTCGCCGAGCTTCTTCAATCCGTAATGTAACCGGCTTTTCACCGTCCCGGGCGCGCAGTCCAAGGCTTCCGCGATCTCTTCCACACTGAAGCCCCTCCGAAAACGCATGTCCACGCAAGAACGCTGGTGATCGGGCAACATTTCAATGGCCTTTCTCAGCCGATGCTTATCAATACGCGGCTCGCCGGGGCTGCTATTCGCCCGCTGAATATCCCGATATGCATCCAGCCGCCGGCCCCGCCGTTCGTCACTTCGATAAGCATTCTTCATTAGATTGGCCGCGATGGTAAACAGCAATGACGACAAATCCTCAGGACCGTCACCCGCCTCCTGAAAGGCCTTACTTTCCAGCAACTGAAGGAAAACCTGCTGCCGCAAATCTTCCGCCCGTTCCCCGTCGGCGCCGCAGCGCCGCAGGAAATAAGCATACAACCGCGCGCCGTAACGCTGGTACAGCGCTGTGAAGGCAGATTGGTCGCCTGCGGCGGCGAGGGTGAGAAGTTTGCGGTCAGTCAAGAGTTGCGGGGTTGCGGGGTTCGGGTTGCAGTCGTTGCAGGGTTGCAGGGTTGCAGGGTTGCAGTCGTTGCGGGGTTGCAATCGTTGCAGGGTTGCAGGGTTGCGGGTTGCAGTCGTTGGATGCCAGATAGACGTTGTCAGTGAAACGGGATAACCTTGGTCATTCCTTACTACCAATGATAGCATGGTAGGGGTGGGGCTTGCCCCTACCCCCGGGGTTGCGGGGTTGC
>JBLIGS010000043.1:0-13916 GCA_047637095.1 Neolewinella sp. | reverse complement strand
TTTTGCTCTTCCGCTGGCAAGCTCTGTAGTTCCTGAATTCGGTTAACTGTTTTTTTGTCAAAAGTTCCTGCTGAGGAATCGTCCACTAAGTAGGGCTTACTCAAAAAGTCTCTAGCCCCAGTAAAACCCTCCTATGCGCCTCGGGTCAGAGCAAGAGGGGTGTCCGAAATTGTAATTAATAATGAAGCTAATATCTAAATTAATAATAATATTTTCACTCACTATTCTCTCAATAGGGTGCCAAAGAACTAGATATGCCTCCATGAATTCAAAAGAGTGCTTGCAGGAGTATTACAATCTTGGAAATCACTTCATGAAATACATGAAAGTCAAAAATGAAGAGGCTCTATTCTTCTATATGGTTACTTCGGATAGCTTTAATGATAAGAAAGAGAAGCGTTTTACATTACTGACTTTAGGTTCTGATCAGAATTGGGAGGTGGTAGCGAAAAAGGACCTAGTAGTTGATGGCGATTGCTTTGATGCTAAATCGTGGATGATATTCCCCTTGGTAGTTGAGCAGGGCGATGGTAGTAACTTCAAATTAGGTAAGGTTGAAAATTTCCCTGAGCGGCAGGAAAAATGGACTTATGAGTTAGTTAAATCTAAGCATGGTATTCTTGGCCCCGTGATTTTATTTGGTCATTCTGTTGTGGAATAGGATGATTTCTTATTGCAAAGCACCTACTCCTCCCAAATCCCAACCAACTTAAAATCTCGCCCACTAAACAACCCCTTATCACTCATCTTCAGCTCCGGAATAACCAACAGTGCCAAAAAACTCAGTGTCATAAACGGTGAATTCAGTCCACACTGCAGCTTTCGGCGGGCGAAGCCCGACAGTTCAGCGTAGCGCGCGGCCACCTTCGGGCCGCTGTCGTTGCTCATGATGCCGGCTACCGGCAATGGCAAAACCTCCAGGTATTCATCCCGACCGGCGGCTACGCCGCCGCGTGCCTCAATCACCGCATTCGCCACCCGGCAAATGGCTTCGTCGTCAACACCAACCACAACGATGTTGTGGCTGTCGTGGGCAACGGAGGAGGCAATAGCTCCCCGCTTCAGCTGCATACCGGTCACGAAGCCAACGGCCGGCGGTGCATCTTGGTAACGGTTGATGACGGCAATCTTTAAAAGGTCATGGCCAGGTGAAGCAATGGGACATCCTTCGGCATCCAGAATTGGTGTCATTAGCTTACGGCCGGTCACCAACTCTCCGTCGTAGACTTCGATGACGCGGAGGGCCGCGCCTGCTGGGCCCGGGGCCACCCGGAAATCCTCAGGCGACTTCGGCGTACAGACGAACTTATTAATAGGCGCTGTCGGGTGGTCTTTGAGGTTGTGGTGCCCCGCTTCGGCCACCAACTGTCCTTTTATATAGGTTGCCATCACGGTCATAAAGCCGAGGTCGTTGACGAGGATGAAGTCGGCCCGGTCGCCCACGCGAAGCAGGCCAATGTCCAGGCCATAATGCTCAACCGGGTTCTTACTCGCTATCCGGAGAACGTCGTATTTGTCATGTCCTCCCTTGATGGCGCGCATTACGAGTTGGTTGATGTGGCCGGCCATCAAATCATCCGGATGACTGTCATCGGTACAAAACATCATCTTCTCCGGAAACTCGCTGATTAGTACCTGGAGGGCTTCGTAGTTTTTTGCTGCTGATCCTTCCCGGATCAGAATTTTCATGCCTGCGGCGAGTTTGTCTCTGGCTTCGGCTTCGGTGAAGCATTCGTGGTCGGTCGTGATGCCGGCGGCGGCGTAGGCTGCTGCTTCGGCGCCCCGGAGGCCGGGGGCGTGGCCATCGACTTGCTTGCCGCGCGCGTGCGCGGCCGCAATCATCGCCAGTAAACTGGGATCACCGTTCAGTACGCCAGGATAGTTCATCACCTCACTTAAATACCGAATGTCTGGCCGGTCCAACAGCCCCGTCACTGCCGCAACGTCTAATGTTGCACCAGCGGTTTCGAACGATGTTGCAGGCACACAACTCGGCGCTCCAAAATTGATGCTCAACGGCGTATGCTTCGCATTCTCCAGCATGTATTCCACGCCTTCCACACCCATCACATTCGCAATTTCGTGCGGGTCAGAGACCGTCGCTACCGTGCCGTGAATCACGGCCAACTTGGCAAATTCCACCGGCAACAACATCGAACTTTCGATGTGGACGTGGGCGTCAACAAAACCCGGTAGTATATAATGTCCCCGATCATCCCGGTCTTCGTCTTTCTCGATGGCCTCGATGTAGCCTTCGTCGTTGACGGTGATGATGGCGCCGTAGGTTTGGCGGGTGTGGATGTCGACGAGTCGGCCTTTTACTTCCATTACTGAGTCACTGAGTTGGTGAGTTGGTGAGTTGCTCCGCACGTGGTAGGCGCGACACTCGCTTCGCTCGAATTGAATTGGTGAGTTTTCGAGTTGGTGAGTTGCTCCGCATGTTATAGGCGAGGCACTCGCTTCGCTCGAACGGTGTTTCGAATGAGAATGAGGGCTTAAAGGTAATTCTAAGAATCGGAGAATCTTGCTCCTATTCAGGCCGGCCGCCGCTACCGGAGGACGAACGTAGTGAGCATTTCCGTCATCCCTCTCCCTTGGAGAGGGACCGAGGGAGAGGCGCACGAGCGCAGCGAGCAGACAACAGCGGCAGCCACTCAGAGACTCACCAACTCAGCCACTCACCAACTCAGAGACTCACCAGCTCACCCCCTCACCAACTCAGCGACTATCTTCGCCGACAGCAAACACAACGGCACCCCGCCCCCCGGATGAACACTTCCCCCAAGAAAGTACAGCCCGTCAATCTTCCGGCTGAAGTTCGGGTGGCGCAGAAAAGCTGCCATGGTATTGTTGCTACTTGTTCCGTAAAGGGCACCCTGATGAGAGCCCGTCAGGCGCTCAATGTCGGGTGGTGTGATGATGCGTTCTTCTTCGATTAGGGTTTCAAATGCCGCGGCCGCAGGGGCAAGGAGTTGTTTTTGAAGCAGGGCAAGGACCTTTTCTCGCAAGCGAGGAATCATCGTCTCCCAATCCTGACCCGTGTCGGCTGGCGCATTAACCATCACAAACCAGTTCTCCGATCCAACCGGTGCATCCTCCGGAACCATCTTGCTGCTAACGTTGACGTAGACCGTAATGTCATCCCCCAACTCCCCGGCTTCCAGTTTGCCGAATTCCTGGGCATAGTCTTCGCTGAACAGAATGTTGTGAACGCCAAGTTCAGGGAACTCCCGTTTAACGCCCCAGTAAAAGATGACGGCGCTGGTGCTTTTCTGCTGAGACAAGGTCGTCTTAGGCTTTTTTGCCCCGGGCAAAAGCTTGTCATAAGCCAGCCAAACATCCATGTTACAAACCACCGTGTCGGCCGGATGAACCTCACCATTTACCCGGACGCCGGTTACTTTTTTCTTCTCCCGGACAATCTCGTCCACCCGCTGGTTAAAGTGGTAGTTGACGCCCAACCGTTTGCCCAGTTCGTAGATGGACTGGCTGATGTCAAACATTCCACCCTTCGGTAAATAAGCCCCAAAGTGGTGCTCGAAGTGCGGAATCATACTCAGCAATCCTGGCGCTTTGTATGGGTTGGAACCGTTGTAAGTGGCGAAGCGGTCAAACAATTGGACCAGCTTCGGATGCTTCAGGTCACGTTTGTGGACGGCGTGCATGCTCGTCATCAGGTCCAGGGTAGGGACCCGGAGCATCGCTCCGGCTACCTGCCAGTCCATCCAAGTACTGGCCTTGTGGAGCGATTTCTCCAGGAAGGTCCGGCCCGTTAGCTCATATTTTCTGGCGGCATCCGCCATAAAGTTGGCCACCCTCTCCTTCGGGACGTCGAACGTCTCAGCTGCGGCACTGGCGAGTTTGTCGCTGTCGCCTGGGGCGACGAACGTCGTTCCGTCCGGCCACCAGTAATGGCAAACGTCCGGTAACCGGTCGTAGGTAAAATGCTCCGCCGGGTCTTCGCCCGCCAGGCGAAACAGCTCGTCGATGTACTGCGGCATCGTCAATAGGCTTGGCCCGAAGTCAAACCGGTAATCTCCCAGGCTAAACTGACTGAGCTTACCGCCGGGACCGGCGTTGGCTTCATAAACGCTGACTTCGTGGCCCGCCACGGCTAGGCGGACGGCGGCGGCAAGGCCGGCTACGCCGGCGCCGATGATGGTTGTCTTCATAGTTGATGAATCACTGGGTTTGTGAATTGGTGAGTGGCTCCGCAGGCTGGCAGCGGGATTAGGCGGTAAGGTATGATAGACTTCAGCTATTACGCTTTTGCCAACTGCCAGCCCGTTCATAACGGGATTGAAGACTTCTTGTTTCGGATTCTGCCGCCTCCCTACTCCTACCCACGATGCCCTACCTTCGCCCCATGCAAACGCTCCTCTCCGCCGACCCCGCCATTATCCACAGCTACCTAGCCGAGCAGAACTTCCTTTTACCTAAGGAAGAGGTCAACAGCGCCGGCTCCGCCGGAGAGGGGAACATGAACGTCACCCTCAGGGTGACGACCAACCAACGGACGTTCATCCTGAAACAAAGTCGCCCCTTCGTGGCGAAATACCCGGACATCCCCGCGCCCATCGGGCGCATCGCCGTTGAACGCTCCTTCCTCCAAGCGACCTTGCAGAACGATGAACTGGCCAGCCGCAGCCCGGCCGTCCTCCATTACGACGCAGCCAATTTTGCGATGGTCCTGGAATTCCTCGATGGCGCCCGGGACATGAGCTACCTCTATAACAAGGACGCAGTCTTTACGGAAGAGATGAACCGCCAACTCGGCGCCTACCTCTCCACCCTACACCAAGTTCCGGTCGGTGACTTTCCCGAAAACAACGACCTACTGGCGCTTAACCACGCCCACGTTTTTGACCTTCCCTTCCGAACGGACAATGGCTTTCCGCTGAATGATATGCTGTCGGGGCTTGGCGAAGTGGCTCGGAAATACCAAGAAGATGATGCGCTCCGGTCGGCGGCAAAAGAACTCGGCGAGGTTTACCTTGCCAACGGACCAACGTTGGTACATGGCGACTTTTACCCAGGAAGCTTTATGGAGCGTGACGGAAATGTATTGGTCATTGACGGAGAGTTTGCCCACCCTGGCCGGGCGGAGTTCGACGTGGCCATCTTACAGGCCCACCTTCGGATGGCGGGTAAGTCAACGGATGGTTTCCAGGACCACTACAAGGCGCCGACTGGTTTTGACTGGCCTTTGGCCAAGCGCTTTCAGGGCGTAGAAATCATGCGGAGGATCATCGGCATTGCACAGTTGCCGCTGGAGCTGTCGTTAGAGGAACGGGAGGAACTGCTGGCAACAGCTTATAAACTGGTGTTGGGGTAATTCGTCGTTTGACACATACACTGAGCAAACGATGTAGGCCCTCGCCCTTTGCCTTTCAACCTTTTCTTGCTCCTGCGGCCACGCCCAAAAAACCGACGCGCCTGCAACAACTGCACCCCAGCAACAATTGCAACCATTTACCAACCATTTCTGTCAGCCATCCGTTACAAATGGGTGACAATTTGTCGCGCACCCAGCTTTGGCGCGGTATATGCGCAGCGGGTGCTCAGGTCGCGGTATCTTTGCGGCCTTAAATCGTCGGATCACTAAGTGGCTCGTTACGTCGTCGGTCTTTTCAGAAGGCATATATAAGGCGCGGACGCAGGTGCAAAGTGAGTTTCCTGACAGCATAATATATCCAGTATGTTAAAAGCCCTGAAGAAGTTATTCGGTTCCAAACAGGATCGCGATGTCGCATTGTACACACCCGTTGTTGGTGAAATCAACGCCGTATATGTTGGTCTGTCATCTCTCTCTAACGATGAGCTGCGGAACCGGACGGATATTTTCCGGGCAAAGATTGCCGACTATCTATCCGACATCGATACTGAAGTTGCTAGCCTGAAAGAACAGGTTGAAGAGGAAGCTGATTACCGTAAAAAGGAAGGTCTCTACAAGCAAATTGATGCACTCAAGGAGTCCCGAGACAAAGAACTTGAAGTCGTTCTTAAAGAACTTTTGCCCGAAGCTTTCGCCACGGTTAAAGAAGCGGCTCGCCGCCTTACCGAGATGGGTGAAATTCGGGTAACGGCCACTGATGCCGACCGGGATCTCGCCGCCAACCCCAAGAAGGACCACATCCGGATTGAAGGCGACGAAGCCATCTACAGCAACTCTTGGACTGCCGCTGGCGCAGCCATTGAGTGGAAAATGATCCACTATGATGTGCAACTCATCGGTGGTATGGCCCTTCACGAAGGTAAAATTGCCGAGATGCAGACGGGAGAGGGTAAAACCCTCGTCGCCACGTTGCCCGCTTACCTTAATGGATTGAGCGGACAGGGTGTCCACGTCATTACAGTCAACGATTACCTCGCCCGACGGGATGCAGAGTGGATCGGCCCGCTGATGGAGTTCCTGAAACTCAGCATCAGCTGTGTCGACTACTATAAGTCGCACAGCCCGGAGCGCCGCTTGGCCTATAACTGTGACATTACTTACGGTACGAACAACGAATTTGGCTTTGATTACCTGCGCGACAACATGGTCCGCAATATCGATGACAAGGTTCAGGGCAAGCACCACTACGCCATGATTGATGAGGTCGATTCTGTCCTTATTGATGATGCCCGTACTCCACTGATTATCTCTGGTCCGGTAACGAACAGCTCCGACGACAAAGATTACGAAGAGCTCAAGCCGAACATCGAGTCCTTGGTAGCCGAACAGCAGAAGCTGGCCAACCAATCACTCATCGACGCCAAGAAACTCTTCAAAGATGGCTACATCGGCTCTGAAGAAGGCGAAGCTGGTTTGCCACTCTACCGCGCCTACCGCGCGCTGCCTAAGAGCCGCGCGCTCATCAAATTCATGTCTGAAGAAGGTGTCAAGGTTCTCTTGAATAAGACGGAAAACGTCTACATCGCTGAGAAGAACAAGCGTATGCCAGAGGTAGACGCAGGACTTCTTTTCACCATTGATGAGAAGAACCGCCAAGTTGACCTTACGGAGAAAGGCGTAATGTTCCTCTCCAAATCAAATGATGATCCCAACTTCTTCATCATGAACGACTTGGCCACTGATATGGCCGACGTTGATCTACGATCAGATATCAATGAGGCGGAGAAGACCCTGAATAAAAACAGAATCTCCCAAGACTTCACCGTCAAATCTAAGCGCCTTCACGCCATTCACCAGCTCCTCAAGGCTTATACCTTGTTTGAGCGGGATACGGAGTACGTCGTGATGGACAATCAGGTGAAGATCGTTGACGAACAGACTGGTCGTATGATGGATGGCCGTCGCTACAGCGACGGGCTTCACCAGGCCCTCGAAGCCAAGGAGAAGGTTGAAATCGGTGATATCACCCAGACCTACGCTACGGTAACCCTCCAGAACTTCTTCCGGATGTACCACAAGCTGGCCGGTATGACCGGTACGGCCGAAACGGAAGCCGGGGAATTCTGGGACATCTACAAGTTGGATGTTGTTGTAATTCCTACCAACCGTCCGATTCAACGTGATGACCGACACGACCTTGTCTACAAAACGGACCGAGAAAAATTCAACGCCGTAATCGAAGACATTACGGAACTTTCTAATGCTGGCCGCCCTGTCCTTGTGGGTACCACTACGGTAGACATCAGTGAAAAACTGAGTCGCCAAATGCAGATGCGTGGTATTGACCACAGCGTACTGAACGCCAAGCAACACCAGAAGGAGGCCGACATCGTTGCCGACGCTGGTAGGGCAGGCAAAGTGACCATCGCCACCAACATGGCTGGCCGTGGTACGGATATTAAAATCAGCGAAGAGGTGAAAGCCGCCGGTGGCTTGGCCATCGTTGGAACGGAGCGGCACGATAGCCGGCGGGTTGACCGCCAGCTGCGCGGCCGTGCTGGCCGCCAGGGAGACCCTGGTTCCAGCCAATTCTACGTTAGCCTTGATGACCGACTGATGCGCTTCTTCCAGAGTGAGCGTATTGCTAAGGCAATGGACATGTTAGGCCACACCGAAGGCGACGTTATCCAGTCTAAGCAGGTAACCAAAGCAATTGAGAAGAACCAGAAGAAAGTCGAAGAGAACAACTTCGGTACGCGTAAGCGACTGTTGGAGTATGATGATGTTATGAACATCCAACGGGAAGCGATCTACAGAAAGCGTAACAACGCTTTGAGTGGAGAACGCCTTAACCTGGACCTTAATACCATGTTTGAGGGGCTCATCGATGACATTACCTACGCCCATAAGGAAAGGGGAGATTACAACAGTTTCCGCCTTTCCGTACAGCGCCTGCTCGGTTTTGACACCGGCATTGATGGAGGAGACTTCGACGGACAGGACACCAACACTGTTGCCGACCGCCTGTTGGAGGAATTCCAAGCCTTCTACCAGAAGAAAATGTTGCTGCTGATTGACCGGGTGATGCCAACCATCCACCGCGTCAACGAAGAACAGCCCGGCCGCTACCGCAGAATTATTATCCCATTCACTGATGGCAGCACGCACCCGCTGACCATTACAGCGGATATTGAAAAAGCCATGGAATCAAATGGCCGCAGCATCATGGCGGACATTGAACAAACGGTAACCCTTGCCATTATTGACGACAACTGGAAAGAGCACCTCCGCTCCATGGATGAACTCAAGGCGGCCACTTCCTTGGCTTCCTTCGAGCAGAAAGATCCGCTTGTTGTATACAAGATGGAAGCTTACAAGCTCTTCGAAGGCTTAATCGGCCGAATCAATGAAAACACGACGGCTTACCTAGCAAAAGGAGACCTTATCCTTCAGGACCCTGAGGATGTTCAAGAAGCTCGCGCTCCGCGTAAGCCCGTTGATCAGAAGGTTTCTACTAACCGTGCACAGGCAGAACAAGCCCAGCGCCGTGCCGCCGAAGGTGCCACTCCCCGGCAAAAGGTTGAGACTTTCAAACGAGATACCGTCAAAGTGAAACGCAACGATATCTGCCCTTGTGGTAGTGGTAAAAAGTTCAAACATTGCCACGGAAAATAAAGTAGGGTCGCCAACCAGCCTTATTTGTTAATCCTGGGGGATTAAGCTCGTTATCTGCCTATATTGCGGCTGTTGACTGAAGCTTAATCCCCCAGTTGTTTTGTTTTCCTTCGGTTAACAGTGATTGTGCGCCTATTACAATTTTGACTTCCTTTTGCGAGGCGTTATCTTTGTAGTTTTATTATGTTTCTCATGATATGAATGTTTTACACGGCCTCACGAGTTTTTTCTGAAACGTACTGGGTAATAAGTAAGTACTTCCCTTGAACAAATTAATTGACCACACATTTCTCAAGCCTGATTGCAGGACGGAAGATGTTGATCGTATGTGTAAAGAAGCTATCACTCATTCTTTTGCAGCCGTGTGTATACCGCCGTTCTTTGTCGGTCATGCAGCTAAAAAACTGCAGGGAACTGGCGTTAAAGTAGCGACGGTAGTTGCCTTCCCTTACGGTTATGCCGAAACGGCGGTGAAAGTCCAGGAAGTTCGACGTGCCCTCGATGAAGGCGCAGACGAGGTAGACATCGTTATTAACCTCTCGGCGGTGAAGTCACGAGACTGGGCTTATGTCCGCTCCGACCTCAATGCTGTTGTTACCACCTCTCGCCTTAAAGGCAAGATAAGTAAGATCATCGTCGAGATGAGTGAACTTACTGCTGAAGAACAGCAGAAGGTTTGCGATATTTGCAACGAAGTTAAACCTAGCTTCGTTAAAACTTCTACCGGAACGAAAGGCGGAGCAACGGTAACCGACGTTCGGTTCCTCCGGGCAACGCTTAATCCGGAGATTAAAATTAAGGCCAGTGGTGGCATCCGTGACAAACGGTCTGCAACCGCACTGGTCGACGCTGGCGCCGATCGTATCGGTACCTCCGCCGGCATCGGACTGGTCAGCTAAAGAATTTACCTATGCAACGCTTCTTCGCCTCCGTCGCTTTTCTGTTACTTATTGGCAGCCCACTAATGGCTCAATCTTCCATCTCCATCCAGGCTGACGATAAGGTTGAAGGCCTGCTGGAACTGTTCCAAACGGAAAACGAAGAGGTTACCAAGGTCCCAGGCTGGCGTGTACAGGTTTTGGCGACAACGGACCGGAACCGTTTGGAAACCGTTGAAAGTGCGTTTAAGGTGAATTATCCCAGCATTTCCGTTGATTGGGTACACACTAAGCCATATTACAAACTCCGGGCTGGTGCTTTCCAGACCAAGCAAGAAGCAGAACGCTTGAAGTACACGCTGAGTAAGCAGTTCGAAGGGGTTTACTTGGTTAAGGATGACGTGAGTGAGAACCAGCTCTTGCGCATGTACTAACCGGTTTAGGTACGCCGTACAAATAACGGTTGTTACCATGGTCTTATTTAACTGTTCTAAGCCGATCGATGCAAGCCAACTCCCTTGTTAAGTCCCGGATTGACCGCATCACGGTCATCATTTACTTTTTTCTAGTTCTTGGCGGGCTGGTAATGATCCACGCTGTTGGCCGACCGGCAGACGGCTATGAACAGGATTATGCCGGGATGCTGTCAACCCCAGCGGGTAAGCAGTTGATCTGGGTGATTATATCCGTTGCCGCCTGGTTTTTTATCAACCTACTGGTTGATAGAAACATCTGGGTTTTGGGCGCTTATCCCATATACGTAGGTACTGTACTATTACTGATATTGGTCCTTTTGGTCGGTAAGGAAATCAATGGAGCCAGGTCCTGGTTTAGTATTGCAGGGATGACCCTACAGCCAAGTGAATTGGCTAAATTTGGGGCTTGCCTAGCCATGGCTGCTTACCTCAGTCAATGGAGCGAAAAACTTGACCGAGTAGGATCCATACTCAACGGTATGGTCATCTGGTTGATACCAGCGGGACTAGTCATATTGCAGCCTGATCCGGGTTCAGCCCTGGTCTTTACCTCTTTTTTTCTGGTGATGTACCGGGAAGGTATGCCGCCGTTATTACTGGTTTTGGGTGGCTTTACGATGTTAATGTTCATCCTAGGAATTTTACAGCCACTTGGGTTTCTGACTGGAGGATTGTTGACATTGTTAATATTGGTTATGAGCTTTTTCGTCCCTCGTAGACGAAAACTTTGGGTCACTGGTGCCATCGCGACCACTGCTGTGGCAGGTCTCCTTGCTTACTTTGAAGTTGGCTGGCCAGTAATCGTTGGCCTGTTCGTAGTGTTCGTTGGCTCGGCAGCTTACCACTTTCTACGTAAGAACGGACGGCTGGTGGGCATTGTTACCATTGCCTTCATCTGGGGTGTGGCGATCGCAGGGTTGGCCGATTTTTCGTTTGAAAACGTGCTGAAACCACACCAGCAGGATCGAATTGACGCCTGGCTTCGCCCAGACCGGCTAGATAAAAAAGGTGGGCTGTACAATCTTACCCAGGCCAAGTTGGCTATTGCAGCCGGAGGAATCGCCGGCAAAGGCCGGCACGGAGGCACCATGACCAGGTACGATTACGTCCCCGAGCAGGAGACCGATTTTATCTTTACTGCCATCGGTGAAGAAGAGGGTTTTGTGGGTGTGACCATCCTGATTACAGGTTTTTTTCTCCTTCTCTGGCGAATCAGTGTGATTGCTGAACGGCAAAAAAGGACTTTTGCCAGGGCCTTCGCTTACGGCGTAGCAGGTGTTATTTTGATCCACCTCTTGGTGAATATTGGGATGACGATGGGCCTTATGCCCGTCATCGGAATTCCCCTACCGTTTATTTCTAAAGGAGGATCTTCACTGCTGAGTTTTACGTTGATGATTGCGGTGTTGCTGAAGCTCGATAGGCATAGGGAGGCGGTTTAGAAAACCGAAAGCTTTCTTAGGGACGCCGTATAAATAACTTACGGCTTTTGACCGCCTTATTTTGCCCTCACCGCACTTAAAAATCATTTCCGTAACTGAGGCTATGCAAAGGATTTGTAAGTACAGTGAGAACAAAAGCGTCAGGTCAAAAACCAGTAAGTTATTTATACGGCGTCCCTTAGCGGTAGTCATGAGTACTATCTACCTAAGTGCCGGGGCCAATGTAATTGGTGTTTATGCTGAGTGTAGTCAAAGTACAGGTTCAAAAAAAGGTTAAAGAAACAAATCCAAGGGAACCATTCTTTGGAAAGGAAAGGTTGATCGATAAATTATGAATTGATCCACTTCTTTCATCCCAGTCTATAGAAGTGGAGATGAAAAAGAATCTATCTTGCCATGCAACCCCTTATTGCTTCCTCCGTCTTTATTAACAAATAGAGCAATCAACAAAACCGTGGTAGCACAACCAATACTAAAGACTATGCCGACCGCCGCCGATTACCGCGATACACACCGCGAACTGGTGCTGGGATGCCAGCGCAAAGACCGCAACGCCCAGCGGGCACTCTACGGACACTACGCCAAACCCATGTACAACCTTTGCCTCCGCATGCTCAAGCATGCCCACGATGCAGAAGATGTACTACAGGTGGCCTTTGTGGACATCTTTGGGAAGATCAATACCTTCAACTTCGATGCCTCCATTAGCGCCTGGATCAAGCGCATTGTTGTTAACCGCTGCATCGACCATTTGAAGAAACGTCGGTTACTAACAACGGATCTCGACCCAACCCGGCACGACGCAGCTGTCAACGATTCTCCCTCTGCACCTGCGGCCGCGCCCATGAAAATGAGTGTCGAAGCCATCAAGAAAGCTACGATGCAACTCAGTGAAGGCTACCGCGTTGTGCTTTCATTATACCTCTTCGAAGGGTACGACCACGAAGAAATTGCTCAGGTCTTAGGCATTAGTGTCGGGACGAGTAAGTCCCAATTCAGCCGCGCCAAAAAGCGCCTGGCTGCCATCATCAACGAACAAAAATAATCCTCCCATGTCTACCGATAAGTTAGAGGATTTCATCCTCAATAACCGCGAAGAATTCGACGACGAAGCGCCCGCGGACAACCTCTGGAGTAAAATTGAAACGGCCATCATGGAAAATGATGACGACAACGATCCTCTGGAAAATTTCGTCCTGGACAACCGGGATGCTTTTGACGATACCACGCCGCCCCCCCGGCTAGAAGTACGCATCTTCGCCAGCATGGATGAGGCTGTCGAGACTGCAACTGCCATCCCGATGGCACCTCTGTCTATCGTTCACCGTCGCAAGCGCTTTACTTCCATCATGGGGATTGCCGCAACGTTGCTGCTTTTACTCGCTGCAGCCTTCACCTTGGGCAATAACCAGGGATATAATAAGGCTGAGCGCGACCTCGTTGCGCTTGAACTCGAACGCATTGATCCAGAAATGGCTGATGCTGAAGAGTACTACCGCAGCGAAATCAAAGCGCAATTCACGAAAGTGGAACAAGTGAACGAGGATCCCCAACTCTTCCTGGATCTTAAAAATATTGATGATGCTACCCTGGAAATTCGGGAAGCTTTACTTGAAGTTCCGGTCTCACAACGTCCTGATCTAGTTAACAAACTGATCGAGACTTACCGGACAAAGCTGGATATTCTTCTTAAGGTCCAACAGCACTTTCCTTCAGGCGCTGAGGCGTCAACTACTCAAACTGAAACAAATGATCTTTAATAAATTCACTTACCTGCTATTGCCAGTCTTTGTACTGCTGGCAATGCCCATCTCCGCCAAGGAGGTGCCTCTTCTTCGCCAGGACTTTGAAAAGACCTATTCTGAAACCTTCGATGTTGGTGGAGACGGAACGGTTGTCCTGGAGAATCGTTACGGAGAAATCCGGGTGTCTACCTGGGACCGTGACGAAGTCCAAATTGATGTCCGTGTTAAGGTTTCGGCCGATGACCAAGACGATGCAGACGATACTTTTGACCGCATTCAAATTGACTTCAGCGAATCGGGGAACCGGGCCAAGGCCACCACTTCGATTGGTGACCGACGCGGTAAAGGCGGTGGTATCCTTGATC
>JBLIGS010000042.1:0-14029 GCA_047637095.1 Neolewinella sp. | reverse complement strand
GCAAAAATCCAGGCCCGGGAGCTGATGTCAACGATGTTTGATCCTGTCGTCCGTGGTGTCGGCCGGGATTACAAGATTGAGGTTCGGTTTGAGCGGATGCCGGACAGGGGTACGCAGGGCCAGCTAGGGTAGTCTTGTCTTGTGGTCCTGTAGGCTCCGCATGAGGCAGGCTGTATAGGAGCGATGGCGAGCAGTCAACGCTTATACTTATTTCGCGTCCCTTACGCACTCAATGACGCACTCACTTACGCACGAACTATTCTCTGAAATGGATAGAACTTGCCCTACTACGCAGTTCTCCACCTCCTCTTCCCCTGAAAACCATCACCACTTCCGCTACCAAGCTCGCCGCAATTTCTTCTGGCGTTTCTGCACCGATGTCTAGGCCGACGGGGGAGTAGAGGTTGGGATAGTCTAGAAGTTTAAGGTTGGTGGTTTTTCGGAGGAGCTCGTCCATTTTTTTGGCCCGTTTTTTTGGGCCAAGCATACCGAAGTATGCGGGCAGGAGGGGGAGGAAGTGTTCTACCATCTTTTTGTCCCAGTCGAAGTCATGAGACATGAGGACGACGGCGGTTGCGGCGTCTGGGGCCAGGCTAGAAACGTCTGAATAATCGACCAAGCCATCTGCTAGGGCAGCGATTGTGGAGGTGAACTTTCGGCGGGGACCGACGACGGTGGTTCGCCAGCCGAGTTGCCTGGCGGCAGCAAGGGCAGGCGGAATGTCGTAGTTGGTACCGGTAACGATTAGGTGGATTTGGGGTTGGATGACCTCGAAGTGAATCCGGTACTTTTCCTGGCCTTCCTCGTTCAGGTTAATGACTTTGCTACGGCCGACGGAAAGGATGTTTTTTCCCTGTTTTTGTAAAGGACTATCGACCATTTTTTCCAGGCTGGAAATGTGACCAGCCTTGTACAACGGATGGCTGGTTAACTGCTGCCTTTTGGCTTTCAATAAACGGGCTAGGTAAAGCGGTTGACGGGTATTGACGATGCTTCGGAGGACCTCGACTTCGTTTTCTGGAGAGCTGTAATCCAGGGGTAGGAAAAGGACTTCGATGCGACCTTCACAACCGAGCCCGATGCCGATAACGGCGTCTTCGCCGTCGAGGGTGTCATAGACGTGGCTAGAAGGCTGGTTGGCCAATATGGCCGTTCTGGCGCGGCGAAGGGCATCGCCCTCCAGGCAGCCGCCGCTTATGCCACCGACGTAGCGGCCGTCGGCAGCAACCAGTAACCGAGCGCCCACCCGTCGGTAGGACGACTCAGCTACGTCTACAACAATGGCCATGGCAGAGGCGATAGCCTCCTGCTTCAGTTGGTTGTATAAATCAAGGATGGCGCGGATTTCTTTCATTGGTCTGGCACGGTCTTTTTTAACCACCGGGCGTAGTCTTCGGGGGTGTCGATGTCCTCCGGCGGCTGGTGGAACCGGATGCCAACGACATTGTCTAGGTCCCGTTCCCGTTTAATCAAGTGGCGGGCGCCAAACTTACCATTTAATCCTAACAAATCTGCCGTTAACCGAGCCGGGAAGATGGCAGGAACACCCATCCTTTCTGGATACTCGGTGGCAATTACTTTGTCTTCGTTGCGAAACAATTCGTCGACTAAAAAGGCCAGCGATTCAGCCATCATGGAGGGCTGGTCCGCCAGGGTAATGAAGAAAAAATCAGGCTTAAAAGTCGTAGCCGCCTGCACGCCCGCGGAAATGGAACTCGTCATCCCATTCGCCCAGTCTGGGTTGTGAACCAGCGTCAGGCCGGCCCAGTCTTTAAGGTGTTCCCGGATGTCTTTATCGTAAGCGCCAGTGACGACGACGACGGGATGTCCGAGGTCCATCGCTGAGCTTACAGCACCTCGAAGGAGGGTGGTTTTACCGACGGGGAGGAAGAGCTTAGGTTCGCCCATTCGGCGACTTTCACCGGCGGCTAAAACAATGGTTGCGAGCTTAGGGACCACGTTTACGGAAGGATGATTTCGATGATCGTTGTCTCCGGATTGATCGTTGTCGGATCAATTTCATAGCTCCAATTACCGGCGTCGAGGCGGTAAGAATAGCCGTCTTTTGAGGCGTGGGTATAGCCTTCAATTTCGGAACCATGCACTTCTACTTCGCCCAGCTTTTCTTGAAGGTCAGCGTAAGTCATTCCAACGGATAACCCGCTGTCAGTCATCACATTGGGAGATGTGATGTAAATGTCTCCGATGGAATTGCTTTCATCGTAGGATGGGAAGATGAAACCAAGCTCGTCGCCTTCTGCACCGTCGATGTAGTAGATGTCAAAATCACCTTCGCCGGTGCTGAGAACGCCTTTTCTCAGTACGTCGATGTAAGGGGCGAGGGGCTCGCCGGTTTTCATGCCGAGGAATTCTCCACCAGAGGCTTTGTAGAGGTTTGCTGAAGGTGCAACTGCTTCAGCTTCAACGAGGGGCTCAGGAACTACGGGGGCAACGTGTGTTTCTGGGGCGACGGGTACTTCCGCTGTTTCGGGGGAGGCGGGGCCGCAGGTGCAAAAAAGAATTGGTAGGAGCAGGGAGGGGAGGCGGCGGCGGATGGTCATTTAGCTTTGGTTATGGGTAAAGGACGAAGGTATTCAGAAAAAAATAACCGGGTTTGGGTTAGTCTGCGTTGGAGTGGGGAGTGTCTCTTGGCACCGGCTTTAGCCGGTGGTAGCTGGCCTTCCTTGCTTTTAACCCAAATCCTTGCACCAGCGTCCGCGCCCAAAAATGAAAATAGCCAGACTCAATGAAGAGTCCGGCTATCGTCGTGAGCCCGGCAGGTTTCGAACCTGCGACCGCCAGATTAGAAGTCAGGTGCTCTATCCCCTGAGCTACAGGCCCATTGTTGGCGCAAAGCTAAGCAAAAGTTTGATTGACGCGCACTGCAATAATGGTTGGCTGGATTATTTAGTTGCAAAATCTGATTGCTCAATCCGGATGAATGTATCTAAGTTGCAGTAAGACAATAGCTTAACGCCGCGTTGCTGCTTGGTCTTCACTTTCAACGGCATTCGAAATTCTACCTGTAGCTAGGAATAACTAAGGATTGGAAGGTGGAGGGTAGGGTTTGGTAAAGTGTAAGGAAGGGTTTTAGGTGTTTATAGCTAGACGTAGCGGCCGTTGTCATCCGACTGCCGGTTGACAGATGCTAGGCCAGGTATTTTTGGTGGGCTGATGGGGCTTGAATTGTAGTTTACGGACAAAAATGTGATGACGCCTAATTTTGATCCCCTTTCCCTACTCTAAATCGACCGTTTCCTCACTTAAGGTTCTTCTTAACTTTTAAGCATGCAATTTTTATCACCTTGGAGCACTTTGATAAGTAACCGATTTAGAAAGCTTTAGAGATTACACTGATAAGCCCTACCAAATATCCCAACAACATGAAATTCTTACTTAGCCTGTTACTTTGCCTTGGATTCTCACTATCTGTTAGCGCCCAGCAAGGGAAATGTATTTCGGGCGATTGCCTTAATGGTAGTGGAGTCTTTCGCTTTAGCGACGGCGCCGAATACCGAGGAACATTCAACCGTGGTAAATTCATGGATACAAATGGTATCCTGAGGTTTCCTGATAAGTCCTACTATGCAGGAGGCTGGCGCTTCTCCCTTCAGGAGGGTGAGGGGCGTATGCAGGAGGCCAACGGTACGAATTATGTAGGTGGATGGCACAATGGCCGCCGTCACGGCGAGGGCGAAATTGTCTACAAGAACGGTAATCGTGTAAACGCTTTCTGGGCTTATGATAAGATTGCTGGAACCGCTAAATTCAGTTTCGCTAATAAAGACTTCTACACAGGAGAAATGCTTTATGACCAGGCAGCCGGCTATATCACCGCTGGCCAGGGCAGGATGGAATATGCCAACGGTGATCTTTACGAAGGCCAGTGGGCCGGTGGCCTGCGCCACGGCACGGGAAAAATGATCTTTGAAGACCGTACGGAGATAGCTGGCCTATGGGAAGACGATCAATTCCAGGCAGATTGGTCTACCATCGGCTTCCAGGGCGACCGCAATACGGTTGCTGACTGCAACAACGGCTGTCCTGACGGCCGCGGCAAATACGCCTACCCCGACGGAACAGTCTTCTACGGTATGGTTAAAGACGGTTCTCCCGCCGGCAACGGAACCGTTGTTTACCCCGACGGCAATACCTACCACGGCTCTTTCATAGGTCACCGGAACAACGGCCTTGGCGTTATGTACTACGCCGACGGAGAGATCCACGGCGGCATCTGGCAAAACGGTACGATGTACCGTCGCCTCTTCGAAGCCGTTGGCCGCCCAGCGCAGAGCGTTGCTGTAAATTTTGACCCCGAGGTCAAAGTCTGGGCCGTCGTCGTCGGAGCCGCCCGCTACACCCACATGCGGACGCTCAAATACACGGATGATGATGCCTACCACGTCTACGCTTTCCTCAAAAGCGTAGAAGGAGGCGCATTGCCGGATAACCAAGTCAAGGTCTTGATCGACGACGACGCCACCCACCGAAACATCATCATGGCCATGCGGGAAACCTACCAACGGGCCGATGAAAACGACGTCATCCTCTTCTATTTTAGCGGACACGGCCTACCGGGCGCCTTCCTACCCGTCGACTACGACGGCTTCGCCAACCGACTCGAGCACTACCAGCTTCGGGACGAACTGTTGGCCAGCCGCGCCAAGCATAAGTTGGTCATTGCCGACGCTTGCCACAGTGGCTCACTTGGTGGACGTAGCACACAGGGCGCGATCGCCTTCAACTCCAAAGGAAACGGCGCCGACGCCGCCCTGAATGCTTACTACGATGCACTGAACAATGCCCAGGCATCTACGGCGCTTCTACTGTCAAGTAAGGGCGAAGAAATTAGCCTGGAAGACGGTGGTCTGCGGAGTGGCATTTTTAGCCATTTTCTCATCCGTGGGATGAAGGGAGAGGCGGATGATAACGGAGACCGCTTGGTCTCCATTCAGGAGCTGTTCAGCTTCGTCCACCGAGAAGTCCGCCGCTATACGGGCAATATCCAAACACCTACTTTGACGGGGACTTTTGATGAACTGATGCCGGTGTCGGTGATGCGGAGGTAGAGGCCTTGTATTTAGTCAGAAGTGTATAGCAGAAAGCCTCCAGCAATCGATGATTACTGGAGGCTTATGCATTTTGGTGACCGCTATTGGCTAAGTGCTCCTTGTTAAAAGCTAACCGCTAACCTACTCGCCGTAAGTCTCTCGGGAAAAGCCAAACCTGACCAAGTCCACCAACATCCCACCAGGCTTCCGGAACTCATTTCTTAAGTCCCCTTCCCGGCTGAAACCAACCTTGCGGGCAACCCGTTGGCTGGAGTAATTGTCGGCTAGTGTCTTCAGGTAAATCTTCTCCATTTCCAGCTGTTTAAAGCCGTAACGAACCATTCGGGCAAGGACCTCGGTCATGAGGCCTTGCTCTTCCTGTTCTTTGTCGATGAAGAAGCATATTTCTGCGCTGGGAACCGACCAGTTTATCTCAAAAAGGTGGACATAGCCGATCAATTCCGTCGTGTCATTCAGCCAAATGCCGAAGGCGAAATCATACTGTAATAACCAGTGAGCAATCCGCTCCCGAATGAAAATTTCTGAGGCGTCAGCGCTCTCTCCTGCCTCTGCTACTAGGATAGGAAAATGGTCTTGGAGGTAGTCCCGGTTCCTTTCCAAAAGGGCATGAAAAGCTGCGCCATCGTTTTCTCGAAAGCGACGGACTACGCAGCGGTTGGTCAGTAGGGCCGTGTCAACATTAAAGAGCGCAGTACGCATAGGATGGTGGTAATTTGTTGATTGTCAGAGGTGAAGCTTAATTCCTTAAGTCTGACATCTAATGTCTGATGTTGAACATCTTAACTCTAATCAATCCAGGTCACCTTCTCTTCCCAAGCACCGCGTGGGCGGGGCAGTTCTGGTGCTTCATGATGGCCGATGTAGAAGATGCCGAGGCACTTCTCATTCTTGGCCATAGAAGGCCATTGTCCGTAGTCATCGGTGAGGAAAGATGGGCTTGACCAGAAGCCACCGAGGTTGTAGGCTTCGAGGCTGGTCCAGATGTTGGTGACGGCGGCGCCGACAGCAATGACTTCTTCCCATTCGGGAATGCATTCTTCTGGGTCACGGTTGATGAAAATAGCCAGTACTACGGGAGACTGGTCGAACTTCGTACCGAATTTAGTGGCTAGTTTTTCTGACCACGTAGCATCAGGTGCACGTAGAACATTGTAGATCTCGCCAACCTCTTGTTTGAGCTGTTCTTTGCCCGCTCCGGTATAGACCCGGAAGCGCCAGGGCTCGGTTTTACGGTGGCTTGGGGCGTGGTTCGCTGCGTCCAAAAGGGCACTGATAATTTCCTTATCGACGGGCTTGTCGGTAAAGAATTGAGGGAAGATGGAACGGCGATTTTTTATATGGGGGAGCATGTTTGGTTCTTTGGTAAATTAGTTCTTAGTCATTGGTAACCGTTTAACCCTAGTAGGGTTGAGGTTTAGTAAGATTTAGCAATTAGAATTTAGCGTTAAGGCTATACCATGATGGCCTGAACGCTAAATACTAACGGCTTAAGTAAGAAGCAGGGCGCGGACGCAGGCGGTCACTCAGCGAAGCCGAACGTGTGCAAGGAAAGGTGAAAAGGAGCAGGGTTTGGCAGGCTAGCCCTTCCGCCGAAGCGGGAGGAGCGACCTGACTCACCAGCCGGGGAAAGCCTTTGCAGATGTTGATGCTTTGACCGCTCGGCGGAAGAGACCGTTCCTATCGTCGTGCCTCGTTCCCTGAGCGATCTTAAGATCGCTCAGGGACAACGTCATTACCCTGTCACTAACATCCCATGCACTACTGCGGCCAGCGCTCCGCCAGCTAGCGGGCCAACGATTGGAATCCAAGAATAAGACCAATTGCTTCCACCTTTACCGGGGATGGGTAGGATGGAATGGGCAATTCTTGGCCCGAGGTCACGGGCGGGGTTGATGGCGTAGCCGGTTGTGCCGCCGAGGGACAGGCCGATGGCCAGCACCACCAGGGCAACGGGTAGGGCATCGAGTGAGCCGAGTTTTCCGTCCGGGGTGCCGAAGTTAGGGGCCGTCAGGAAGAGGACGGCCAGCACAAAGGCGAAGGTTCCCAGGAATTCAGAGATGAAGTTGGATGGCCGGTCATCAATGGCCGGGCCGGTAGAGAAGGTACCGAGGATGGCACCGGGGTCTGGCTCCGCCGCATAATGTGGGCGATATTGGAGCCAGACTAGGCTGGCGCCGGTGATGGCGCCCAATAGCTGCGCCAAGAGGTAGCCGGGGACTTTGGCCCAGGCAAAGCCCTTACCAACTGCCAAGGCCAGCGTGACCGCTGGGTTGAGGTGTGCGCCGGAGGCTTCCGCAGAAATGAACACTCCCACAAAGACGGCCATTGCCCATCCTAAGGAGGTAACGATCCAGCCGCTGTCCTTTCCGTAAGTCGACTTTAGTGTTGTGTTGGCGTTAACCCCGCAGCCAAGCAGGATTAACATAGCCGTACCAATGAATTCGCCAATGAATTCCGTTAATGTGATGTCCACGATCTAGCTTTTTTAATAGTTGTGTGATAAGTCGCCGATAATTTATGCATTATTCTCACATTCGTCCCTCTCTTTGGCGACTTGGCCGAAAAACTTGGTGAAAATTCCTATATTTTCAATCCTTTTCTAACTAATAGACGTTCGGTGGACAAACCAATCTCTTTTATAAAACATCCTAATTATGCGCCGTATAATGTTATTTCTGCTGGTTGCCATCGGCTCTCTTATCCTTTCTTCCTGCCTCACCATTGAAGAAAAAATAACCCTTAAAGCCGATGGTTCAGGCGTCCATGCCAGCACCATTGACTTTGGTTCCGTTCTAGACAACCCACTGATTAAAATGGGCCTGGAAGAAGAATTGAAGAAACAAGGACAAGCAGACTTTTCCGAAAATGTAGACTCTACCTTCCGCCCAATTGACGAGCTGCTGGAGATGAATCCGCAGTGGACCGACGCGGAAAAAGAATTGCTTGGCCGCATCGAGGGCCACATCGTCATGAACTTTGAGGAAGGAGAGGGCTATGTCACGACTACCTTTCCTTTCAACAACGTAAGCGAAGTCAATGAAATGCAAAAGCTGATGGAAAACGCCAATAAGAAAGAAGGTTCAGACGCCGGCAATCCATTCTCTGGCCTGTCTGGTAGCGAGTTCTTTACCACGGTACTTACCATGAAAGGAACAAAGCTGGTCCGTACAACAACGGCAAACCCAGACTTCGTTAACCCGCTTGGCGGCGAAGACCTCGGAGAAGAAGGTATGGAAATGGTGAAAATGATGTTCGGCGAAGCCGTCGTTGCTTACACCGTTGAATTTCCCGGTGAGGTTAAAAAAGTGAAAGGCTTCCCAGGCCATGATGTCGAGGGAGCCCAAGGCAACGTCGTCACCCAGTACTTTGACTTTATGGACATGCTCGAACGCCCAGAGATTGTTGCTGCTGGACTGACCGGAGAGGTTAAGTTTAAGAAATAAGGCAAAGGATAGGGCAGTGCTTTTTCCTTGCTTTTCAAAAACCATTCTTTGCACCTGCGTCCGCGCCCGTATTCAGATGTTAGTAGTTAGAAATCAGAGAGTAGGTACTATCGCCAACTTCTGAACCCTAACGTCTAATCTCTGAAAACTGGCCGCGGCCGCAGGTGCATTGTACGTTTAAGAAGCAGGGAAGGCCTTCAAATCAGCCCCTGTCGGAAAAGGGCATCTACCTAGATATCTCTTTCTTCTCTTCTAATATCCCCTACCTTGCCGGCCGCAACCTCGTAACCCACAACCCGCAACCCGCAATGACTATCAACCTCCACCGCCTAGACGATGCCTTCCACCTCCAAGCCACCAACGCAGACGGCCTAACCGTCGAAACCGACGGTGGCCTTGCCATTGGTGGTCAGAATGCTGCAATGAGCCCCATGCAGCTTGTGCTCTCTGCCGTCGGCTCCTGTTCTTCCATTGACATCATACTGCTGCTCAAAAAGCAGCGCCAGAACCTTGAGGACATCCGCATCTCCGTCACCGGAACCCGTCGTGACGAAGAGCCCCGCATCTTTACCGGAATCCACGTCGCTTACACCCTCGTCGGTGATGTCGACGATAAGAAAGCAGAGCGCGCCTGTCGCCTCAGCATGGAGAAAATGTGCTCCGTCAGCCTAATGTTGAAGGCAGGTGGGGTAGAGATTACTTGGGAGTATGAAGTGCTCAATGCATAGTGTGGTGCAAATCTGTACCTCTTTTTTATCTAACAAGTAAGCGTATTTTTCTTTAGCTTTATCCGAGCTATGGCGTCAATCTATACTTACTACTCAGCAAAATTTGCTTTCTTATCAATCAGCTTACTGCTGGTTTTAACAACTTCGGCAACTGCTTTTGGGAATACCTTTTGTAGTGATCAGCCGGCAGTGTATTGTGCAGGGGATCCAGTATTATCAGAAGTTGCCGACGAAATTATCGAGACAAATACTGTAGGGGTAGATTGTCCTTCTGGGGTAACTACAGACCTTATCGTTAATGGTGATTACCTATGCCATTTCCTACAATGTTAACGATGGCTGTGGTAACGATGCTCAAATGGTATCCCGTACAGTGATTGTCAATGAAGCTGTTCTTCCCGTAGAAATAGCTGATTTTACAGGCCGTTTTAACGGTAAAACCATTGACCTCGATTGGAACACCGCCTCTGAAGAAAGCAACGACTTCTTCTCTGTGGAACGCTCCACGGATGTAGAGCTGTTTACGGCGATTGGCCGGGTTACTGGACTGAATACTGCCACTCACTATAGCTTCCGGGACGATAACCCGGTTATGGGACTTAATTATTACCGCCTCCGTCAGAATGATTTTGACGGCAACTTTGCTTACTCTGATGTGATTCAGCTTACTGCTTCGGGGACAGGTTTAATGGGTGCTGATGTTTATCCTAATCCGGCAAAAGGTTCCTTTAACCTAGAGCTTAAAGGGGAATGGGATGAAACGGTAACCGTTTCCTTCCTCGACCAAAGTGGCCGTATACTTAAGACTTGGAGCCGCAGCAGTAGTGTTCTGATACAACTGCCGCTTCCACAACTTACCTCCGGTATTTATCAGGTACGGACTGAGGACGAAGAGCATGCCATTACCACCAAACTGGTTGTAACCCAGTAATCAATACTCCTTGCCTAGAAGGCAACTTTCAGGCTCGATCAAGACCTTTTTGAAGTAAGTTTAAATGGTTGCCTCCTTTCAGGAGCCAGCCGTTTTATATAACATGAATTATGGAAACGAAGCGATTATTATTACGACCATTTCAACTTCAAGATAGTGTAGAAGTCTTCCGCCTGAATGCCAACGAGGAGGTGATGAAGTATTTACCCGATGACGAAGTGTACACCCGAGAGGATGAGGCGGCTATGTTCCTGGGGAAGTACCTGGAAATGTCTAAAGACTGGGCCTACGCCCGTTGGGCTGTTGTGCGGAAAGAAGACAATGCTCTGCTTGGCTGGTGTGGCCTAAGAGAACAACCTGACGGAGAGACAGATCTCGGGTTTCGGTTCCACCATGAATACTGGGGTAGGGGATACGCTACGGAATCAGGACGGGCATGGGTGGACTATGGTTTCGGTGAAGCTGGGCTGGAGAGAATCGTTGCCAACGCTGCTGACGAGAATATCGGTAGTCAGCGGGTGCTGGTAAAGCTGGGATTCAATCGACTGCAGGAAGAGGACCATCATGAGGACGGGTTCTTCTGGAAGAGGTTTGAGATTAGGACTGTCGGGAAGTAGGCTGTTCAGTTTGTTGACCTCGCCTCGCGCAGCCGGCGTTCGATGCCTCGCGCAGCCGGCGTTCGATGCCTCTGAAGAGCGAATGTTATTCTATGAAAGCCGGGTAATTAAACCGGGTGTTTAAGCTGATCGTACCTCGGAGGCATCCCCGCGTATCGACGAAAGAGATAGGCAAGGGGTTCCTCCGAGGTGTCGATCAGCGTGCGGGTTGTAAAATACTGAACAACCTACATCCGACGAATCCGTCTGTAAGACTATCGACTACATCTCCTTCAGGAGCCGCTTTAGTTCTTCTCCCCGCCGGTGATGCGCCGCCTTAGTCGTCAGCGAAAGGTGGTAGGTGTATTTGCCGTAATGCCTAGCATTTCGCATCAACTTCGACTTGTGGTGACGGAAAAAACTCTCCGGAGAATAGGTCGAAAGGTACTTGTTCTCAATCCTACGGCCATCGACCCAGACGCCGTATTTGGAGGCATCCTGGTAATCTTTTATCTGCTCCCGGGTGAAGGTCTGGGCAACCTTCTCTTTGTGGAGATTCAGCAGGTGAGCAATCCGCTCCTTCGGCGACATTGCCGCCATTTCTGGAGATATTGGTGGTGGCGGAGGTGGTGGAAGGTTTTTAACATCTGGGTATGTTGGCGGTGCTGGCGGTGCTGGCGGTTGAGGTGGCGGCGGCGGTGGCTGCACCGAGGGGGCTGCTGGCGGTTGAGGTGGTGGCGGCGGCGGGATTTGGGCGTAAACTGTTTGGCCAAAGCCAAGGATCAAGACCGCCCAAAGGAGGCCCAATAGCAGGACTTTGCCTGCCGTATGTCCTTTGTCAGGACTAGAGGATAATAACATGGTGAAACGTTTTTTAGTGAACGAAAAGGGCAGTCCGCTACTCAGCTGGTGGGCCCTACCTACCGGGGTCAGGGACTGCATTAATTGTTGGGTGTATTCGCGGATGGAGACGCCGGCGCTAAGCGCCGCCCGGTCCGCCAAAAACTCATGATTCTGGATGATGGCCCGTTCGTAGAGCCATAGGATGGGGTTGAACCACCAGACCGCCCGCAACAGGGCGATGGCCACGCGGTCAAGGCTGTGCAGCTGGCGCGCATGCGCCAGTTCATGCAAACGGATGGCCTCGGAAAGCTCCGTTGTTTCAGGATAAAAGATCGTCCGACCAAAGGTGTGCACTGGTACAGCATGAGGCAAGGCAAACCAGGTCGCACCAGCTAATTTTTCCATCGATACCGCCTCTTTTATCTGCCTCCGGATGATGAATAGAAATCTACCCAGTTTGCCAAACTGAACCAGCAGACCAAGGATGTAAACGGCTAGCAACGCCAGAATGAACCAGCTAAAACCACCGATGAGTTCTCCTGTAACTTCCGAGGTGGTTGTCTCCGGATGAAGCAGTACTCTCTCCGATCCCATCATCATATCCACCCGCCAAACGACGCATAACGGAATGATGAAAGAGAGGCCGAGGCTGAACAGTAGATACCCTCTTTTCAGGTGGCCAAGCGGGGCTTTGTCCAGCAAGGCTAGGTAGCCCAGGTAAGCAATCAGCTGGATAGCTGCGACTTTGAGTAAATAGATAATTGTTAGCATCAGGTTACTTCTTTAACTTATCGTCAATCATCCGCTGTAGTTCCTCCAGTTGCTCTCTGGTCATGTCCGTCTCTTCGGCGAAGAGCGAAGCAAAAGCCGTAGGTGAGGCATCAAAAAAGTTGTCGATCATCCCACGTAGGTGGTTACCGAAGTAAGCTTTCTTGCTGACCGTGGGGAAATATTTTCGGCTGTTACCAAAGGTCTCGTACCGAACCATCTTCTTGTCAATCATCCGCTTGAGCAGGGTAGCAACGGTCGTTTTAGCTGGCTTCGGCTCCGGTAGAGCTGCCAGTAAGTCTTTCATGAAATAACCATCTGTTTGCCAGAGGTATTTCATCAACTGTTCTTCGCTTTTGGAAAGGGCCATAACTACGATTGTGTATTTTGTTCTACAAATGTAGTTGAGTAGATGCGAAGAAACAAATTTTTGGTGGGGAGGGGAGAAAAAAAGTCTAAGACTTTTTTTTTAGACGCTTCCTGCGGTCGCTTTTAGACGCGGCCTTCGGCCAGCTTGTGGACGGCTGCGCCTTGTAGATGAACTGGCACAGGAGTGCCTTCGCCGTGCGCTAGCCTATTCTTCCTCCCTCGCGCGGAGCCTATCGGCTTACCGAACTACGAGACTGCCTAAGCCTGCCTCGTGCGGAGCCCTAAATCCTAACATCTAACCTCTACCCTCCAGCTGCTGTTGCAGCGTCTCAAGGTCTACGCCCTTGGTCTCCGGCATGACGAAGTAGACGAAGAGGAGTTGGCCGACCAAGCTTGTCGGCAGGAATGCTACCCAATAAGGCGCCAGCAATAGTGCCGTAGAGGGCCGAAGCAACCACCTGGCCAATGGCCGTTTTGCTGAGTCCCCACTCGGCTTCGAGGAGTTCGTTGGCGCCGCTGATGACGGCGGTATCGAAACCGAAGAGGAAGCCGCCAAGTGAGACGGTGATGGCCCAGGCTCAGACTTTAGTGTTCATGATCGTACGTTGATTGACTGATAAGCTAAGGAAAATGTTGCGGGTTGCAGGTTACGACGTTGCGAAGTTGGGGGGTGCTGCCGCGGACGCAGGTGCAAAGGGAAGTTGGAAGAGCGGTGATGAACCTTCCGTCCGGCGGCTATGCGCCTAGTGTAGTTGAGATGGGCCGTCGTAGCGGATTGATTTGACTTGCCATTCGCCACAAAAGAGATCTGGCGAGAGGAAATAACTGAAAAAACGAAAGTCCGATAAATCAGACGTAGCCTTCCTTGCTCCTTCAACTCTACCCCGCACCCGCGTCCGCGCCCAGGTACCAGTCACGTGGCCGCGTAATCCGCAACCACATTCCATTGGAGTAGGGGACAAGCCCCAATCCTAACACGCATCGTTGCTTTTGGTATTGACGATGGTCTATCCTGCTTTTGACGCCTCCGACGACCGCAACCCGCAACCACGCAACCCGCAACCACACAACCCGCAACCACGCAACCCGCAACCACACAACCCGCAACCACGCAACCCGCAACCACGCAACCCGCAACCACGCAACCCGCAACCACACAACCCGCAACCACGCAACCCGCAACCCGCAACCACGCAACCCGCAGCAAACTTTTGCTAAAAAAGCCGATACCTCTTCAAACGTTTTGTTAGTGGCAGCGTTATTCTCCCGATGACTACCG
>JBLIGS010000041.1:0-14830 GCA_047637095.1 Neolewinella sp. | reverse complement strand
ATCCGGCTCTGTGACCGACAGATCCGATGAACTTTGATCCGGCTCTGTGACCGACAGATCCGATGAATTTTGATCCGGCTCTGTGACCGACAGATCCGATGAACTTTGATCCGGCTCTGTGACCGACAGATCCGATGAACTTTGATCCGGCTCTGTGACCGACAGATCCGATGAATTTTGATCCGGCTCTGTGACCGACACATCCGATGAACTTTCATCCGGCTACGCCAGGTTGAAAGATGCATCTGATGAGCGGTCACAGAGCTTGCTGTGTAGTTTGAGTACCTGCGGAAACAACAGCGTCTTTCCGTCATTCTTGATCAAAAAATCGGCTCCTGCCTCCTTCTTGTCATCCGGCCATTGCTTCGCCGCTCTCGCGGCGAAAGCCTCCACTGTTGTTCCGTCTCGCTGAATCACCCGCTCACGGCGGATGGCTTCGTCGGCTGCTACGACGATGATTCCTTCGAAGCGGTCAACGGCGTCGATTTCGAAGACCAGCGCCGTTTCATAAAGGCAGTAAGGCGAAGTCTGCTTCGCTAGCCAGGCATCTGCATCGCGGTGTACGGCCGGGTGAACGAGGCCGTTTAACCGTTTGAGGCTGTCACCATCTCCAAAGGCTTTTTCCGCCAACCACTTCCGGTTAAGGCTGCCGTCGGGGAAATAGGTCTCTGCTCCAAAGGCTACTTTTAGGCCCGCCACTAACTCCGGGTCAGAAACCATTAACTCCTTCGCGGCCGTGTCGGTGTAGTACACAGGAATGCCCAGCCGTTCAAATTCCTTGCAGACTGTGGTTTTTCCGGAGCCGATGTTGCCGGTTATGCAGTAGATTTTAGACATTATATTTTAGACATTAGAGGTTAGATGGCGAAGCCCTAGGTTCTGTAGCCTTTAGGCTGAATTGGTAAAAGGGGAGCGCTTGGAAGCAAAAGTAAGGATTAGGCTTTAGCACATAAATGTAAATCGGATAGTCTCGTATAGAATTTAGTAGTGCGCTTGCCTTTTGTCAAATCTTAAACCATTGGCTATACATGAGGTTCTCCAGCCTTTAGGCTGGAACATTTCAGCCTAAAGACTAAAGAACGTAGCGCTAAGCCAGAATACTGATCCACCAACCAGACCACCAAGCCTTTCGGCTACGCATCGTAATCGGCCGACTTGTGATCAGTATTCAGTACGCCCTAACCTCTAATTTCTAAGCCCTAAAACCTCGGCTTTTTCCTTCCTTCCTTAACCTCCCCTCTCTTCTTCTTCCAGTCCAACCGCTTCCTCTTATTGGCCACAAAGGCTTTGCCCTTATGCTTCTTTGGTATCGGCCGGATGCCGTTCTCCAGTAGTTTTTGGAGGCGGGTTTCTGCCCGCTTGCGGTTGGTGTGTTGGCTGCGGCCGGATTGGTCGACGATGGAGAGGCGGCCCTGGGCGTCGAGCCTGGGGGCGAGGTGGTGGGCAATGTTTTTCTTTTCGCGCTCGGAGAGCGCGGTAGAAGACCTGACATCCAGGAGGATTTCGACGCGACTTTCGGTCTTGTTTACATGCTGGCCACCCGCGCCGCTGGAGCGGGAGGTGCGCATTTCTGTTTCCTTAAGGATATCGTCCCAGTTCATGGTTCGGAGGGTCTTTGATAAGGGTGAAAATCACTACTAATTTAACTTTCTTTGCATCCTGCGGCCTCGCCCAAAAACCATTCGGGAGAAAGATCGTTGTAGGAAGCATATGGCCGATAAGGATAAAGAACCTACCCTCGAAGAACAGATCATCAACCCCATTGATGGCGAAAAGATTGCGGAAAATCCGCATTTGTTGCCCTACGCTCACGAGCGTGGTGGAGCTGCGATCACGCCGATGGATAAGGGTAAAGTTAAGGGCCTAGCCATGTCTGCAATGTACGAGCAGACCGATATGCAGCTTGATCAGATCAAGGCGCAGATTGAATTGCTGGCCCGCCAGGCCAACGAAATTCAGAACAGGATGACGATCTCCGAACGGATTTATGAAGCCGAAATGGGCATCGATCCGATCATTGGTCGGGTCTATCACCTCTACGTTCGAGACGGTGGGGAAAACTTCATGAGCATGGTCTCACCTGCGGAGTGGGGCGAGCGAATTCCCTTTAAATTCATCGCCACGATTAAGCTCCTTGCGGACCATACGTGGGACGTTATTGAGCGGAGGGAGGATGTTTAGTAGTTTGGTGAGTTGGTCTTTTGGGCTACCGCATTTTGTAGTCGAGATGTTGGTTTTTGGCTGCCTAAAGGGAAGAACCTGATTGCTTTATCGCCTATTCTTCCTGCCCAATGCGGTAGCCTCAAAGGCCAAAGAGCCAAAAGATTAACTCAGTATCCAGAGACGTCGTCGTCAGCATTCCTCGCATCCGCCGCCGCCGAAATCGTACCGTCTTCCATAATCTGGAGGGCCTTGATAACGGCCATGTATTTCACTTCTCGGAAGTTGTGTCCCATAGTGGCCAACTCTTCTTTCACACCATTGCCTAGGGCATCGGCTTCGTGCAAAATTACATCCGGTAACCACTGGTGGTGGAAGCGTGGCGCGTTTACTGCCTCGGCGAGCGGCATGCCATATTCTGTAACATTGAGGAAGGTTTGGAGTACGGCTGTGATGATGGTGGAGCCGCCGGGCGCGCCCATAACCATGAACAGTTTGTCGTTTTTTTCAACGATTGTTGGCGTCATGCTGGATAGCATTCGTTTGCCTGGCATGATGGAGTTTGCCTCCTTGCCAACGAGGCCGAACATGTTGGGGACGCCGGGTTTGGCGCTGAAGTCGTCCATCTCATTGTTGAGGAAGAACCCGCCATTGTCGACCATCACTTTGCTGCCGAAGTTGCCATTGAGGGTGGTGGTGATGGAGACGGCGTTGCCTTCGTTGTCAATGATGCTAATGTGGGTGGTTTCGTAGCTTTCGCGGATTTCTTCGAGGCCAGCGCCGATGGAGGTGGAGGTTCCTGCGGAGTCGGCGTTGAAGTCGGTCATCCGATCAGCGAGGTATTCGTCGTTGAGCAGGGAGTCGAGTGGGATGGGATAGAAGTCGGTATCGCCGAGGTACTCAGCGCGGTCGGCGTAGGCCCGGCGCATTGCTTCGGCCGTGAGGTGGACGGCCTTGGTGGACTGAAATCCATATTCCGCAAGCGGGTAGGGCTCCAGCATCTCTAACATCTGGGCCAGGGCGACGCCACCGCTGCTGCTAGGTGGCATGGAGATGATCTTGTAGTCTTTGTATTCTTTGGTAATGGGTGTACGCCAAGTTGGGCTGTAGGCTTTCAGGTCGTCGAGGGTGATGAGACCGTTGCCTGATTTCATTTCTGCGACGATGAGGTCAGCCGTTTTACCGGTGTAGAATCCGGTGGCGCCGTTGTCGCGGATGCGGGACAGTGTTGCAGCCAAATCTGGTTGCCTGACCAATGTCCCCACGACCATGGAGGAGTCGGAAAACGGTGTTGTTTCGTTGAATTCGACAAAGTCGGCGTGGTAGCGTTTTAGGCGGCCGACTTCTGACTGGCTCAAACGGTAGCCATTACTTGCGTAGTCGATGGCGTAGCTAACGAGTTCGTCCCAGGGCATAGAGCCCAGTTCTTTGTGCATTTCGGCGATGCCTGCTACTGTTCCGGGGACGCCGACGGCGAGGTGGCCGCGGGTGCTGAGTCCTGGAACGACGTTTTCTTCGGCGTCGAGGTACATGTTACGACTGGCGGCGGCAGGAGCTTGCTCGCGGTAGTCGAGGGTTTTTGCGTCGCCGTTGGCGGCGCGGTAGACGAGGAATCCACCGCCGCCGAGGTTGCCGGCACGGGGATAGACTACGGCCATGGCGAATTGGACGGCGACGGCGGCATCGATGGCGTTGCCACCGTTTTTGAGGACTTCGAGGCCAACCTCAGTCGCTAATGGATGGGGACCGGCGATGGCAGCGGTTTGGAAGGAAGCTGATTTTTCAGATACATAATCAACGGCTGGTTCCTGTTGGCAAGAGGCGAACAGGAGGCAGAGGATTAGCGTGGTAAGGATGGGGCGCATGTGTGGGAGGTTTCTCTGGGTGGAAGGTAGGAATTAATTGGTCAGTTGGCCTTTTGGTTGTTGGACTGCACGCTGGAAGGAGGAGTTGTTTGATCGCTGCGTTCGGTTAGGGCACTCCAGTGCCCGTTATTGATTTGCCAGGCCGACATAGTTTTAGGGGAAGGGAGTTAGCCACCCCATCCTATTACATCCTCACAATCCAGTCCGTCTTAATTTTTTTGTGACGTGCAGTAGCTGACTACGTGACTTTTTTAACCGCGGCCAACGAAGTTGGCGTTTATGCTGAGCGAAGCCGAAGTGCAGGTGCAAAGAAGGGTTTAAATGCAAGGCGATAAAAACCGGTGAATCTATTGGCTGAATAGCCTACATTTGCCGCCGCTTTAACACAGGGAATCGCGACCTTACCTGAGCTGACGCTCAAGCTTGTGAGACATAGTTCTTCGAGCTGTCCAGTTTTTCGATTCTCCTATTGCCTTAACCAAGCACGATTATGTCAAAACAAACTACTCACCACTTACTCATGGTCCGGCCAGCAAATTTTGCAGTAGGCAGTAGGACGCATGAGGACAATCATTTTCAAGCCGTAGCTCCGGAGAATAAGCAGCGTAAAATCGCTGATGCGGCAAAGGCTGAATTTGACAACTACGTCAACGTTCTTCGATCTGCAGGACTACGAATTACGGTTATAGAAGACCAGGAAGGCATCCGCACTCCGGATTCCGTCTTTCCCAATAACTGGTTTTCTACCCACGAAGACGGACTGTACGTTACTTATCCTATGTATTGGCCGGAGCGGCGTATTGAGCGCCGGGCCGACATACTAGAAACCCTCGACAAGGACCACACCATCAAACGTACCCTCGCCCTAGAACAATGGGAGAACGAAGGCCGGATACTGGAAGGAACTGGTAGCCTAGTCCTTGACCGGCAAAACAGAATCGCCTACGCCTGTTATTCCGAAAGGGCGACGAAGGTGGCGATCCATGACTGGTGCGAGGCCATGGATTTTACACCGGTAACCTTCTCTGCAACAGATCAGGACGATAAAACCATCTACCACACCAACGTAATGTTGGCCGTAGGTACGGATTCAGCCATCGCCTGTCTCGACAGTGTTCGTGAGCCAAAGGAGAAAGCCTTACTGATCGACAGCTTGACTAGGACTGGCAAACGAATCGTTGAAATCAGCCTTAAGCAGATGAATAACTATGCGGGCAATGGCCTGGAGGTAAGCACGCCAGAGGGTACTAGTTGGGTGATGTCCGAAAGGGCTTTTAAAGCCCTGAATCAAGACCAGGTTACAGCGCTAGGGGGGAAAGTCATCCATGCTCCGCTGGAGGTCATTGAGACCTACGGGGGCGGGAGCGCGAGGTGTATGATTAGTGAGATATTTTTGCCGGAGAAGTAGGAAGGAGGCGATAGTATTGAGGCGATAGTATTGAGGCGATAGGTAGGAGAGTACGAGGAGGTTAGGATGGGAAGGATTAGAGGATGATCAGAATGGAGGGACTATGATTTGCTCCTCCAGCGGGATCTCGGCGTGTACGAACACATTTATACATCTCGATGAAATGTTGTTTTACTCCTCCAGCAATTTATTTTACTTGTACATATGCAGTTGTACAAGTGGAAGTGGTGACTGTTACTCCTCCAGCTTTTTCTTCTACTTGTACATATGCAGTTGTACAAGTGGAAGTGGTGACTGTTACTCCTCCGGTATTTCCTTTTACTTGTACATATGCAGTTGTACAAGTGAAAATGGCGCACTATTACTCCTCCAATGTTTTCTCAAGTGTGTATATGCATTTATACAGTATAAGACTTACCGCGATGCGGGACTACTTATTGGATCTGGGCCAGTAGAAGCTGCCCACCGATCTGTTATTCAACAGCGAATGAAATTGTCAGGGCAAAAATGGTCGATCAAAGGAGCACAGGCCATTGCTAACCTGCGGTGTTACAAGTACAGCGGAGCATGGAATATGATAGAGAATGTAGTCAAAGTAGCTTGATCTGTACATTTGGTTATTCACACCAAAATCACCGTTGCAAAGATTGTGGTCGCCAATTCGTTCTTAACAATAAGCATAAGTACTCGGACAAAATTAATCGCACCATCCTGCTCGGCATCTTTTGAGCCTGAACTTCGTTGAAAAGCCTCGCCAGCACTACGGTGTTGCCTGCGTTTTTCGCCTCGTCCAGACTCGAAATCTACCAGATCAAAATGTTGCATTAATTCTGTCCGAGTACTTACTTTCCAGGAATGCTACGATTAGAGCTCGCTGTAGTCGACTCGTTCGCAAAGCATTATCGTTCTCTAAATCTGAGGAGTGGCATAACCTCGCGGTTGGATATTTACTCTGGCAACTAAATCTAGATCGCCATCCTTACTTTTGATACACCGCCATTTATAAAGCCACTTAAGTACAGTAACATCATTCAGCAGCTGGCAAGACTTAGTAAGGGAGCTTTTAATCCTACCAACATACAGGAAAGTGTGAGTGAGGATAGTCAAACGCTTACCCTGGTTTTTGATCTTGCAGGAGAAAATAAAATAGTTGTGGTAACTAAGGATGGCATGGGGTTCTACCTTGACTTTTTGAAAAAAATGGGGAGAGTTGTTTCTGGCTTAAATCTGGACGGTGAATTTTGTTCTATTGGAAATGGCCCTGACAGTGTTGGACTTGCTTATTTGACATTGGAACAGAAAGAGTGGATTGTCCGAAATGGTAGTGACCTCTGGGTAGGTAGCTACTTGCGTTGATTTGTAATGTCAAACTCTTATAGGCTTAGCACCTCCAGGCGCTGATTGTTGGTCGACTGATTTTCCTTCTTCAAGCTAGGCTTCAAACAGCACAACGTATTATCTTTACCTGTGCTTTAACCAAAACCAAGTCATCATGTCTAGCTACACCAACCTCCTCGTCGAAGAAAAAAACGGCATCCTCCACATCACCATCAACCGGCCGAAGGCATTGAATGCATTGAACCAGGTAACAATGGGAGAACTCGAGGCTTTGTTTGGCACCGACTATGCTCACCGTCGTGACCTCAAAGGAGTGTTGATTACGGGCTCCGGCGACCGGGCCTTTGTGGCCGGCGCAGACATCAAGGAGTTCATTGGCGTTGCTGCCGAAGGCAGCGGTGCAGCTATGGCCAAACACGGCCAGGACATTTTCTTCCTCATTGAAAACTTCCACTCTCCGGTTGTTGCTTTGGTGAACGGCTTCGCCTTAGGCGGAGGGTGTGAGTTGGCGATGGCTTGCCACATGCGGATTGCTACCGAAGGTGCACGTTTTGGCCAGCCCGAGGTTAACCTCGGCATCATTCCCGGCTACGGAGGTACCCAACGTCTGAACCAGATCATTGGCAAGGGCAAAGCTATGGAGCTTACCCTGACGGGTAACATGATTGACGCAGCCGAGGCCTACCGCCTCGGGCTCGTCAACTATGTCTTGCCAGCCGAAGAGGCTGCTGCTAAGGCGGTAGAACTGCTGGAGACCATGGGGGCCAAAGGCCCCGTCGCCATCGAAGAATCCATCAAGGCCATCAACGCCTACTATGCCCAGAGCGACTTTGTTGCGGAGGCGGCGGCCTTTGGCCGCGCTTCGGGAACAGAGGACTTCATGGAAGGAGCATCGGCTTTTGTAGAGAAGCGGAAGGCTGACTTTAAGGGGAAGTAGGGTAGTAAGCGTTAGGCATTAGCAATTAGGCTGGAGTCCTTAGTAGGAACCTTAATCCTGATTTATTTTTTCAACCCTCTCGCTGCTTAGTTTACACAGAAAGGAAAGCTTGATTTCTCTGCTAATGGCGGGATCTCAAGCTTTCTTCTTTCAAAGAAGTACCCTGTGTTTTGGCAACGTTGAGGTGTTTCTGTCGGGGCATTTTATGGATTTCTCAACAACAAAGGCGAAATTTGCGTAACCTTTTAGCTGCCCTGCTAAATAACCTTCTCTCTGCACCTGCGTCCGCGGCCGTTACAAGATGTCAGGTATTAGGCATTTGATGTCAAGGAGTAAGGTGCTGAGATCTATTAATTTTATTATTGCTTCCACCACCACAACCAATCAGGAAGCCGTTTTAGTCGCATCAAAACCAAGTTATAATCATGCAACATTCAAATCTACAGAACAACCTATCCGTGTCGGCCCTCGTCGAGGCCTCCGTTAAATCGGGACAAGGTAAACTCTCCGATACTGGAGCATTGATCGTCAATACCGGTGAATTCACCGGTCGTAGTCCCAAGGATCGCTACGTTGTAGAAGATGATATTACCCGCGACGCTGTCGATTGGGGTGATATCAATATCCCTTTTACCACCGCGGCCTACGACGATCTTGAAACCAAGATGATCAAGTACGCCGAAGGCCTAGACACCGTCTACGCCCGCGATGCCTACGCTTGTTCCAGCCACAAATACCGGATCAACATCAAGGTCTACACCGAGCAGCCTTGGCAAAACCTCTTCGCCTATAACATGTTCCTGCGCCCCGACGGCGGCAACATCAAGAACCTGAAAACGGACGAGTGGAAAATCTACGCCTTCCCCGGCTGCCTCGCCGACCCTGCCAAACACGGTACACGCCAGGAGAACTTCAGCGTCATCAACTTCAGTAAGCAGACCATCATCATTGGTGGCACCGCTTACACAGGAGAGATCAAAAAAGGCATCTTCTCTGTCCTGAACTTTGTCCTGCCAACCGAGCGCGAAGTGCTGTCTATGCACTGTTCCGCCAACGTAGGTACCAAAGGTGACACCGCCTTGTTCTTCGGCCTTTCGGGCACTGGCAAAACGACCCTCAGTAACGACCCGGACCGCCGCCTCATCGGCGACGACGAGCACGGCTGGAGCCAAGCCAACGTCTTCAACCTCGAAGGAGGCTGCTACGCAAAAGTGATCGACCTCTCCGAAACCAAAGAACCACAGATTTACAAAGCTATCCGCTACGGCGCAATGCTGGAGAATATCGGTCTACAGGAAGACGGGCACACACCCGATTACGAAGACAGTAGCATCACCCAGAATACCCGCGTGAGTTACCCGATCCACCACATCGATAACATCATGTACAATTCCCGGGGGGATTTGCCGAAGAACATCTTCTTCCTAACCTGCGACGCCTTCGGCGTCCTTCCTCCAGTCAGCCGACTCACCCCCGAGCAAGCGATGTACCACTTCGTCAGTGGCTACACGGCAAAAATCGCCGGAACTGAAGCCGGAATCACCGAGCCACAAGCAACATTCTCTGCCTGTTTCGGAGCACCCTTCATCCCGCTACACCCAACGAAGTACGCAGAAATGCTGGGGCGTAAATTGGAGGAAGCTGCCGATGCAGGAGAGCCAATCAACGTTTGGCTCATCAACACTGGCTGGACTGGCGGCGGCTACGGCGTCGGTTCCCGCATGGAACTGGTCTACACCCGCGCCATGATCAAAGCCGCCCTCACCGGCGAACTCAACAAGGTAGAATACCGCAAAGACCGTTATTTCCGCATGGCCGTCCCACAGAAGTGCCCGGACGTACCGAACGCCATCCTCAACCCACGCGACACCTGGCGCAACGAAGAAGAGTACGACCAAGCAGCCAAGAAATTGGCCCTCTTGTTCAACGAGAACTTTAAGTCCTACGCGGAAAAGGCGACGGAAGGAGTTCTGGCGGCAGGGCCGGTGGTTTAGGCATTAGTAAATAGGCGGTTTAGGCATTAGTAAATAGGCGGTTTAGGCATTAGTAAATAGGCATTAGGCGTTAGTAAGGCGGCGCTTCAGCCTACCGCATTTCTCTAATGCCTAATGCCTTCCTACTAATGCCTAATGCCTTCCTACTAATGCCTAATGCCTTCCTACTAATGCCTTCCTACTAATGCCTTCCTACTAATGCCTAAACAAAGCGCCCGTCCCACAAACTGTGAGACGGGCGCTTCTGTCTAATATCTGAATTCTAATCTCTGAATTCTGATCTCTAAAATCTATCCAAGAACATCAATACAGTTCAAGTCCTCAAAGGCCTGCTTCAAGCGGGCGCTGAAAGACTGCTCTGCTTTCCGTACCCAGTTGCGTGGGTCGTAGTTCTTCTTGTTTGGCTTGTCGTCACCGTCTGGGTTACCGATTTGGGCCTGGAGGTAGTCCTTCTTCTCTGCTTCGAACGCGCGAACGCCGTCCCAGTAAGCCCACTGAAGATCAGTGTCGATGTTCATCTTGATGGCACCGTAATCGATCGCCTCACGAATTTCCGCCTGGCTGGAGCCGGAGCCGCCGTGGAATACGAAGTTGATCGGGTTGTCGGTGTCGATGGAGAGCTTCTCCTTCAGGAATTCCTGACTGTTCTTCAGGATCTTTGGCGTCAGTTCAACGTTGCCTGGCTTGTATACACCGTGAACGTTGCCGAAGGCAGCGGCGATGGTGAAGCGTGGGCTGATTTTGTTCAGCGCCTGGTAGCTTTCGAAGACTTCTTCTGGCTGCGTGTAGAGCTTGGAAGAGTCAACGCCTGTGTTGTCAACGCCGTCTTCTTCGCCGCCGGTAACACCGAGTTCGATCTCGATGGTCATACCGATTTTGGCCATACGCTCAAAGTACTTGGCGCAGACTTCTAGGTTTTCTTCCAGCGGTTCTTCGCTGAGGTCGAGCATGTGGCTGGAGTAGAGTGGGAAACCACGCTTTGCGTAGAATTTCTCGCCGGCGTCGAGCAAACCGTCGATCCAAGGAAGGAGTTTCTTGGCACAGTGGTCGGTGTGCAGGATTACGGGAACACCGTAAGCTTCTGCCATGGTGTGAACGTGCATAGCACCGGAGAGACCGCCCTGAATGGCGCCTTTCTCGTTTTCGTTGCCGAGGCCTTTACCAGCAAAAAACTGGGCACCACCGTTGGAGAACTGTACGATGACTGGGCTGTTGAGCGCCTTGGCCGTTTCGAGAACGGCGTTAACGGTGCTGGAGCTCGTCACGTTGACGGCTGGGATGGCGAATTTGTTTTCGTTCGCGTAGCGGAACAGTTCGGATACTTCGTCACCGTGAAGTACACCGGCGCGGAATGATTTCTTAGCCATGGTTGTTTTTAATTTTGGGGTAAGCCGCGAAGATAAGCAAATCATACGGTAGGCGATTCACATTTGGTGTTGTCTTACGGTTGCTAGTAGAGGAAACTAGGCATTAGTATTTAGGAGGTCGTAACTGTTTGATTATCAAATGCGGTAGCTGACTTACAGGCTGCTTGAATAATCTACCGCGGCCGCAGGTGCAAAGTAGGTTGAAAAAAAGCAAGGATTTAGGCCACCAAATGGTCTTCCAACCTATGTTCAGGTTGTTGTGTAAGCTTTGCCCTGATCCGGGAGTGGACGATGAAGATGCCGATGGGGAAGGCAAGGATTAGGAAAGGGACAAGTAGCCATTCTTTACTGTCCTTCACTGTAAGCCTTACCGCTACAAAAACAACAATGAGGTTTGTGATTAATAAGGAGACTATTGCCGTGATCAGAAGGATTAAAGGGGAAACCCATCTTATAGCCGTTATGGCCTCCTTAGCCAAAGGGGACACTACTCCGCTAACATAGTACATATCGTGTAAAAGGATTGGTGTAATTACAATAGTGAAGAAGAAACTAGAAAGGGCCGGTGTAATTATTATCCAGCTTTTATTTAAGGATTTGCAATAGTAGGCAGTTATAGCGATGATCCAAATAAACAGAAGAAACACTCCTACTGTGTTAATTAACTCTACGTAAGGAAGGCTTATAAGGCTGTCCCAGAAGTTCTGACTAGAGTCGTGAATATAGAATGGTTTTAGGGAAACAATCAGAATGGTCGGTGCTAGGAAAACCGTGATTAGCGCAGCAACTAACGAAGCAGGTAAACGTAATAAGGCTTTCATATTCGTTAGGTGTATAAGTGTATTCTTGGTTTCTAAGCCTGGTCTAGGAAGTGATCTTCAGGAGCATCCATCTCTTTTCGCTCAATCAACTTACGTAGACGAGGCTGCAGAAAGATCACGCCAATTGGGAACGTAAGAACTTGGAGTGGAGTGAGAAGCCAATCTTTCTTTGACTTATAAGTAAGTCGTGTTGCAGCGTAAGTCCCAGCCAATCCTGTCAATAGTATAACCCCTAACCCACTTAGGAAAAATTCCACTGCTCCGAGACCTTCAATTATCCTTTTTAGAGGAGTAATAATGGAATCTAGGATAAGACTGTTTCTGAAAATTTCAGCTAAAACCAATGGGAACATTAATCCCAGAAATAAGAGGCAGAAAACAGCTGGTATGGCTAGAAGCCAATTCTTTGACTCATTTTGGCAATAGTGTATGATGATGGAAGAAAGCCATAAGACTAAAATTACTGTAGAGCCATAGAACAGTAGCAGTATATTGTCGCCATTATTATCCAAGTAAGTTAATAATGGTGGTTTTATAGAAGGGTACCGGTGCGTCACATCTAGTACAAGGAAGGTGGTAATAGGTAGGAAGCCAAGGCTGATTAGTAGGGATAATAGCCAGCCTGGAATGCGGAAGAAAAAATCCATGGTATAAAAGTAAGTTCAATGTCTGGTTTCTTGGCGTATCGTTAGGTTCTTCAGTCTTTAAGCTGAAAAGGTCCAGCCTACTCCCGGTTACCAGCCTCCACCATAAATCGCCATAAGTCTTCCTCGTAGGCCTGCTGGGTAGAATCTGGCATCGCCACCAACTTGTCTAGCTTAACCTCCAGGTAGTGGTAGTTACAACCGGCAGACTTCATTATCTCCAGGATGTTTTCCCACTTCTCACTTTGGAAAAGGTTTGTTGGTAAACCTGCCCCTAATAGGAGAACGGGCGCTGTCCCACCCCAACTCCAATAAGCAGGATTTTCCTGCCAGGGCATGATTTGGCGGGCATGTTCAGAAGCGACGAGGCTCGGTTCTCCGAACCCGCAGGAAAAGAGGCCCAAGAGGAGAAACAATAGTGGGAGGTATATGCGCATAGATGGGAGATGCAAAAGGTGGAGGTGGAGGTTGGTGGGTGTGTAATTGATCAGCTTAATGCTCACATATTTTTACGAAGTGGCCTTCCTGAGAATCTAGGTTAAGCGCAGTCAAATACCCCATGCCATGATAGGATAGTGCACAACCAGAATCAATGCACACCCGTTGCTTGTCAGCCATTAACCGGATGCCTTCTTTCACGGAGTCTAGACGTTCCGGCGTGTGCCCATGGACAATTATCCGGTCACCAAGCCAGTCTTTGTCTACCTCACCGTACCAATTTCGAATCCAAAGCATGTCATATTTAGCATCCAACGGAGCGGACTCTTTGAAATTAAGACCAGCATGCACTAAGATGTAACCTGGGGTTTCATGGTAGTAAGGAAGGCCCAATATCCACCGGGTAACATCTACATGGTAGCGTTGTGGAACAACACCTGTATGTTCACCTCGCATGACCTCATTGGTGAACATTCGTTCATGGTTCCCCGCCAGGCAGGTGATATTATAGCCTTGTTCTTCTAGCTCAAGAATATGGTTGATAACCCCAATTCCATCGGGGCCTTTGTCGATGTAGTCGCCAAGCAAAAAGAGTTCATCCTGCTTACTGAACGTAATCTCTTTAAGCAGTTTTCTAAAGGTTTTAGGACAACCATGGATGTCTGAAATGGCGTATCTTGGCATTATGTGTTTTGTCTAAAAGGAACAATTATAGTGCGTGGCCAATAAATTCGGGTGCACTGGATACGGAAGGATCTGTTAGAATGCAACCACGCAACCATGCAACCCACAACCACGCAACCCGCAACCCGCCTCATTACTACCGCCTTACTACTAATAAACCGGCTCCACCACCAGTCCTTCAGCCCGCAAAAGCGCAATTACCCCATTCTTCCCCCCTAGATGGCCAGCACCTACAGCGTAAAAGCTACTACCCGTATCGCCTTTCATTGTTGCGGATTTGATGACGGGAACCCAGTTGGCGTTCCGCTTCGTTAGCAGTAAGTCTTCGAAGTTTGATATGCCGGCGGACTCGTCCATAATGGTTTGTGCCAGCTCGGCAACGGCTTGGCGTTTGTAGAGATTTACCAGCGCGTCGAGTTGGCTGGCGGCAGGGCTGTCTTCATCACCATCGGCGGTGATGGCGTCGTACAACATGACGGCCTGAGCCCTGTAGGGGATGGAGTCGAAAATGCTGAGTTGAAATTCAATGCTTTCCAATCCGCTGACGTCTTTGTTGCCAGCTTCGGCGATTTTACTCAGCTCTAGTTCGTAACTTTTCATGCCTCCAGAGGCAGGTTCTTCCCCGCCGCTAAGGCCACCCATTGCGTCCATATCCTGGCCAACCATGGCAGATAGGAACATGGGTTTCATGCGTTTGAATAAGAAGAAAGGTAGGCCAGCAGCGGTGAAGTACTCTTCGACTTCTGTGTATTGCTCCGCCGTTAGTAGGTCCGACAAACTGGTGTCGTTGCGCATGTTTATCTTGGTCATTAGGCCCATCAGCGTGGCCGGGTTTGACATCTCCTTTGGGTCAATTTCGAAGACGACTGATTTGCTGTCGTTCAGGGCTTTGATGACCGTGCTGGGCATGAAGTAGTCCTCGGCAGGAATGATGTGGATGGTGCCAAACAGGTAGCTCGGGGCTACAACGCCGGGAGCGGTGATGCGCCAGAGCAAAGAAGTATCATTGGCCGTAGGGGCAAATTTTTCCGTATCCACCATCGCTTTGGGGGGCGCGGACGCAGGTGCAGGGGGAGGCCCCACAAGCTCCGGGCGGGGTGGGGCCTTCTGTGTCTTTGCAACCGTCGTTTTAGGACTGCAACCAAAAGCAAATAGGACAACGAATAAGGACAAG
>JBLIGS010000040.1:0-14952 GCA_047637095.1 Neolewinella sp. | reverse complement strand
CCGGAACCATCGGGATGTCGTAAGCAGAGACGGCTTCTTTTGCCGCAAGTTTATTGCCCATTACCTCGATGGCGTGGGGTTTAGGACCGATAAAAGTGATGCCAGCAGCTTCCACCTTCTGAGCAAATTCAGAGTTCTCACTCAGGAAGCCATAGCCGGGGTGAATACCATCGGCACCGGTGTCTTTTGCTGCTTGTATAACCTTGTCCATCACCAGGTAAGACTGGTTGGATGGCGCAGGGCCAAGCAATACCGCTTCGTCGGCATACTTTACGTGCGGCGACTGCCGGTCAACGTCACTGTAGACGGCAACGGTTTTGATGCCCATTCGGCGGGCAGTTCGCATAACGCGAAGGGCTATTTCGCCACGGTTGGCAATGAGTATCTTTTTCATTGGTTCTTGGTTTGGCTGGTCAGGCTTTGAAATTCAGCCCAGATGGTTTGGGCGAAGTGGTCGGTTAGGCTTTCGATATAATAACTGCCGGCGGCGGGGTCGGCGACTCTGTCCATATAGCTCTCCTCCCGGAGGAGGTGCTGGATATTGCGGGCAATGCGGGCCGAAAATGGACCTTTGTCTGAGGGATCGCTAGGGGCGATGTACAGGGTGTCTGCGCCGCCGCAAACGGCGGCCATTGCTGCAATTGGACTGCTAATTTTATTCTGGTTAGGGTCGTCCGCTTTTGCAGGAGGAAGGAAGGCTACCAGTTTACAGGAAGTCGTCTCTCCGAAGGCAGCTGCAACGTTGGCCCAACACAACCGGACGGCCCGGTAGTAAGCGATGGATTCAAAATAAGCCTCCTGTGGGGCAGGGTAGAAGGTCGGTATCCTTCCCGGAGCTTCAGCTGCAAAAGCTAACTCTTGGGCAACGTTTGACAGGCCGGACTTTGTCCCTTCGTCGTCAATGACGAACTCGATCATATCAAGGTAGATGCCTGCGAGTAACTGGATTTTTTCTTCGCTTGAAAGCGGCCGTTTGAAGGTGAACCACAAGGCTTCCGCTCCGCCGCCAAGGGCTTTGATGGCGAGTTTGTTGGCCTGGGCAATGTCTTCTTCAACGATCTCAACACCGATCTGCCAACCGCGTTGGCGGTTGAGGGGTGGGTTGAGAACCTCGTGATCGTCCTGGTGATGCAACGGAGAAAAGACCTTGCCCGCTACCTCAAAATCCAGGCTTTCTAATGGCTTGCCTTTTAGGTCTTTTTCGACCTTGGCGAGCCATTGGGCCTTGGAAACCTGGGGGAATTGGTTGTGCATGCGTCTTGGGGTTTTTCGGCCCTAAGGCCGAAATTGTAATCCGGCCTAAAGGCCGGGAAACCTACTATTCAATTTCAATCAATAGTTGGCGCTTCTCCACTGCGTCGCCTTTGGCAACGGGGATGGATGTGACGAGGCCGTCGCCTTCAGCTTTGAGGACGTTCTCCATCTTCATCGCTTCGAGTATGATGAGGGGCGTGCCGGCTTCAACGGTGTCGCCTTCGGCGACCAGCACATCCAGGACTAGGCCTGGCATCGGAGCGTTGACGTCCTTGCTTAGGTTGATCTCTACGGTAGAGAAGCCAAGTTCTTTGACGAGCAAGTCTGTCTCATCGCTGATGGCCATGTGTTGGTCACGACCGTTGACCCGCAGCGCAATGGTTTTTGCGGCAGGATTGAGGTCCAAGACCTCAATATGGTAGGACTGTCCATCTTTTAAAAGATGGTAGGAATTTGGGCCTGTGGACACGAGGTCTAGGGCGTTAATATCCTGTTCTGTGACCGGGTAGGACCGGTCATTTGTGGTGATTTCGTAGTTGGGCATGCCGACGATCTGGTTAGGAGGGGCAAGATAGTAAAGTAGTGGGTAGGAAGTGACCATCTTACACTTGAAACGGCATCCTTCTCACCCGTTTTCCAGTCAGTCGGTAAGCGGCGTTGGCGATTGCGGCCCCGATGGGCCCCATTGGTGGTTCTCCTACCGCTCCGGGCTTGTCATCGTTTTCGAGTAGGATGACGTCGATTTCCTTTGGGGCGTTGCGCATCAGGGCCATGTCGTAGGCACCGTAAATTACCGGGTACAGTGAGCCGTTTTCTACCGTCATCTTTTCGTGGACGCTTGCGCTGATGCCCATGATGATGGAGCCTTCACACTGGGCCCTGACTTGGTCGGGGTTGATGACCATGCCGGGGTCCAGTACACAGGTTACTTTGTGGACTTTGAGTTTGCCACCTTCGATGGAGACTTCGGCAACGTGGGCACAGGGGGTGTTGGCGTCGGTGCTGGCGGCGAAGCCCATGGCCCGACCGTTGACGGGTATGTCTTTGTAGCCTGCTTTTTCGGCACAGACTTGGATGACTTTGGCCAGCCGAAGGCCGGCCTTGTCTTCCTGAATATGCTCCAGGCGGAAGCTGACGGGGTCTTTGCCTGCCTTCTCGGCCAACTCATCCATGAAGCTTTCGATGGCAAAGGTGTTGGCCAATAGGCCGAGACTTCTCCACCAGCTGGTGGCAAATGGGAGTTTCACTCGCCAGGAGACTGCACGGTAGTTCGGAATGGCGCCGTACTGGATCATACCACCGCGCCAGGCGCCAATATCGGCTCCGACGATGGTGCCGAGTATGGCAGGAACCATGGGAGAGCCAAACATCACGTCGCCGCTGGACACATGGTGTTCGATGGCTTCAATTTTACCGTCGGCAGTCAGCTTGCCCTTCATGACATTGTGGGTGGGCGGCCGGAAAGTATCGTTCTGGAATTCCTCCTTGCGGGTAAAGAAGCACTTGACGGGCTTGCCAACGGCTTTGGAGAGGACGGCCGCCTGGACGGCATTGGGCGTGTGGAGCCGGCGGCCAAAGCCGCCGCCCAAGAAGGTTGGCTGAACAACGACCTTGTCTTCCTTTATGCCCAGTCTTTTGGCAACCTCGGAACGGGTGAGCTTGACGACCTGGGTGGAGATGATGATGGTGGTCTTGTCGTCTTCGACGTGGGCCACCGCTCCGTTGGGTTCCAGCTGTGCGTGTGCCCCGATGGGGCTGGAGTATTCGGATTTGAGGACGCCTGGCTGGCCATCGGCCAGTAGTTTTTTTGCATTACCCTCCTTTTGGATTTCAACGTCATTGCCCTGACCGACTTTGATCATCGCCTCGATGTCGGCATACTCCCAGACTTTTTTAACGGACCAATTGGCCTTGATTTTTTGCTTAGCATTCTCCGCCTCGACGTAGGAGTTGGCGACTACGCCAACGAAGTCTTTTTCTTTGACAATGGCAACGACTCCTGGCATTTTCTCTGCTTCGGTGGTGTCGGCGTCGACGAAGGTTGCGTCGATGGTGTCGGGCCGGACCACGGCGCCGTAGAGCATGCCTGGTAGGCTGGCGTCCATCCCGAAGATGGGCGCGCCGAAGACCTTGTCCTTGAGGTCGACCCGGGGAATGGGCTTGCCTATAAATTTGTAGTCCTTAGCATCTTTGAGCACCGGAGTGTCGGGAATTTCCCACTCCTTTGTTTGGGCTACGACTTCGCCGTAGGTTATGGATTTGCCTCCGCCGGAGATAACCCCGCCCTCAACAGTCATTGCACCTGCGGCCGCGCCCAACTGCACGGAAGCTGCGGACTTCAACATCTCCCGCATCGTCGCTGCGAGCTCCCGGACGGGCATCCACATACTCGAAATACTGGTACTCCCACCAGTTGACATACCATCGATATTACCCGAATCCGTTGCTGCATGGACCATCTTGATTTGGTCGATGTCAACCTCCAGTTCGTCCGCAGCAATTTGCGCCAAACCGGTGAATGTACCTTGTCCCATTTCTACTTTAGGACAGTGAAAAATGACCTGGTTGTCTGTCTTAATTTCAAACCAGACCATCGGGTCATCCGTCGGGCCCATATAAGGCGCTTCGGCAGTGTTGATCATGCCGGCAATTTCCCGCCGCCAGCACGATTTGGTCAGGAAGGTTGTTCCCACCAGAACTCCCGCTCCTACGGCCGAACGGACGAGGAATTTACGGCGGGAAAATCCTTTTTTATTTGGAGTAGACATGGTACTTGGGTTTTAGGCTTGTTCGTTCTGAATTTCTGCGGCGCGGTGAATGGCTTTCCGCATTCGGTAGTAGGTGCCGCAACGGCAAACATTGACAATGTTGCGGTCGATGTCATCATCCGTGGGGTTGGGGAGCTCATGTAACATGGCTGCTGTTGCCATCATAAAACCAGGCTGGCAGTATCCACATTGTGGAACGACTTCTTCCATCCAGGCTTGCTGAACCGGGTGAAGGTTACCCTCCTGGCCAAGTCCTTCAATGGTCGTAATCTCTTTGCCTTCAGCAAATTTTGCGGAGTAAGAACAGGACCGTACGGCCTTGCCGTCCACATGAATGGTACAGGCTCCGCATGCAGCTTTGCCACAGCCAAATTTTGTTCCCTTCAGGTCCAGCATGTCTCGGATTATCCACAAGAGTGGGCTTTTTCCTTCGGCCTCTACCGAAGTCGGCTTTCCGTTAATTGTAAAGTTGATGGTCATGAATATTGACTTTTTAAGGCGATGAAGGCCGTAATTTTCGTTTTATTCTGCTGGGATAATTGCTCCGGAGGCTGCCCACGCTTTTACTGCCGCAATGTATTCGTCCAGCGGAACGGGGGGCTTCTCTCTGGGGGTACCTTCGTTGTCAACACCCGGCTCCCAGGCCCAGAGTACCAACTCGTGCTGGGTTAGGTGCGTTACCGTTTCTTCAAGACTGCGGCCACCGTTGATGACCGGGTCCATCATGGACCGGGCAATTTCTACCCGGTTCAATCCTTCCCATTGCATTTCAACCGGGGCGAGATGCCATTCGGGCGCACCGGGGACACCGCTGTAATCGTTGTTTTCTGACTGGTGACAGGTGCTGCACTTGAGGCCCTCGAGCCCGTGGCTCTCTGGGCCGCGCACTACCCCGAAATTATGGTAATGGCTGTCTTCTCCCTGTCGGGGTTGGTTACCGGATGGATGGCAGTTGACGCAGCGTTTATGCGTCAAGACCTTCATCATGATCGTAAAAGGATCTTCTTCAATTACTGGATTGTCGGCGTTGATTATTCCCACTGCATTGCCTATTTTAGGTAAGGCAGAAAGGGTGAATGCACTGCCGAGTAGGGCAAATAGCAGTAACAATAGCATGGTACGTTTCATGGAGAGAGTCTTAAACAGAGGAATGTCTGGCCCCATTATAAGCTAAAAAATCGTAACCTGTTCAGTGGTGCTTTGATAGAGTAGGGTATAGAGGGCATGAAAACCCCCGCCGCGCAACAGCACGACGGGGATAATTTCTAATCTGAAGTGGGGCAATCTTAGTCGAAGTTTACCATTACTTTGTAAGTAGGATCTTCGTCTACATTGACAGCAATAATTGCGTCAGCTTTGTTTAGTCGCTTACGGCAATCAGGGCTGAGGTGCTTGAGCGTCACCCGTTTGCCCATTTTTTCATAGCGCTCAGTGATCCGGTTAACGGCTTCGATGGCGGACATGTCCGTGATCCGGCTTTCCATGAAATCAATGATGATCTCTTGTGGATCGTCCGTAACGTCGAACTTGGAATTGAAGACGGTCGTGGAGCCAAAGAAAAGTGGACCGTAGATTTCATAGTTCTTAACGCCTTTGTCGTCGATAAACTTCCGGGCGCGAATGCGCTTAGCGTTCTCGTAAGCGAAACGAAGGGCAGAGACAATTACACCCGTCAATACTGCGATGGCAAGGTCGTGCCAAACCGTAATTACGGTTACGAGGACAAGGACGAAAAGGTCCCATTTAGGCATCTTTCCGAAGGTGCGAAGGCTTGTCCATTCGAAGGTTCCGATGGCAACCATAATCATGATACCCGTCAGGGCAGCCATTGGAATTTGCTCGATGTAGCTGGAGCCAAACATGATGAATACCAGTAGCATGACGGAAGCAAAGATGCCGGAAAGGCGGGCCCGTGCTCCGGAAGAGATGTTGATCAAGCTCTGGCCGATCATGGCACATCCACCCATACCACCAGTGAAACCACTGAGGATGTTGGCTGCACCCTGAGCAAGTGCTTCCCTGTTTCCGTTACCTCTGGTTTCCGTAATCTCATCGATTAGGTTGAGGGTAAGGAGGGATTCGATCAGCCCAACCGCAGCAACGGTAAGGGAGTAGGGGAGGATGACCATTAATGCCTCCCAAGTGAAGGGGATCTTAGGGATAGAAAGCAATGGGAAGCCGCCTTTAATGGAGGCAATATCACCAATAGTCTTGGTTTCAAGGCTGAAGAAGTAAACGATGGCAACAACCAGGATGATGCTCACTAGACCAGAGGGGACTGCTCGTGTGATTTTTGGAAGCCCCCACATGGTTATCATTACCACTGCAACGAGGCCCAACATGATGTACATCTCGGGCCCTTGGAGCCAATCGCCAGAACCGTCCTTGATTTGTACGAGTTGAGCCATACCGATTACAATAGCCAGGCCATTCACGAATCCAAAGACGACGGGGTGGGGGACCAATCGCATCAGTTTGCCGAGTTTGAAAAGGCCAGCTAGTACTTGAAAAATACCGGCTAAAACCACACAGGCGAAGATGTATTCCGGGCCGTGTAGAGCTGCCAGAGCAACGATGACGATGGCAACGGCGCCGGTGGCACCAGAGATCATTCCGGGACGACCACCGAAAACGGAGGTGACCAGGCCCATCACGAAAGCTGCGTATAGACCAACCAGTGGACTAAGGCCTGCAATAATGGCGAAGGCAATGGCTTCCGGGACCAACGCCAGGGCGACGGTCAGGCCAGAGAGCAACTCCGTTTTGTAATCAACCTTTTGGTTGAAGTCGAAAAGATTTAGATACTTGTTCATCCGGTGGGGATTGGGGTAAAGCCTTGATTAAGAACGGGAAAGCACGGCTTCGCTTAAAAACCGCGCAAAGGTACGCTTATCCTGTGACTTAGGGAAAGCTATTTAGGTGGTGCAAAAGGCAAAAAGCATTTAGCAATTAGCATTCACGGCAAGCCGCTAAATACTAATCGCTAAATGCTTTTAAATGCCTCTTAGGCCAGAAGAACTTATGCTTTCTGGTTGCTAAAGGCTAAACTCAGGGTGACTACTATTTGTCGACAAACGTAATCGCCTCACCAGTCCGTCCGGCACGGCCAGTACGACCAACCCGGTGGATGTACACGTCGTAATCGGTTGGAGCTTCGAAGTTGATTACGTGGGTGATGTCATCGATGTCCAGTCCACGGGCGGCAACATCGGTCGCACAGAGTGCTTTGATCTTACCGGCCTTGAACTTGCCCAGCGCCTTTTGGCGGTAGTTCTGGCTCTTGTTACCGTGGATTTCATCCGCAGTGATACCAGATTGGTTCAGTTTCTTAGTCACCTTCTTAACCCGGTGCTTTGTTTCTGCAAAGACCAACACTCGCTTGAGTTTTGGGTCTTTCATCAACTCAACCAATGCATCAAGCTTATCATCAGCTGATACGTATTGAACGGTCTGGTTGATGTGCTCTGCAGAGGCTGCGCCACTACTGACCTGCACTTTTGCAGGATTGGTCAGGAAACGATCGATGAGCTGCTGCTGGCTTTTGTCCAGGGTAGCGGAGAAAAGCATTGTTTGGTCCCGTTCGCCCATCTGGTCAGCCAGGAAGGTAACGTCCTTCTGGAAGCCCATGTCTAGCATCCGGTCGAACTCGTCGAGGATGAGTACAGTTGCTTCCTTAAGGTTAACCTTGCCTTGACCGTGAAGGTCTTTCAGGCGGCCTGGAGTGGCTACGATCAAATCGTAGTCCCGCTTCAGCCGTTGGATGTCGGTGTTGATGTTCCGTCCACCGATGAGAGACAGGGCCGAGAAGGTCATGTTCTTGGTCAGTACGCGGAATTCTTCTTCGATCTGAAGTGCAAGCTCACGGGTAGGAGCGAGACAAAGCGTCTGGAACGGCTCGTCCTTAAGCAGTGCATCGATGATCGGGATGAGGAAGGCACCAGTTTTACCAGTACCCGTAGTCGCGATGCCCATTACGTCGCGCAAGTCAACGATAGACTCGAACGACTTCTCTTGAATTTCTGTTGGGAAGATCCAACCTGCAGCACGGATAGCAATCTTGAGCTTTGGGTGGAGGTTCCAATCGTCAAACTTCTTGTCAGCAGTGTACAGTACCTGCTTCATTGGTACTGCTTGGTGTACCATCAACTGAGCGTCGATGGGTTTGTAGTTGTGCTTTTGACGGCTCCGGCCGCCTCCGCCGCCACCACCACCGCCGCGGCGCTGGCCACCACCGCCGCCACCCGGGCGACGACTTTGGCCTCCACCGGCAGAACTATTCTTGCGGCGGTTGTTAGGGCGGCTATTGCCACCACCTGAACGTGATTCAGACATATATAAGTTGGAAAAGAAAACTGAGATAAGTGGGATTACAACACGCTCAGAATCAATAAAGAAGGTAATTGGGGGTAAATTCTAAAGCAATCCACGGCGTGTTTATCAGGCCGATCTCAGAATTTGGTGCAAAGGTAAGGGAATGATGTAAGAGTTGCAACATTCCTTTGCATATTGAAAGAAACGCCGCGCACGTTACAATGGTTGCAGGCGTTGCAAACAGACCTTTTTGAGGGATTGTTTTTTAGCGGTAAAGTAGCGTATTCGTTTGTACACCAATAGCTTAAGATCTTTAACGCGCAATTCTCAACTCGATAAAAAATCCACACGAGCCCCGCCGGAGCGGTTTGACTCCTCGAAAAAAACATGGATGGGATAGCTGGTCTGGTTCGGTAATCCCCTTGTCATTCCCAGTCGCCGGGATGGCTACTGGTTCCGAAGCTCGACAAGTCAAAAGCCTGAGGCCCGCCCTAGACAAACCTAAGTCACTTCCCAATTTATAGAAACTGTAGGGTCAACCAAGATAGGGGAACCCGTGTGGATTAGTAAAACGCACCTGCGGTAGTATTGTTGCGATTTTGGAGACAGGTTAATCAACATCATTCGCCGGCCGATACGCGACGGTAGGAGCTAACTCGGCCGACGAGAGATTGGATAATAAATCTTAATAAAGACTTCCTTGGGCAGACGAATCAGGTCTTTGCGGTGATATTGCGATTATCCTACAGGTGTGAAATCTAAAATTTTGTGATACTCCAATATGCGGTAGCTTGCAACCACTGCAACCACTGTAACAACTGCAACCACTGCAACAACTGCAACAACTGTAACCACTGCAACAACTGCAACAACTGTAACCACTGCAACCACTGCAACAACTGTAACCACTGCAACCACTGCAACCACTGTAACCACTGCAACAACTGCAACCACTGTAACCACTGTAACCACTGTAACAACTGTAACAACTGCAACCACTGCAACCACTGTAACAACTGCAACAACTGCAACAACTGTAACAACTGCAACCACTGTAACAACTGCAACCACTGTAACCACTGTAACAACTGCAACAACTGCAACCACTGCAACCACTGCAACCACTGTAACAACTGCAACCACTGTAACAACTGTAACCACTGTAACCCTTACCACATATGCCCTTCCGACCATCCTACTGGGAAACCACCACCTTTCTCCGCCCCGCTGATGTAATCATTGTTGGCGCAGGCCTAACTGGCCTGCAGTCCGCACTAAACATCAAAAAGAAATCTCCGCAGGCGGATGTACTAATCGTTGAGCGGGCCCCGGTCCCCCGGGGCGCCAGCACCCGCAATGCCGGCTTCGCCTGCTTTGGCGGGCCAACGGAACTGTTGGCGGACTGGGATGCCTACGGGCCGGAGGACATGGTCCAGACCGTCAAAGAACGGTACGACGGGATCAGGGCCTTAGAAGCTGGATTTAGCCGGCGAAACATCGATTGGGAAGCCAACGGCGGCTATGAAATTATCGACAAATCGGAGGTTAAGGAGATCGTCCTTCAGCGATTGTCGGGGCTTAATTCCTTGCTCCAACGGGTAACAGGCTTAGCTGAAACCTGGTCGGTTACCAACCAGAAGGATGGTCTGCTGACGCTGCACAACCCCATTGAAGCCCAGTTACACCCCGGTAAACTGGTGAGCCGGATTATGGAGGACTGCCGGGAGGCAGGCGTGCGTTTTATGTTTGGAACGGAGGTCAACAGCATCGGTAAAGGCCATGTAGAAACGACCGAGTTTGGCCAACTAACAGGAAAGGAAATTCTGGTAACGGTAAATGCTTTTGCCAGAGACCTACTGCCAGCTGATTTTCGGGAAGAGATTCGTCCGGTCAGGAATCAAATTTTACTCAGTCGGAAAATTCTTAATTTAAAATTGAAAGGATGCTTTCATTACCATGAAGGGTATGTGTATTTTCGAAACGTAGGTCCGGACCGGTTGCTGATTGGTGGCGCCCGCCATCTGGCCGGCCAGCAATCCGAAACCAGCTCCTTCGGCGCCAACCCCGAGATTGCCAGCCAACTGGTCAGCTACCTCGCCGACTGGTTTCCTGAAATGAACCTGACCCTCGCCGACTTTGAGATGGCCTGGTCCGGCATCATCGCCCAGGGCGATGGCAAAACACCGGTACTCCGCCGGACGAAGGACGGTGTTTTGGTGGCCGGCCGTTTGGCCGGGATGGGGGTGGCGTTGAGTGCTGCTTTGGCTGGAAGGGCTGCTGGTGAAATTGATCTTTAGGCATGGGCCCGCGTGTATGTAACGAGGTGGAGGAAGGGGAGAAGGGGAGAGCTTCCTCCGTCCGGCCGCTACTATTCGGAAGGAGCGAAGCACCTTTTGAGGATGGGGCGGCGTGGCGGATGGTCGTCCACTCGCGCCGTCTCATCCGCAACAACGGCCCACTCCGGCTTCGCCAAGAGCGTAGCCGCCGGACGGAGAGACTTTCTTCGAGGCTTTGGTCCTTCCTGTTCACGTTTTCTTCGCCTCCATCGTAGGCTTCGCCCTGGGGTATGTCTACTATCGAACCCGCTCATTGGGCCTGGTTATTCTGATCCACTTCATCAATAACGGTGCCAGCTATTTCCTTGGCCAGCAAAACATTCCAACCAGCTCTGAAGAAATGATCGGTATGGGGATGGCCGGTGTGCTTGGCCTCGCCGCAATCCTTACCGTTGCAGGTGTCGGCTTGCTGTATTTATTGGGGACAAAATATCCATTAGCACCAACCCCACCGGAGGATTTACCAGAAGAGCAAGTTGGAACAGGCGCTCAGGTTGCCGCTTGAACTTAGTGCTCGCACAACGGCGAAAGTATATTTATTAACATTTTCTAAGGGACATATAAGTACTCGGACAAAATTAATGCGACATTCTGATCTGGTAGATTTTGAGTCTGGACGAGGCGAAAAACGTAGGAAACACCGTTGTGTTGGCGAGGCTTTTCAACGAAGTTCAGGCTCAAAAGATGCCGAGCAGGATGGTGCGATTAATTTTGTCCGAGTACTTAATGGAGCATCTGCGTTACCTTTCCAGCGTCTTACCGTCTTGAATATATATCATCACTCACGAAATCATCTGAATATGAGCCGTTTACGACTTGCTGTCCTCGATCTATACAACGGCATTCCGAACCAAGGAATGCGGTGTATTCGCCAGATTGCAGAAAATTTTGCCGATCAAATGGATTTTGATGTCTTTGATGTCCGGGCTGAAAGCAAGGTGCCCGACATGAGTTACGATATTTTTATCAGCTCCGGAGGCCCTGGTGACCCACTTGATGGCGAAGGCGAAGGAGGTTGGGAAGAAGCCTGGCACGGTTGGCTAGACGAGGTCTACCAGCACAACTTGACGTCGGGGCGTAAGAAATACGTCTTCTTCATTTGCCACAGTTTCCAGATGGCCACCCAGCATTTCAGCCTGGCGGAAGTAGGTCCACGCAAGAGCATCAGCTTCGGAACTTTCCCCGTTCATCCGACAGAATTTGGCGAGAAGGATATCATTTTTGAAGACTTGGACGATCCGTTCTATGCAGCAGATTTTCGCCGATTTCAAGCTACTCAACCCAATGAAGAAAAGCTTCAGGAAATTGGTGCGAAAGTGCTTTGCCTAGAGAAGATTCGGCCGCACATTGACCTCGAACGAGCCATCATGGCCATTCGTTGGAGTCCTGAAATTGTTGGCGTCCAATTTCACCCGGAAGCTGACCCCGAAGGCATGTTGGCGCACTTTAGCTGCCCGGAAATAAAGATTGAGGTTATTGCCGATCACGGCAGGGACAAGTGGCTCCAGATGATGGAGGATTTGACCCACCCAGAACGGATTACACGAACACACGACGAGATCCTTCCAGGCTTTTTGCGTCGGGCAGCGGAAGCTTTAATGCATCCAGAAGCGGTTGTTTAAACGGTAGTCTTTAGGCATTAGGTAGGAGTAGGGAGGCATGAGGCGAGAGTAGTGAGGCAGTAAGTTGGAACTCCACTACTCTTGTCTGGAGCTCCACTACTCCTGCCTTACTACTCCCGCCTCCCGCCTCTTGCCTCCCTACTCCCGCCTCCCCATACTTTCCTACTTGTCTTATCCCGACTCAACCTTGCCCCTCGCAAGGTGGTTCTCGTAAGTCTTTACCAAAAATAGACTTCCAATGGCTCGTTCCTCCCGTTCCCACCTCCTCGTCTTTTTAATAGTCGCCTTCTTTGCACTGTTGTTTACGGGCTTTCTGGTCACCGCCGCGTACTATTATTTCACCGACGGTAAGAACATGACCATCAAGTCTTTTGCTCCGGGTTTACCAGCTGTTTACCTTGGCTTTATGGCCAGAAACGAGTGGCGGGCAATGCGGCTTACGCGTAAGACTGAAGCAAAAAGAAAAGCAGGACTAATGGGGTAGACACCGCTATATTTGGGGCACAAACCGCCCATTCATGTTTTTATTTTCCCGAACAATTATCCACCTGGCCATCGGCAGTGCTTTTGCACTGTGCCTATTGATGTCCTGTGAATCCGACTCGCCTGTGTATAGCACTCCTGAAGAATACCCCGTCTACGCCTTTGATGACCTTGGCGTAACCTACACTGCTGAATCAACCACCTTCAAGCTCTGGTCGCCAATTGCGAACGCTGCTCGGCTTAAGCTCTATGACACCGACGAACCGTCGGCAGAGGCTACCAAAGTCGTTAAAATGAAACAGGTTGACGGGGCCTGGACTAACAAACAATCGGGTAACCTGGACGGAACCTATTATACCTTCCAGATCAAGCAGAAAGGGGAATGGCTGGAAGAAGCAACCGATCCCTACGCCCGCGCAGCGGGCACCAACGGCCTTCGTGGGCAGGTGGTTAACCTCCGGGATACCGACCCAGAAGGGTGGGGGAGTGATGCCAAACCAGCCATGGCGGACCCCGTCAACTCCGTCATTTACGAACTCCACGTCCGCGACGCCAGCATGGATCCCCGATCCGGCATCGAGGCGAAGGGTAAATTTATTGGCCTGACGGAGAGGGGAACAACTACGCCGCAGGGCGATGCTACCGGCCTCGACCACCTCATTGAACTGGGAGTTACCCACGTTCACCTCTTACCCTGTTTTGACTTCATGAGCGTTGACGAAAGCCGGCTCGATGAGCCGCAGTTCAACTGGGGCTACGACCCCCAGAATTACAATGTCCCTGAGGGAAGCTATTCTACGGATCCCAGCGACGGAAAAGTCCGCATCCGCGAATTTAAGCAGTTGGTCAAAGCCTTCCATGGCGCGGGTATCCGCGTCATCATGGACGTCGTCTATAACCACACTGGCCGCAGCGCCGACAGCCACCTGGAGCACCTCATTCCCGGCTATTTCTACCGTTTCAACGAAGACGGAACAATGAGCAACGCCAGCGGCTGCGGAAACGAAGTCGCCAGCGAACGACCAATGGTCCGGAAATACATCCGGGAGTCTGTCGCCTACTGGGCCAACGAATACCACATCGACGGCTTCCGCTTTGATTTGATGGGCATCCACGACATCGCCACCATGAACGAAGTCAGCCAATCCTTACACGCCATCGACCCGACTATCTTGGTCTACGGCGAAGGCTGGACGGCCGGTTCGTCGCCCTTGCCCGATAGCCTGAAGGCACTGAAGGCCAATACCCGGGAGCTGATCAACGTCGCTGCTTTCAGCGACGACATTCGGGACGGGATGAAGGGCAGTGTCTTCGTTCACGACGAAAAAGGCTTTGTCTCCGGCGCGGAAGGCAAAGACATGAGCATCCGTTTTGGCATCGTCGGCTCCACCGAGCATCCACAAATTGACTACGAAAAAGTCAACTATTCCGACCATCCCTGGGCCAAGGAGCCGAGCCAGACGATTAACTACGCCAGTTGCCATGATAACCACACCTTGTGGGACCGTTTTTCGATGAGTAACCCATCTGACCCGCCGAGCCGTCGGCAGCAGATGCAGCGCCAGGCGCTGAGCATCGTTCTGACCAGCCAGGGCATTCCTTTCCTGCACGCCGGCAGCGAGATGTGCCGGACAAAGAACAAGGATGAGAACAGTTATAAATCTGGAGACGGTATCAATGCCATCCGCTACAATGCCAAGCGGGCCAACAAAGTCACCTACGCGTATACCCGCGGATTGATTGCGCTGCGGAAGGCACACCCTGCTTTCCGATTAGGCAAAACGGAGCTAATCCAACGGCACCTCCAGTTTATGGACACCGATGACAGCCAGCTGGTCGTTTACCGGATTCAGAATGCGCCGGGGGACGAATGGACAGACATCGTGGTGGCCTTTAACGGCAGCGACCAGGCGAAGCGGGTTGCCTTGCCGGAGGGCAACTGGCAACTGATGGTGAATGGCCGGGAGGTCAATCCGGACGGCATTGGTGGTTCGCAGAAGGAGTGGACTTACCTGACGGGGGGGGCGACGGCGATTTTGGTGAAGAGGTAGTTTTTTTTGGCGCGGCCGCAGGTGCAGGGTGGAGACTGGGGCAAAATAAGACGGCCAAGAACGTAAGTTTATTTTTTTCCCGTCCCTAAAGGAGATCTTGCTTGTTTAATGTCTTCTGGGCTTAGCA
>JBLIGS010000039.1:0-15005 GCA_047637095.1 Neolewinella sp. | reverse complement strand
TTATTTTGCCCCCACCAAACTTAAAAATCATTTCCGTAGCTAAGGCTATGCAAAGGATTTGTAAGTTTGGTGAGAACAAAAGCGTCAGATCAAAAACCAGTAAGTTATTTATACGGCGTCCCTTAGCCTGCTCACTCTCCATTCACAAACCGCTCATGTGCCTTATTTCCAGGATAATAAGCCCCGTAATCTCCCAAAGGAATCACCATTTTGCCTTCCACCGACTTGGTGAACTCATACGTCATTGCCTCAAAGCTGCCACCGTCGCCAACTTTGGCCTTGACGGTTACTTTCTTGTACTCATCCTCCGGCGCACCGGTTACGCTTTCATAAGCGTTCAACATTTCCATTGTCTGGACTGCTTGGGTTTCATTCAGGAGAAAAAGTTCTCCCTTAACCGTACCGGCATCGCCGGGAATATAACCGGGATACATCCCTAGATCATACAGCTTACCAGGAATGGTGGCTTTGCCGACAAGCCTGGCCCTGCGCAGTAAAAAGCGGGACATGGAAGAAGGAATACCGGTAAGGAGCGTGCCATAGACGAAAAGGTGCATAAGAGATTGTTTTTTAGTTTGTTAGTATTTTGGGCTGCCGCGTGTTGGAGGAGGGGTTGGTCTTTTGGTTTGTTGGTGTTTTGGGCTGCCGCGTGTTGGAGGAGGGGTTGGTCTTTTGGTTTGTTGGTGTTTTGGGCTGCCTAATGCCTACCGTCTAATGCCTTCCGCCTAATACCTACCGCCTAATACCTACCGCCTAATACCTACCGCCTAATGCCTACCGCCTACCGCCTAATGCCTTCCTACCAATCCCTAAAAGAAAAGCCCCGCCATCCTTTCGGACAACGGGGCTTTTCTTCCGTTTAAGACTGACTTAGACCGCAGCGAGTTGCTTTTCGATCTTTTCAGCCAGGGCTGCTTTGGTGGTGACACCAACGTGCTTATCGACAACTTCACCGTTCTTCAGAATGAGGATGGTTGGGATGGAGCGTACACCGTATTGTGCACTGAGCTCTGAATTGGAGTCTACGTCAACCTTGGCAATAAGTGCCTTGCCTTCGTATTCGGTAGCGAGTTCTTCGATGATGGGGCCGATCATGCGGCAGGGGCCACACCATTCTGCCCAGAAATCGACAACGGCGATGCCTTCAGTGTCGAGTACATTCTCTTTGTAGTTTGCGTCAGTGAGCTCAAAAGCCATGATTAATTCTTTTTGATAAGTTATTATGTGCGATCTGCACTGGGATACAACAACAGGATATAATCGTTGGTTTAACTCTTTATAAAATCCCCTGATCAATTGACGCAAACCGACAAGCCACGACTAATAAATGTGACCCTTTTTCGCTGGTGGCCAGTGCTGCTGCTCTTGGTAATACTAGCTTTACGGGCATTTTTACCAGCGGAGGTTATCGAGTCGATTTATAGCCGGGGTTTGTTCGTCGGGCTGCGATCGGTGTGGGATTATACGCTACCATTACTGCCGATCCCGCTGTTTTTTGTGTTTTGGGTTGGCGTGATTGGCTGGCTGTTGTACACAATAAGGAAGTTTAGGCGCGGCCGCAGGTGCGGAGTAAGTTGGAAAGAGCAAGGTGGGAAAACCGCTCTTCGGGCCCTCAACAGTGTTGCCCTGCTGATCACTGCTTTTCTTCTCGCCTGGGGTTTTAACTATGGCCGGCAGGAGGTGAACGAGCGGATGGGCTTTAGCGTCTACCAGCCAACCAAGGACGAGCTTCGGACCCGCGTCCGCGCCCAAGCAAAAGAACTGGCCATCCTGCGGCAAAAGATTACAACGGACACCAATGCCCTAACCGGATCTGCTCTACCCGCCGACCTTGAATCCACCATCCGGCCCTTACTGGCCGAAGCTTTGAAGGAACATGGTTACCCCGCCCCAGGCCGGCCCCGCCTCCGCCAACTTGCCCCCAAGGGCATTCTCCTCCGCTGGAGCACCGCTGGTGTTTACTGGCCCTGGGCCGGCGAAGGGAACATCGACAGCGGCCTGCACTCCCTACAAAAACCAGCTGTTGCTGCCCACGAACTTGCCCACGCCTACGGCTTCGGCGACGAAGGAACCTGTACTTTCTGGGCCTGGCTAGCTGGCCAACAGACTGCTGATCCTGCCCTCCAATACGCCTTCGGCCTATCTTACTGGCGCCGCCTGGCCAGTAAACTTCGGCAAGTCGAACCAGACGAATATTGGGCCTGGCGCGCCGAATCCCTTGACCCAGGTATCAAGAATGACCTCCAGGCCATCTACGACAACAGTGAGTTGTACAAAGACATCGCTCCGGTTATCCGGGACGTGACCTACGATGTTTACCTCAAGGCCCAGGGCATTGAGGAAGGGTTATTGAATTACGGGAAGGTGGTTCGGTTGGTGGAAGGGTATCGGAAGGCGGGAGTAGAGAGGCATGAGTAGGAATTAGATGATTGAGATGTTTCTGTCAATCATTAATATCACTAGTCCCGCTAGGGACGGGCCCAAGCTCCTAGCGAGGGGTAATATCCCTCAAGACTCGAGATCTAAGTGCGGTCGTTGTGAGTGTATGAAGGTGAGCCAGGGCCGCAAGCGGCCTGGTTCTGGTCACAGAGTTTCGCAGAGGGAACACAGAGGTCAAATGAGTTTGCTGCCGCAGGGATACTCGCTTCGCTCGGTGGGCTTATCGTTTACACTGTACTAGTCCCGCTAGGGACGGATTCAAGCTCCTAGCGAGGGGTAAGCCGGAGCGAAGCGACGGAGAATATCCCTCGAAACAGTAGGTGAATAATTGAGCTAGCTTCCATTTACCGAATCAACACAACCCCCCCGGAATATTCCCTCGTCTCCCCATCCACGAATAGCACCCGGCCGCGGTAAACGTAGTTGCCAATTGGTGCATTCTCTCCATTTGTGTTTTTACCGTTCCAGCCCGCGCTGAAGTCGTTGGGGAGGAGGTTGGTACCAAAGAAAACCTGGTTTCCCCAGCGGTCGAAGACTTCTAGGTCTTCGATGAGGGTGACGTTGGGTACGGCTCCCTGGATGGTGAAATTGTCGTTGATGCCGTCGCCGTTTGGGCTGAAGGCATTGGCGAAATAGGTCTTGCGGTTTTTAACAACGGTAATCAGGGTAGAATCGGAAGCGAGGCAGCCAGAAGTAGACACGGCATTAAGGCTGAGTAAAACGGAGTTGGCGGGGAGCAGCGTGAGTCGGTCGCAATCTGTGGTACAATCGACGACGCCAACGGGCGTCCAGTTGTAGGTTTGGACGGTGCCTTCGCCGACGGGCGAGAGGAATATTGGTTCGCCTAACTCTACGGTCACGTTGGTGCCAAGTTCAACGCTGAATGGGTTGGGAGAGACGAGGTTGATGCTTCCTTCTACGGCACAGCCGTAGCGGTCGGAGATCATATAAGGATAGTCACCTTCTGGGAGATTGGGGAAAAGGTTGAAGGGGCCTTGGGGAGTATCAAAAAGCGTCAGGCTAATCGGGGAGACGCCGTTGACGACGTTGTTCAATTGGATGGAACCGTCGGAGAAATCGGTGCAACTTGGACCAATTTCAGTGAAGTTGGCCTGGAGGCCAAGGTCCATAGCAATGGTTAGCCGTAGGGTAACGATGCTGTCACAGCCGAGGCTGGAAATCAGGGAGTCGACGCTAACGCCGGTTTGGTCGTAGGTGTTATTGCCAACTTCAAAGGATAGTCCTGCACAAAGGGTATCGATGATTTCCCAAAGTTTGGGTACAACGATGACGACCTTTTCATTGCTGACTACTCGGCATTTGTTGTTGCCGAGGTTGACCGGTCCGTTGGCGAGTAGGTAACGGTAGAAATAGTTGCCGCTGGACAGATCGGTATGCTGGAAGGTTATTGCGTTTTCCCCCGCTAGGTTTTGCCAGGTCATGCCTTCATCGAAGCTTTGTTGCCACTGCACGGCGGGGTTGTCGTATTGGTCACCGTTGATGTCGGCAGTCAGGGTCGCTGGCTGGCCGTCTTCGCAGATGCTGAGGGTTTCTGCACCGGCAATGCGGGCCTCCGGCCCGCAAGCCCTAAACTCAATGTTGTCAATCGCCAAGTCATTCCCAAAACCCCCAGGCGCATTGTTACTCAAGGCCAGCGTAACGCTGGTCTGGCCCGGAGCCGTATTAAAGCTGAATCCGTAGGTGTTCCATTGTTGATTTTCAGGCACAGGCCCAGTGCTAAACTGTGAAACATCGTTGATTGAAAAAGACACATTCGGTGTCAGTCCGTTAGTTCCCGTAAACAAGATGTTCCTGACGTCGGCCGTGAATTGGTATTCGGTATTCTCGCACAATCCGGTTACCTCCTGCTCATAGAACTTACCTGGAGTGAAGGCTGCATTGACCACCATCATATAACCATCAGGATCGTCGCTGTTGTCGGGGAATTGTTGCCAAGTGGGGAAGGTTGATGCCCACTGGCGCATATCATTGGTAATGGTGTAAAATCCGTCGTTGGGCGGAGGGGTTGTCTGGTACTGGAACCCCGGTGCAATCATGGGGTTTACCTGGACGATGACATTAGTACCACCACCGAAATCTCCTTCTTCGAAGATGTTTTCTCCAAGGTTGCCGGTGCAGGCCTGCTGAGCGGAAAGGGAAAAGGATAGTGAGAACAATAGAATATAAAGTAGCCGGGATAACGGCTTGAGGGAGTAGGAGGTCATGGGGCTATGGGGTAAAACTTTTAAGCTATGGGCGAAGGTAGTGGAGAAAGCTGGGTTGTTCGACTGCACTTGTGTCGGGATTTATCAAAACCGGAATAAGTGCAGTGGAACAATTAAAGTCACCTCCCTTTCCAACTTGTCTTAACTCCCAACAACGCCGCCGTTCCAATAGCAACTAAGTAAAACGGGTACAGTAACTGGGTAAATGGATACCAACGTAGCCACTTCTTTTCACCGTAATGCCGAGAGATGTCTGACAATAAGACGTAGTCGATGATGGCTTTTAACACCCAGGCAATGAACCCGGCCATTAAAAATATATGATCGAAGGTGCCCCAGACTAGGGCAACTAGGATACCGAGGGCGGTGAGGAAAGCCAAGGCTTGGCCAAACTGGAGGTTTGGGCTGACGTAGTTGCCGGCTTTACCGGCCCACCTCAACCGCTGTCGCCACAATCCCGGCCAACTGCCTACCGACCTGGTTTTTACCGCTGGCCCCTGGTGCCAGCCAAAACGAACGTTGCCATGGTTGACCAACTTATGCAGTAGCAAAACATCGTCGCCAGAGGGAAGGTGGTCCACGCCGGTGTAGCCGCCGACTTCCGTAAATAGGTCGCGACGGAAGGCGAAGCAGGCGCCGTTGGCAAGGGTGGGATCACCTGCGGCGACGCAGGCCGCCGTGTAGAGTTGGTAGCCCGCCAGGTCTAAGGCCTGGAAGCCGGAGAGGAAATCGTTGTCGTCAGAAGTGATGAGGACGGGGCCGAGAACGACATCGTTGCCTGCAGCGAAAGCCGCCGCGATATCTCGAAGAAGGGTAGGGGGCAGCTGGCAGTCGGCATCGATGGTGAGGATTATGTCCGCCGTGGATTGGGAGATGGCGTAGGTCAGCGCCGTCTTTTTGTGTGCCATAACCACCCGACCATTTAGATGGTCTGAAAGAGACAAAAGCTGGATGTTAGGACCTTGCCCTTCAACATCCTTTGCACCTGCGTTCTCGCCCACAATAGCTGCTCCTCCATCCGTCGAATGATCGTCGATGAAATAAAATGCCGCCTTCGGGTAGTCAAATTGCTGAATGCCCTTCAGTAGGGAAGGCAAGTTCTTGGCCTCGTTCCGGAAAGGAATAAGCACCGCAATGGAAGGTAGCGGATCGGTGTTTTCAACGGCCTGTTCTTTTTTGATCTGGCGCCAAAAGCGGTAATTCTTCAACTGCCAGTCAAAGTAAATCAGTGCTAGTAAAACGGGAATAGCGGCCAGGATGTCGAGCAGCACGCTTAGTCGAATAGCTCGTCGTACTCATTGTCGCCTTTCCGGCTCCGGCTCCGGCTCCGGGGCTGGGGCTCAGGCGGTGCTGGCGGCAGTTCCTCGTAAGGAATGTCGAGGTCCATGGTGTCTTCCGTGACGTCTTCGAAGTCTGCCCATTTACCGTTGACTTGCTCGTCAACTTCAGCTGCTTTCTCCTTCATTTTCTTGCGGAAGAGGGACATGCCGAGCATATAACTTGCAGTAAGCGGAAAGACTACAGCACTGAGTACGATGGCCGCCAAGCCATAGTACCACTTCTTCTCAAATAAACTTTTGATGCTGGAAAAGTAGCCTTTAAAGACACTGCTGTCAATAATCAACGAAGCAATCAGCATGACCGGAGCTACTTTCCAAAGTAAGGCGTAGAACCAACCAAAAAGCTGGAGTAGGACGTATAATACCACAAGGGCTGCAACAAAACCAAGGATGCCGCCTAGCGGATTGCCTTCAAAGGGGGAACGGGAACGGGCCATAATTTAATAGTTGATGCTAATGTAGGGTAAACAGATGGTAGGGGGGCAGGGTTCAGTCGCTAGAATTTAGAATTCGGTGATTAGATGAATGGGACTGGCTGACGGACGAACGGTCTTTTCTGTCTGGCGTAAAATAAATTGTAGCTGCCTGGCCGGGTTTCGGTAGTGAAGTTTTACCCCCCTCTTAACACCATTTACTGGCTCCGGACTCACCCTTTTACTCCTACAAGTGTTGTACAGCCGTCTTCACGGCCGTTTAGCCGGTCTTCTGAAGACGAATTGATCTTTTGACTCCGAAACTACCGGTTGTCTTCGTTAATTTTGCCAACTATGAAACTTCTTAGCCTACTCTTTTCGCTCTTTCTCATCCTGCCCTTAACGGCTCAGACCACCCAAATCGACGTCGTTGCCACGGGCTGTAAGACTATGAACTTGTATTCGTTCAACGGTGCAGGATTTACCCAGATAGGGATATTTTCCAAATCCGAAGATGGTAAGATGTGGAGTTTGACGGAGGAGTTCTCTGAACCAAGCTTCCGTTATGTGGGGGCTTCCGCCCGGGATGTATTGCCAGTGATCCTTGGCGCAGACGCCAACCTCACCATCTCTGGTTCCTGCGGCAAACTCCGTTCTGCTAAGATCACCGATTCGGCCATCAATGCCCGCTACGCCGAATTGAAGTCTAGCTTCAACCGCCATAAAAAAGCCTACTCCGTAACCATGCGGGCCTACAACACTGCCCTGCAAGCTGGCGATAGCATAACCATCAAACAAAAAGTTGCTGCGCTGAAAGGCATGGATGTAGAGAAGAAAGCCTTGATCGAAAGCGTGAAAGCGGAGTATCCAATCCTGGGTAAAGTCGCCACACTGAATACCTACCTCGGTTTTGTAACCGACAACAATGGTCGTCACAAAAACGAACTGGACTACTTTCTGAACACCTACTTCCAATTTGTCGACTTCGAAGACGAGAACTACAACGATCTGCCTTGGACCTATGAAGGGAACCGCAACTTTGCTGCCACCCTGGCCGGTGCAGTGCCCGGCAAACAACTAGGTGACCTGATGCTGAAGGTCTATGACCAATGGCCAGCCGGCAGCCGGGCCCAGCTCTTCGCTATGAGTGGAGGCTTCGCCTCCCTGTCCCAGAAAAAGCACCCTGCTGCAATTGCTATTGCCGATGCCATTGAGGAACGGTTCAAGCAGCGTTTTCCCGTGCCGGTGAGTATTATTGGCAAGCAGGCCGCTGGCCTGCGCACTTTTGCCATCGGCGCTGAAGCGCCGAACTTCGAAGGCCCAAACCCCGAAGGAGAGATCATTAGCCTGAAAAGCCTGCGTGGCAAAGTTGTCCTGATCGACTTCTGGGCCAGCTGGTGCGGCCCCTGCCGCAAGGAGAACCCCAACGTGGTTAAGCTCTACAATAAGTACAAGGACATGGGCTTTGAAATCCTCGCCGTCTCCCTCGATAAAACCAAGCCGCGTTGGACACAAGCCATCGAAGCCGATGGCCTCACCTGGCTGCACATCTCCGACCTGAAAGGCTGGCAGAGCAAGTACGCCAAGCAGTATGGTGTGTCCAGCATTCCACAGACAGTCTTATTGGATGCGGAAGGAAATATCCTGGCTAGGAACCTGAGAGGGGCACAGCTGGCACAGAAGCTAAAAGAGGTGCTGGAAGGGAAATAGGAGGTGGTCTGGGAGGAGCAATTCTAGGTGCTAGCACCGTTCTGGCGCTTGCGCGGGGGCAAAACTATCATCCCGAAAATTACAGGGTAAATAAAATGTAATCGCACCTGAAGGTGCTCAACCCAGAGGAGCTAGCCATGCCCTTCAGCCTCTCCTTTCACCTGTAGTGCGCTTCGCGGCTGGCTTCGCCGGTCGACGTCGCTCTGCATAAACGCCAACTTCGTTGGCTGCGGTAAATCAGTCCATAAGTCAAACAGTCTGTAAGCCAGCTACCGCATTTGATAGTCAAACAGTCCCGCCTCGGACATGGGGTAGCACCTCAGTAACTCACCAATCCGCTAACTCACTAATTCTCGTAACTTTGTCTCACCAACAACGTTACCCTACTCGGTAACCCACAAACTGCGGCCCCAAGATTAATCCTACGACATGAGCAACTTTAAATCACGCCTTCCGGCGGTACTCGTTTCCGTCCTCGCCGTTGTTGGCCTGGACCAATGGACGAAAGTGCTGGCCACCGCAAACCTCAAAGGGGAGCCGGTCCAGTACTATCTGAACGATTGGTTTAAGCTGACTTACGCACTAAATGACGGTGCGTTCCTTTCCCTTGGTTCCGACTTAGGGCCGATCCTCCGACCGATCCTACTGACAGCCTTCCCTACCATCCTTCTGGGTGGCTTGGTGTGGTTCATCTTCCGGGAAAAAAACCTCAATAAGTGGCAGGTTGTTTCCCTCGCTTTGATCGTTGGCGGTGGTTTCAGTAACATCATTGACCGGATTATCTACGGCAAAGTCGTAGACATGATGCAGATCGACATCGACCCAATTCCCCCAACGGGTATTTTCAATATTGCCGACGTCGCCATAATGGTGGGCATGTTCATGATGCTGCCCTTTGCGTTCCGCAAAGACCCCGAAAAGAAAGACCTGGTAACGGGCGTAGAGATGGAAGACTCCGCAAAAGCGTAAGCTTAGCTGTAACTTCAATTTATCTTCTAGTGCAGTGTGATTTAAGTCTCTCTTGGCGATCGCAAGGCCAAGGCCGGACACTAAAAGGTCTCATAAAGCCTGCGCTGCGCTTCGGCTTATCGAGACACTTCGAGGTCCTGAAAGCTTGCGACAGACCACTAGTTAATCCCTCAAGGCTTCAACTTTATGCGCATATACTTTCCGGTTTTACTGTTCTTTTTCCTGCTAAGCAGTCTTTCGTCTCAAGATATTCGACAGGGCGAGAATTGGCATTTCGGGACGGGCGTGAGTATAAACTTCTCAACCGGAGAACCGGTCCTGGATCCTCCTTCTTCCATTGTTGGCTTTGAAGGAACCTGCTCGTTGAGTGATACGATGGGAAATTTGCTGTTCTACACCAACGGTGGAGGACAACCTGTGGGCAACGGGAACGGAATGACTCCGGACCAAGACTACGGCACCATCTGGAACCGAGACCATGGTGTGATGTACGACATGCGCGGCGAAGAAGGTGGCGGCTTTAGTGCCCGCCAGTCCTCCATCGCCATGCCGGCTCCGGGCAATAACCAGGAGCTCTACTACCTCTTCACAATGGAAGAGGAGGAATTTGACGTCGGCGGAGCAGTTGCCGGCCAGCCCCTCGGCCGTGGACTGTCTTACTTCGTTATCGACATGTCCTTGAACGGTGGGTTGGGCGGTGTTACCTCATCCCAGCAGGGGATTTATGCCCCTGCCTACGAAGGATTGGACGCTACGCCGATGGCCGATGGCGCCGGCTATTGGGTCATCTGCCACAACAATGAAACTGGTTTGGGGGCCAAAGCCGCAGTGTTTGCCCTGACCGACACCGGCCTTGGAACGCCGTCTGAAACCTTGATGACTTTGGGTGTTGGTGGCCGAATCAAATTTAGCCCCAACGGCCAGTATGTTTATGTCCGGGGAACGGCCTATGATTTCGATACTGCTGCCGGAACGATTGGCGATGTTGTTGGAAGCTATCCGTCTCTTTCGGATAACAATATCACTTTTACGCCGGACAGCCGATTTCTCTACGGTACCCAACCCGTTGGCCCACTGTCCAACGTCATTGTTCGACACGACCTTGAAACGGGAATGGTACTACCGGTCCTCCCGCTTGAACTACCGGGAGAACAAGCCATCGTTTTGGCCAACGGTCCTTTTCAAATAGGACCAAACGGCAACATCTACTTCGTGGAACAGCGGCTTTCTTTTGAACAGGAAAATGCCTACGGCCTGAGTGAAATCATCTGTGTTTCTAGTCCCATCCCGGAGGTGAACCGGTATAAATTAGACTTGCTTCCGTTCTTCGATGGAGTTTTTGCACCTCAGTCTCCGCCACAGTTTGTCGACGCTATTTTCCAGCAACCCGTTTCTCCAGATACGATCGTGCTGGATACGGCACTAACCTTACTCTGCCCAACTGATGATAACATGCTTACTGCAAGGCAGTCCGGAGATGCTTATCTCTGGTCTACTGGGGATACGACAGAGACCATTGAGCTAACGCAAGGCGGCCTGTACTGTGTCACCATCACCGGCGGTTGTGAACCCGTTGTTGATTGCCAGCAGGTGAGGATTCAGAATGACAGTAATGAACCCGTAATCATCGGCTCCTTTTTTCGAGACTGTGAACTGTTTTGTGAGGTGACGCTCAATACGGCAGTCGACTTTGATAGTATCTGGGTGCGGACAGGTTTTAATATTCCCAACGGGGAGATTTCCCCAACCTTTGTGGGTGGGTTTCAGGAAGATCGGCTACTTTTTCCAAAGTTGCCCGAGCCCGGCCCCGGTGAAACAGCTTATATCCTCGCCTTTGTCCGCAGTGAATGTGGGCTGCAGCGGATTGACTTGCTCAACCTGCCTTATGAGGACGAACCAGAATTTACTGCCCGGATTCAAGCCGTTGAATCCGCCGGCCTTTGTACCGGCCAGGAACTGATCATGGAGGTTGTTCCTGATAGCCTGCAGCTGATTTCGTTGATCTGGGAGGATGGTTCAACGGATAATCCGAGGACGGTAGCGGTTGAATTTATGGCCGAATATTCAGCTACCGTTTTTTCTGAATGTGGCGACACTGCTTTTGTGGACATCAGGCCCAACGTGGCTGAATTTTGTGACTGTCGTGAGAAGCTCCCCGAGGCGATTTCGCCCAACGGCGACGGTACCAACGACGTCTTCAAACTCTACACCAATTGCCGCCCGGTTGAGGATTACACCTTAATCGTCTACAACCGTTGGGGGCAGCCCGTTTTTAGGTCAACCAACCCGGACGAAGTCTGGGATGGGACGAAGGATGGAACTCCTGCCAATATGGACGTTTACCTGTACCGGATGGTGTTTCGGTATCCGGAAGATGACGACGTTCAGCTGCGTGAGGGGCAGTTTTCGTTGGTGAGATAGGTTATTGTTGCTAATTTTGCAGTGGCGAACTCGTTGGCCAAGGCGCGACGAAGGAGCTGAATCGCCCGGTGAATAGTTAGTCTTAGACTTTCTAAAACATAGATATTTAGTTCCGCTCGTCCGACGAGTCAGGTCGTTCCTCCGGCCTCGGCGGACGAATTATCGTTTCCCGCTTATGTAAGTCATCCCCAGAATTCAACCCCCTTTCCAATTTGTCTTCCCCAAGAATTCAACTATTTTTCAGTCTACTATTTCTGTCTTTTGCTGCCTTGTGCAGCCAGGACACTTTACGCGTTATCGACGAAGACGGAAAACCGGTTATCATGGGAACGGTGATTGGTTTTCCCGACTCAGTAATCATTGGTCAGACGGATTGGGACGGGCTTTTTCCCGTGCCTGACGACATGGAGGAGGAGGCATCCATTGAGGTGCACTACACGGGGTATGATGTTAAACGGACCAAGCTTAAGGACCTTCGAGAGAAGGGGTTCCGAATGAGACTTAAGCCGGGGAAATTCTTTTTGAACACGGCGGTGGTCATTGGTCGACGGAACGAAAAGCCGGAAGACTTGACCCAGCAGGTGAATGTTATTGATAAGTCTGAAATTGTTCGGGCACAGTCGTTGACAACGGCCGATGCGCTGGCGGATTTGGGTGGTATTTACGTACAGAAATCGCAGTTTGGCGGCGGCAGCCCGGTGGTCCGGGGGTTTGAGGCCAACCGGGTGTTGCTGGTGGTGGACGGTGTACGGATGAATAATGCCATTTTTCGTGGTGGGCATTTGCAGAATGCCATCACGGTGGACCCGCTGGCGCTGGATCGGCTAGAGATTATTTACGGGGCGGGAGCCCTGGCTTATGGTAGCGATGCGATTGGGGGTGTGGTGCATTTTCGGACGCAAGAGCCTGAGTTTCGGGCGCGGACGCAGGATGCAGTGAATGGACAGATAGCAATGAATGTTAGTTCGGCCGCCAACGCTGTCACCGTCGGCGGGAAACTGAATTATGGGGCGAAGAACTGGGCCGGCCTCACCTTGCTCTCTACAACCTCTACCTCGCACCTGCGCTCCGGCGGCCACAGACCCTCCGGATATCCCAACTTCGGGCTTAGAAATGAATACGTCGAACGCCGGGATGGCCAGGACGTCATCGTCCAAAACGACGACCCAAATGTTCAGGTTGGCACCGCCTATAGCCAGTTTAATCTCTTGCAGAAATTCCGCTTCCGATTACAGGATAAACTTGAACTCTCCGCCAACGTTCAATTCTCCACCTCCACAGATATTCCCCGCTACGACGCCCTCATCGAGCATCGAGAGGGCCAGCTCCGCTTCGCCCGCTGGGACTACGGCCCCCAAACCCGCGCCCTGGGCGCGCTCCGCCTCAACGACCGCCGCGAAACCGCCATCTACGACATCGCCAGCTACCTCCTCAGTTATCAATTCATCGAAGAGGACCGCATCAGCCGTCGACTGAATGACCCGCTGGAAGAACACAACCAGGAGGACGTCCAGGCCACCAACCTACAGGTAGATTTCACCAAGTCTCTGAACCCCAAATTTATCCTCCGCTACGGTTTTGATCTCCGCTACGACCGGGTAGAAAGCACCGCTTTTATCCAAGACATCGTTCAAGGCGGCAATGATATTCCCGGCCTTGCCACCCGTTACCCAAGCGCAGGCAGCAGCCTCTCCTCCGGCGGCCTTTACGCCGAAACCGCTTACGACCTGAGCCGCGATTGGACACTCCGCGGCGGTGCCCGCCTCAGCCGCCAACGTCTCTCTGCCACCTTTGGCGCAGACGACCCCGTCCAATGGCCACAAACTTATCTTGACGGTATCAACAACGCCGAATCCGCCGTCACCGCCACCATCGGTCTCCGCCAGAAAAAAGGCTGGCGCTTCCTCTATTCCCAGGGATTTCGCGCGCCCAATATCGACGACTTTGCCAAGTTTCGCGAGCGAAACGGCTTCATCCAGGTCCCCAACCCAACGCTTCAGCCCGAGCGTTCCAACACACTGGAGGCCGGATACGAATTCATAATCGGTGAGCGTCTCAGTGGCCAGGCAACGGTTTACCATACCTGGCTCAAAGGGGCGATTGTCCGGCGAAATGGCACTTTGCCAGACGGCAGTGACTTCTTCGTCAGCCGTGGAGATACGCTCTTCGCCCAAACCAATGTCAATGCCGACAACGTCCGTGTTTACGGAGTAGATTTTAGCCTCCGTTACAGACTGAACCGGGATTTTAGACTGGCAACCCAAGTCCACGCCCTGCGTGGCCGGCGCCAACAAACCGCCCAGGATGGCACCGTCCTCACCCTTCCACAAGACCACATTCCGCCACCTTACGGAAGTACTTCTATGGAGTTCGTCCAGGGCGGCTGGTCGGTCAACCTCAGCCTCCGCTACCAGTTGGCCAAGCCTTTCGACGACTACGCAGTCTCCGCCATCACCGGTACCTCCGCCACCGGCTACAGCTTCGACCGCGAAGGCAGCTCCGATAACCTCGAACTAACGCCCTTCCTGACCGACGAAAACCGCTTCGCCGGCGCCTTCGGCTGGTGGACTGTTAACGTCGCAGCCGAGTTCGCCCCAGGCGAACACTGGGCCCTCCGCTTCAAAGCCAATAACCTACTCGATAAGCATTACCGGACGTTTGCCAGCGGCGTCTCCGCGCCGGGGATTGATGTTGGGGTTGGGGTGAGTTATCGGTTTTAGGCCTTTAGGCTGAAACCGGGCTCAGCCTAAAGGCCGAAGGAGCCATCTGACTTGTCTGTGGAACGGGGCTGTATAGGAGAATTTTTACACAGAGGGAAGGAGAAAAGAGGAAAAGGAGAGGCTTGGTAAACCTAACGGCATCTGATCCACTCCCGCAAACGTTACCTTACCACAAACAACTATTCCCATGCCTCAAGATCCTTTCTCCGACAGTGCCCATCAAAATGATGTTTTGGATGAAAGGGTGATTGCTAAACGTAGGCCTACATCTCCGCCGTGGCAATTAAGCATTCTGATCGTTCTAATATTTACTTTTAGTTCTTGGCAATTGTGGGCAAACATTGGGTCAGAAACTATGGTAGATTTTTTTTCAGGGGCTATAACAATATGGGACCTTTTTCCCTCTGCTTGGGAATTACTCTTTCTTGGTTTGTTTGTATTGGGAACCTCAAGTACCGTACTATTGGCTTTAAATAAACAACTTGGTTGGGTCCTGGGCATGATTTATAGTGCCTACATTTTTGTCGGCACATTCATTGGTTTTGGGGACATCATTTTTGACATGGTCTTTCCTGGACGCTTTTTAAGCCAGTTAATAAACTGGCCCTATATCGCCCCCTTTTTGCTAGTGGCAATTGGGCTAATTTACCTGGTCACCTGCACCCCCGTCCGCACTTACCTCCGCATCCCCCGCAGCTGGATAGGCAGAGGTATGACCTTCGGCGGCCTGGCCGGCGCCGTTCATGGAGCGTTGTTGATTATTGATGT
>JBLIGS010000038.1:0-15109 GCA_047637095.1 Neolewinella sp. | reverse complement strand
GCAGCTCGCTTCGCTCGTCTTGGTCACTAAGGCACTAAGGGCACTAAGACCAGACACTTCCAGAATCCTTAGCGAGGGACCAGTCAGACGCCCAGCGGATGACGTAGCCCCTCGATTAGGATTCAATGGCCTGATAGGATGCGTACCAGGAGTGAGGCAGCTCGCTTCGCTCGTCTTGGTCACTAAGGCACTAAGGGCACTAAGACCAGACACTTCCAGAATCCTTAGCGAGGGACCAGTCAGACGCCCAGCGGATGACGTAGCCCCTCGATTAGGATTCAATTAGAAACAGTTCCGGATCCTGAGAAATCCAGTACTCGAAGTGGGAGTGTTCAGCACCTAGACTTCAACACCTCCGCAACCATTTCCTCCAGCCGTTCCGCCGAATCGTTCATGGCTTTCTCTACAGTCATTCCCGGCTGCTCCATCAGTGTATGGACGGCCGATAAGTCAGGTAATTCCTCCAATCCGACCGTTCTCACGCCGCCGACTGCGATGACTGGTACACCAGCGATCTTCGCTGCTTTAGCAACACCGGCCACCACCTTACCCCTCACCGTTTGCTCATCAATTTTGCCTTCGCCGGTAATGACGAGGTCTGCTGTGGCAAGTAGGGATGGGAAGCCAACGGCTTCCATCATCACCTCAATCCCCGGCTTCAGCTCCGCTCCCAGGAAAGCCATCGCTCCAGCTCCAAGTCCGCCGGCTGCGCCGGCGCCCCCAACCCCTCTAACCACCACCTTTAACGCTCGCTCCAAGGTATCTGCAAAGCGCGACATATGGTCTTCCAAGACGGGTAAATCTTCCGGCTTTGCCCCTTTCTGGGAAGCGTAGACGTACGTCGCTCCGTCGGGGCCAAGCAAGGGGTTGTCAACATCGCAGACGGCGGTGAAACGGATGTTTTTAATAGCGGGGTTCACCTTCTCGGCATCAATCCGGGTCGTCCAGCCGAGGGAGTCGCCTGTGGGGATGAAGTCATTGCCCCGGTCGCTGAAGAAGCGGTAGCCGAGCGCGCCGGCCATACCGGCGCCGCAGTCGTTCGTCGCGCTACCGCCAAGGAATAGGCTGATGTTGGTAGCTCCTCTGGCGATGGCATCGTCGATGAGCATCCCGACGCCGATGGTGGTGGTAATCATTGGGTTCCTGCGGAGGGGTGGAATGTACTGCAGGCCACAGGCCTGCGCCACCTCAATGTACGCCCTCCCCTCGCCCAGCAGGTACTCGGCCAGCACCGGCTTTTTCAACGGGCCAGCCACCTCCAACCGATGAGTTTTCAGTGGCAGGACATCCCGCAATAAAGCCATAGAACCTTCTCCGCCGTCGGCCATCTGTTGCTCGACGATCCGGGCGTTGGGGTACGCGCGGCGGCAGCCGCGGGCGATGGCGGCGGCGGCTTCGCGGGCGGAGAGGGTGCCTTTGAATTTGTCGGGAGCGATTAGGATAGTCAAGGGTTCAGATTTTAAAGATTAGACTTTAGAGGTTAGAACTCGGCTGAGCGGGACTAACACCTAATTCCTAACATCAAATTTCTAGAAAAGGCCTAAGGCCTTTTTACAGTTCCCTCACCCAGATATTCCGGTAACTCACCATATTCGAATGGTCCTGCAGCGAGATGCCGCCGGGTCCGTGAGCAGTGTATTTGTGCAGGCCAATATAAGCCGTCGTCCCCTTCAATTCCCAGTGGTTCTGAACGAGCACGCCGTTGTGAAACACGGTAAAATAGGCAGGGCGAACGACCATGCCGTCTTTGTTAAACACTGGCTCCGAGAAGATGATATCATAGCTGTTCCACTCTCCCATTTTAGAAGTCGTGTTAACCAGCGGTGGGCTCTCTTTGTAGACCGAAGCCGCCTGGCCATTGGTGTAGGTTTCGCTGCCGTTGCTTTCCAGAATCTGGACCTCATAATTGCCCTGAAAGAAAACACCGCTGTTGCCACGGTTCTGGCCTTCGTTGTCTGGCTCGTTCGGGCTGCGCCATTCGATGTGGAGTTGGGCATTGCCGAAGTTGCGGCGGGTTTTTATAAAACCGGTGCCGGGCTTGATGGTCATAACGCCGTTTTCGACGGTCCATTTTATGGGGCTACCGTCGTTGGCCATTACCCATTCGCTGGTTTCTCCATCCTCGCCGAAGAGGACGATCGCGTCGGATGGCGGCGGAGTGGTTACCGCTGCGGAGGTTACTCTTGGTGGTACGGGCTCGTAGAACTCCGTGGCTTTAGGGTCCGTTATTTGGGCGCGGACGCAGGTGCAGAGAAAGGATAGAAGAAGCAGGGTGAATGTGATGCGCATGGTTACTACTATTTTGGACTGCCAAGATAGATTAGGATTTTGAGAATGGGGAGGATAATCAGGATCGCGTGTCCCTCTAGCCCGCCTATCGTTTGCTCAGGGTTAGCCCTAGGCAACCCGCAACATCGGGGTAAAGGCAAGCCTCACCCCCTACCATGCTAACGGATACTCTCTCTGTAATAATGCTTTATCCCACTTCCAACGACGGCAACCCGCAACTTCGCAACCCGCAACCAAAAAAAGCCGCGCAGCAACCTAAGTCACTACGCGGCTTCCTACCCCAAAGGGTTAACGATCATCAGACCATCAACTTAAGTGGGTTTTCAAGGCTGCCCTTGATTTCGTTGAGGAAGGCGGCCGCAGAGGCGCCGTCAACCACGCGGTGGTCAGAGCTGAGGGTTACCTTCATCACCTTACCGGGAACGACTTGTCCGTTGCGAACAACGGCTTTGTCCTGAATACCGCCAACGGCGAGGATACAGGAGTCAGGAGAGTTGATGATGGCAGTAAATTCTTCGATGCCGAACATCCCCAGGTTGGAAATGGTGAACGTGTTGCCGCTCATTTCATCCGGAGAGAGTTTCTTGTTCTTCGCACGGCCGGCCATTTCTTTCACCTCGGTGTTGATCTGGCTGAGGGATTTCATGTTAGCGTAGCGGATAACCGGAACGAGGAGCCCGTCGGGGATGGCTACTGCCACGCCGATGTTTACATCGTGGTTGGTCCGGATCTTGTCGCCAAGCCAGCTAGAGTTGATGACCGGGTGCTTAGGTAGTGCGGTAGCACAGGCCTTAACGATCAGGTCGTTGAAGCTAATTTTTACCGGAGCGACCTCGTTGAGTTTCTTGCGGAATTCCCAGACCTTGTCCATGGCAATTTCTACGGTTACGTAGAAGTGCGGGGCAGTGAACTTGGATTCGCCAAGACGGCGGGCAATCACCTTGCGCATCTGGCTAACGGGCGTTTCGTCGAAGTTGTCGCTGCCAGCGTTGAAGGCGAAGGCAGGAACGTTCGGTGCGGGCGCTGCTGCTGGAGCGGGCGCAGGTGCAGGGGCTGCTACAGGGGCAGGGGCCGGAGCAGACTGTGCCTTTTCAACGTCGGCTTTAATAATCCGTCCACCTCCACCGGAGCCAGTGATGGTGCTGATGTCAATACCGGCTTCTTTAGCCATTGCTTTGGCCAGCGGGCTGGCCTTCAGGCGGTCGTCAGAAGCTGGAGCCGGAGCTGGAGCCGGAGCTGGAGCCGGAGCTGGAGCCGGAGCTGCGGCGGCCGGAGTTACGGGCGCCGGGGCTGGCGTTGGAGTCGGAGCTGCGGGGGCTTCAACGGCTGGGGCTGGGGCTGAAGTATCGGCGCCTGCGGCTGCGATGGCTGCCTTCCAGTCTTCGCCTTCGTCACCGATGACGGCGATGATACCGTCGATGGGTACTGCGCCGTCTTTAACGGCGATGTGGAGGAGTACACCTTCGAAGTAAGAATCGAGTTCCATGGTGGCTTTGTCGGTTTCCACCTCGGCCAGGGTCTGGCCAGGTTCAACGGCATCACCTTCGGCAACGAGCCATTCGACAATGTTACCTTCTTCCATCGTGTCGCTCATGCGCGGCATACGAATTACCTCTGCCATAGTCCTTTTATTTGGGGTGCCCTAAGGGCAATGATGTTTCTTGATTGATTGAAGCGGCAAATTTGCCACTTATTTACCGGTAATACAAACCACAGACGAGGAGGTTTGTTGCGTGTGGGTAATAATCAGGGCAATCGTAAGGTCTTTGCTGGCCGGCCGACTAGCAATCTCGGTTATTTCCGCATTATACTTAAGTTTGCCGGGCTACCGCCCTGCTGCTCTAACTTACCTTGCACCTGCGGCCGCGCCACATAGGCCTGCCACGAGGCCCCAACTTGCTGAAACGTCCAACTATGAATTTCTCCTCCAAGCTGATCGAAGACGCCGTCAACGCCTTTGCCTCCCTGCCCGGGATCGGTAAAAAGACGGCCCTTCGCCTGGTTCTACACCTGGTGCAGAATCCTACGGAAGACAGCATCGCCTTTGCCCAGGCCATCGCCAGTATGCGAGAAAACATTCAGCATTGTACCACCTGTGGCAACCTGTCGGACCAACACATCTGCTCCATTTGCCGGGATGAACGGCGAGACCGTTCCATAATCTGTGTCGTTGAATCCATCCGCGACGTCATGGCCATCGAAGACACCCAGCAGTTTCGTGGCCTCTACCACGTCCTCGGCGGCGTCATCTCCCCAATTGAAGGCATCGGCCCCTCCGACCTCAACATCGACACCCTCGTCCAGCGCGCCAAAAATGGCGACACCCAGGAAGTCATCATGGCCATCAGCCCCACCATCGAAGGCGACACCACCATCTTTTACATCAATCGCCAGCTCGAAAACGTCGACATTGCAGTCTCCAACATCGCCCGCGGCGTCTCCTTCGGCGGAGAGCTCGAGTACGCTGATGAGGTTACCCTTGGGCGGAGTATTGTGGCGAGAACGAAAGTCTAGACAGTTAGAATTCAGATAGTAGACATTAGATGCGACAGAATGGAGTGCCTACAAGGCTGCAAGCCGTCTACAAGCTGGCCAAAGGCCGCATCTACAAGAGAGCGCAGCGAACGTCTAAAAGGCTACAAGCCATCTAAAAAAGCGCAAAGCGTTTTTTAAACCATCCCTCGTTCCACCGCATACAGCACCAGTCCCACAATATTCTTCGCGCCCGTCTTCTCCTGCATGCTCCGCCGGTGACCTTCCACCGTCCGGTAACTGATGAAGAGTTGCTCGGCAATCTCTTTGCTGGTGTGTTCCTTACAGATCAATTGCAGTACCTGCAATTCCCGTTCGGACAGTTTTGTGTGCAAGGCTTCGCCCTTGCGGTTATTCTGTTGTTTGCTGCCTTTGAGGAGCGCTCTGGAAACATAGTCCCGAAAGTAGACGCCATCTTCAGCGACGCGCTTTACTGCGGTAATCACAATTTCCGGGTCTTCATCCTTGAGGAGGAAGCCGCTGGCGCCAAGCTGCATCAGGTGATTGATTAGCCGGTCGTTGTCGTGCATGGTAAGCATCAACACCTTGATCTCTGGTTTTATCTGGTGCAGTCGCTTCAGGGTCTCGATGCCGTCCATGACGGGCATTTCGACGTCCAGTATGACAACGTCTACTAATTCAAAAGAAAGGCGTTCAAAGAACTGCTTTCCATTACTGGCTTCAAAGACGACGTTGAACGTCGGTTCTTCGGCCAAAATCATTTTAAGTCCCCCACGAAACAATCGTTGATCGTCCACTATGGCTAGGCGTATTGGCTGGGTTGTCATAACTGGTAGGTTTGTCAAAAAGTAAATAGGTTAAACAGGTATGTAAATGTTAACGACAATTCCATTTCCTGGGCTTGTATCCCAGTTCAATTCACCATTAAGCAAACTAACCCTGCTTTCAATATTTCGCAATCCGAGGCCAGCGGATGCGTTTTCATTTAAATCAAATCCTCTGCCGTCGTCCCTATACGAAAAGTGATACTTTTCACTTTCCCAGCCGCCGGAAACATTAATGGCAGCTGCATCAGCATGTTTCAACGTGTTGTTCATTAACTCTTGCAAAATACGGTATAAAGCAATGCTTTGCTCGTTTTTCATTCGGTCTCCTTCGATAATCCCGAAGTTGATGGCAACTCCTCCGCTGCCATTTATCTTTTCGCAGAGATCTTCAGCTGCCGGAAAGAAGCCAAATTTCTCTAAAACTGGTGGCAACAAGTCATGGGTAATCCGTCGGGTATTATGGATCACCTCATCAACGATTTCGAGTGCAGATACTTTGATTCCCTCAGCCTTTTCCACATCTACTCCCGGCTTCAACTGCCGGAGGTACAGCCGGGTGGCAGAAAGCAAGCTTCCTATCCCGTCGTGCAGGTCACTAGCAATGCGCCGGCGCTCCTCTTCCTGAATAGCAATGGCTGCAGACAGAAGCTCCCGTTGATGCTTCCTTTCCATAACCAGCTGCTCTTGTTGCTGGGCAAACATTCTACGCTGGTACACAACAAAAAAGACCACCAGAGAAACGCTAAGAATGATCATCACCAGCACTCCTAACAGGAGAAAGGTAACGGATTGACTGGTTATTTCAGCTAAGAATATCATTTCAGTTGGGTCGTAGTGTCAGCCGTAAACGGCTCTTTTTCAATAAGTAGTGCCCCGGCTAAAAACAGGTTCAGGACGAGGCACAATACTGAATTTATATTGTAAATGGAGTAAAAGAATGAACGATCAAAATTTATGTAGGTTAGGAAAATCCACAGTAAAAAATTTCCCGAAAAGTAGATCAGAACGCCTGCTGCAACAATGAATAGAGGGTCTCGGTCAAGGCTTTCGACAATCATGGTTTGGAGCAAAAAGAACAAGTATCCAATTGCCAACATGATACTTAGTAATGAATACACCCCGATGGAAAAACTTGGAAAGCTCAAAATCCCTTCTCCCAAAATAGAGTTCCCCAAACAGAATAAAACGAAGGCAAGCGAAATTAATTTAATCGTGTTCCTTCTAAAAATTTGAAGGAGGTAGCTATAAAAAATACTTACTAGGAGTAAGAAATATATTGGTACCGCAACGTGGTAAAAAGGAGAGTTTGTACCATTAAACAAGTCGTTTAAAATTATTTGATTCGTGCTAAAATATTCTAACAAGAGTGAGAACACGGCAAAAATAAGAATCCGTTTACTCAAGCTATCCAATCGCTCTTTTCGGATTAGAAGAACAACGGCTACAGGTATTAGCCAAGAGTAGATTCCTAGATGAGAAAATTGCCACTTACCCAGACTCTCATTTATTAGATAATCCATTTACGCTATCCCTCGTTTTCTGGTGGCGGTGGAATTGGGTTACTAAAGTCGAAGTAACTGCCTCCATTTCCATCCGTCAGTCCGGTAGAATTACGGTTTACCTTCCCCAGCTTACCATTAGGAATAGCATTCTTGATTTCCATAACTGGCCGGAAGCCGAAGGGATGCCCCTGAACAGCAATTCCGCTGCCTAGGTGAATACACAATTCAGGCTCTTCCTCTTGATTACTCAGGCTGTTTCCAATATCCCTATTGATCGTTTTGCTCTCCGCCTTAGAGAAGATGTAGGCCTGAACTCGGAGGTCCTGGTCTGCAGCCGCAGAAGTAAAGGGTAAATCAAGTTCTTCCAGCGGTGTTTCCATCCAGCTGTAGACGAAGAGGTAAGCACTTGCTGCGGGGATGGCGTTCATTTGGCTGCCCGTGCCTCCTGCATCCGCAAATTTGCTGTTGCTGGCCCAGGTGAGGCCGTAACACTTTTTGTGATAATCAGAAGCTTTGCAGTAAGCTTGAAGCATCAGCACGAATGGCGGCTGGTCCGGTACCTGTTCGGAGTAATGGTCCTTTAACAGACCAAGGTGAACGATGAATTGGAAATCCTCTTTGTCTTTGACTTGGTCGTGGAGCCTTTGCATCCACTTTTTGTCCAAGCGGTAAGAAACAACCCGTTCCGTTTGCTTCTGCTCTTTATCGTAAGCAGAGAATAGGGAGGGTATTTCAACGGCACGAATTCGTTGCCACTGCTCCGCCATTTCTTTGACATTATCAATGGATATTGGTCCACCTTTGTACTTTGGCATAGTATTTTATTAGTGCTTTTGTTAGTATTTTTTTTTAAGAAGACACCAATATACTTCCATGGAGTCATAAAAAGGGAGAGAGAAGTCAAATTCCCTCTCTCAATGTTCTGAACGGTAGATTAGCTACGCGAAGGGTAGACGAAACCGTCTAGTGCAATACAATAGTTTGAGCCAAGACTTGGCTGGATATTAGGTACGGACTGGTTACCTCCTGAGGGGTCCGTGTTTCCACTTATCGGAATAGGTCCGTTGCCGTAGGTTCCACCGGGGCTGTTATGGTAAAAGCTGCCGTTGGCAAGGAATTTTCCGTTGGCTTCGTCCTGGTCCGCATCTTCGGTGCTGACGGGGATATTAGCCTTACCTTGGCTAAGGCCGTGGGTGTGGGATGGCAATTGTTGTGTCGTGAGGTAATTGACCTCAGAGCCAAACTGTGATCCTTGTCTGATACTACTTAATCCCGGAGATTGACCATCCCCGACAGGTACGCGGCTGCGTAAGTCAGGCAAGGCGAAGGTGGTGCGGCCATCACCGCCATATATTGTTCCAAGTAGGGAAAACAAAGTCTGGTGCTGTGTGATAGAGAGGAGCTGGCCATTGCACTGGGCCCAGCCACGTGGTGCGAAGTTGCAGCCGAACAATTGAATTTGTCCTATAAATGCTTGCATTATATGGGGGTGTTAGTCGCCAACTCTGAGTCTAAATACTCAAAGTTGGCGATGGTTTTCTAGGAGGGTTCGATGTTGCTTAACTTCTGGACGGGAAAGTTCCTTGCATCGCAATACAGTAATTCATTCCAAGACTCGGCTGGATGTTGTTTACCGGCAAATTGTTACCAGCAGCGTCCGTACTTCCACTTATCGGAATAGGTCCGTTGCCATAGGTTCCACCGGGGCTGTTATGGTAAAAGCTGCCGTTGGCAAGAAATTTTCCGTTGGCTTCGTCCTGGTCCGCATCTTCGGTGCTGACGGGAATATTAACCTTGCTTTGGCTAAGGCCGTGGATGTGGGATGGCAATTGTTGTGCCGTGAGGGAATTCGCTTCACCACCTTTTTTTTCTCCCCATGCATAGTTACTCAAGCCTGGGCCATGGCCCATACCCACGGCAACACGGCTCCGTAAGTCTGGTAAGCCGAAGGTGGTACGGCCATCACCGCCATAGGTGGTACCAAGTAAGGAAAACAATGCTGTGTTCTGTGAGATAGCTAAGAGTTGGCCTTCGCATTTGGCCCAGCCACGTGGTGCAAAGTTGAAGCCGAAGAGTTGAATTTGTCCGAGTATTGGATTCATAATTATGGGTAGTTTTGAATCGTGCAGGGCTACTCCTGTACAGAAGGATGAATGTTATTCTACTTGTAATGACGACCGTAACCCACCACTAAGACAAACAATTCACACCCAAGCAGGTGTTTACACCTACTGATTCAGGTATAAATACGTATTGAATTTCATCACTTTCATTAAAAAAAAATGAATCCAAACAAGAATTAACGTTAATAGAAAACGGCTGGCTGGCCACTTCCCCAAGCTCAGTGATCGGTAGTACTAAGGGACGCCGTGTAAATAACTGTCCGATTTACGCTGTGCGTGATCGCTTCGCTCAGAGTTGCAGCAGCGTTAGCTAATCAGGACAGTTATTAATAGATGCTCCTAAGCCCTTCTCCCCCAGACCTTTCGATGTTCTGGGCCTACCGAAATATCGAATGCCTGGCAACCCAACAAGTACCTCTACCTAAAAGCATAGGTAGAAACACCTGATTTACACTTTCGCCACTTAAAGCAAGCCATTAACTCATCATATTGCAGTCAGTCCTACAGCAAAGGCAATTGGTTCGAAGCTCTAAAAGGTTTCCATCTAGTGCGTCAAGATTGAAGTTGGTGCTAGTTAGAACGCCGGCAGCGCGGTGCCTGCGTTAAATGTTCGAAGACTTAAGAACTCGACCACTAGTACATTTTTTGGCAGTGTATCAGAAGCAAAATTAGATGTTTATACGCGTATAAACAGGATGGTTTATGCTTCAACCTGCATAACTGCTGAAGGTAGATTATTCCTATCACAAATTGATGCCTAAACGCTCAATCCTATTTTCAACACACCGCCCATTACACACATATATAAGTAGGTTATGTCTAGTCCCCCAGTGAATATCACTGAGGGACTTTTTTTATCGGCTAGTACCCACCGTACGGATGGCGACGTGGGTAAGCCTTCGTGCCCTTCGGGCAGGCCGCATCTCCGCATAATTCACCGGCGAGAGGAACCAACGCTGGAAAACCAACGAGGAGAACAACCGGTAATAGGTGTACCCTCCGCCATACTCCGATGCCGCCCAAAGGCCGATGGCATTCTCATACTGCTCGCAGGCCAAAGGCGCAGCGCCTAGGTCACAAAATCGGGTTTCCTTACCGTCCCTCATATTGGGGCGAATGCTGAGGGAGAAAGGACTGAGGGAGGTCCTTGTAAAGTAGTGGGTCCATTCCTTCCAGGGGATATTATCATCTACGCGCTCGGGCGCGGCAGCGGCGCGGTAGGCTATGTACATGCCCGTCGCCGTAGCATTAGGCTCGAGTTGGCAGCGCTTGCTGCTGCTGAAGGCAGCACAGGGTAGGCGAGACTCCGCATAATGCAACTCATCTTTCAGGTAGTCAGACCAATCATTGAAGTTGGGAGCTAGGTATTGTTTGCCGAATGCGAGGTCATACAGTGAAATGGTGTAGAGGGCGGCGGCGTTGTCTGCTGGTCGGTAGAAGTCTTCACCCGGCCGGCTGATGAGGTGTTTGTAGCTGCCGCGTTCGAGGCGCTTGCCAAGGTGTTCACCAATGTCGGTAAACCGGCGAGAGAAGGTTTCTTCATCTCCGGTGGCCAATTGGTAATGGCCAAGCACGGCGCCAGCGTGGGCGAGGAAGAAAACCTGCCGGTCCCAATCCCGGCGGTTACGCCATTGTTTGAGTTTCCCGTCGCGGGCAACCCAAGCAGCAAGGTGGGCCAGCGTAGAATCAATTTCTACCCGGCGGCCTTCTGCGAATTTTCGGGCGCGGTAGAGGGCCATGCTACTACTGGAGGCTAAAAAGACCAGGTCTTCTGTATCCGTCAATTCATCCGTGGACCAGAGGTCAGGCTCGTTAAGCTCCGCCAACAGTATATCGACATCGTGGAGCGCCTGCGTCCGGTTGGCATCCTGAAATTGCAGGGCGACCGTCAACCCCAGCAATACCAGCGTAATGACCAGCGGCAAAATAGACCAGTAACGGCGGTCCTTGTGCCAGAGCCACCAGGCCGGGAGGATGAAGGAGAGGGAGAAGAGGAGAGCAGGGAGGATGGGAAGGAGTTTTAGATGGTATACGGTCGTCTGGTAGTTCGACAGATTGCGCAAATTTAACACCTTCAGCGTGGACGGGGGCCTTAGGTCCGCAGAACCGTCTATTGTAGCATCGGGCTCCGTCCCGTTATTTTCGTTAAGCCCACTTTAGGACTGGGGCTTTATCGGCCAAGTAACAAAAAAGCTACACCCCCGTCCATCCACACTCTCCGCCCGAATACTCCCGCCATTCAACTTCACAAGCTCTTGGCAAAGGACCAGCCCGAGCCCTGTCCCTTTCTCTCCAGCGGTGCCGAAGCTAGAGCTGGAGGCGAGCTTGAAGAGCGCCTCGATCTTATCCGGTTGAATACCGATACCATTGTCGTTGACGGAAAGTTCGATACCTGCATCTACGACTCGAGCGGAAAGGCAAATTGTTCCGCCGGAGGGGGTAAACTTCAGGGCATTATTGATCAGGTTACGGAGCACGGTAGAGACCGCACGAGGATCGGCATAAATAAGCTGTCCCGCACCGATTTCGGAAGTTAATATTACGCGCTTGAGCTTAGCACTATCAAGGAAGAGGGCTATGTTTTCTTCGCCTGCGGTAGCTAGGTCAAGGCTTTCCGGTTGGTAAGGAATCATCCCTTTTTTAACCAAAGCCCATTTCAACAGGTTGTCAAGCAGGCGGGAGAGGCGCTTGGAGCTTTGTTCGACGTGGTTGGCAGTCTCGAGGGCTTCTGCGAACTTGTTTTGGGAGAGCAATAACTTGAGCTGGTCACCTACGCTACCCAGGGCCATCACCGGCCCTCGGAGGTCGTGGGCGATTAGGCCGAAAAACTTATCCTTGGTTTGGTTCGTTATGTCCAGCTCAGCGTTAGAGCGGGCTAGGGAGCTGCGGGCCTGGTTTAGTTTCCAAAGCAGCCCACCGCCCAATAATAAAATGCCGAGTAGGCAAAACCCAATGGTGCGGTATTGGCGGTTGGCGGCAGCGAGAAGCTGGGCTTCGAATTCTGCTTTTTCCCGTGCTTCGACGGCGGCCCCGTTGTTTTGACGGACCTTCTCCAAAGCGATGGCGGATCGGGTGGCCGCATTATGAACCTTCTCATTAAAACTATGGTATTCCCCTTGGTGATAGAAGGCGCGTTCAAAGTCTCGGCGTTGCTCGTTTACTTTAGCGAGTAGATCGTGGCATTGGGCCGCAACGCCATAGTCGCTCCGGTACTCAGCGCGCACTAGGCACTGCTCCGTGTACCAACGGGCAGAATCCAATAAGCCCAGCAGGTAGAATTGCTCACCGATGTTGTATTCGCTGTCATTGCAGTAATTATTATTAAAAGATATCCTTTTACATATGCTGTAAATATTGTTGTAATTAGCCAGGGCGAGTTCCCCCAAGCCACGTTGTGCATTCCAATCAGCCCGTAGCCTCTTCACCCAAATTAAACCGCTGCGGTCATTCAGCAAACGGAATAGGATGGTAGCGCTTTGGAGGTGGAAACGAATGGAATCTTCCGGTCCATCATCCTCCATGAACAGCATGGAATAAGCGTAATGAAGGTTCGCAAGCATGATGCTGTCTTTGAAAAGAACAGCGTTCTTCATGGCTAAGCCCATTAGCCGTTTACTTTCGGAACCCTCGAGTATGTAGGACCCCCGAAGGTAAATATCGCTCAGTAGCATGTTGGGCGAGTGGCTTTCCCCATAATCCGTAGCTTCTCGGAAGATGAGCAGGGCCGAATCGATTAGGTTGCGATGGTGGTAGGAGTAAATCAGGAGATCGTATGTATCAAATAGAATATCTTGATACTCCTCTTCTCCGGAGGCCAGCGCCGCATCTCGCAGACGTAGGCCGATGGCAATGACGCGGGTATAATCTTCGGTCTCGAAGGATTGCGTAATGGTTTCGTGGAGCTCACAAATAGCTTGTTGCGACGGCTCGGTGCCTTCGTTTACCGAGGCCTGGCCGGTGAGCGATAGGGAGAGCCAGGGGAACAGGAAAATTATGAGGCAGCGGCGCAAATTAGAGTGCGGAGGTAAAAGATGAGAGGTGAGATACATGTCGATACAAACGAAAGATACGGTGAAGCCTACAGTCGCGGACGCTTTCGGTACCTGTAAGTATTCGGACAAAATTAATCGCACCATCCTGCTCGGCATCTTTTGAGCCTGAACTTCGTTGAAAAGCCTCGCCAACACTACGGTGTTTCCTACGTTTTTCGCCTCGTTCAGACTCAAAATCTACCGAGCAGAATGTCGCATTAATATTGTCCGAGTACTTAGAAGCGCACAACGCATTAAAGTTATAACAATTCAAGCAAGTGTGGGCGCGGACGCAGGTACAAGGTAGAGGTATCAAGAGCAAAGTGAGAGGTTGCCCTATTACTTGATCAAGTAAACCAGGTTCTGCAATTCCCGGGAAACGCAATCACTCGGACATCGGGCCAGTATTCGAGTGTTCGATCCTTATTGTTATCCGAGGAAAAAACCTCAACGGAACCTGGCCCTACTCCAGGACTTCAAAGTGGTGAATTAATACTTCAGACTACCTACCTTGCAGCCCCAACATCTGCCATGCCTGTAACAGGCGGCAGCCCTACCAGACCACCGAACTACAAGACCAGCCATGACCAACCCCGACATCGCCCGCCAATTCAACGAGTTAGCCAAGTTAATGGAACTGCACAAGGACAATCCCTTCAAGATCAGGTCCTACAGCAATGCTTACAATAAGCTGCGGAAGATGGACCAGCCATTGGCTGGGATGGAGGAGGCTGAGCTTCAGAAGCTGGAGGGAATTGGCAAGGCCATCGCGGCCAAAATCCATGAATTGTCGACGACCGGCAAGATGGAGACCCTACAAAAGTGGAGAGACCAGACGCCGGAGGGTATTCAGGAGATGTTGAAGATTCGGGGCTTCGGCCCGAAGAAAGTCAAGGCCGTTTGGGACGGACTGGGCGTTACGACCGTCGGCCAACTACTGTATGCCATCAATGAAAACCGGTTGGTGGAGTTGAAGGGCTTTGGCGCCAAGACGCAAGAAAGCCTTAGGGAGAAGCTTGAGTTTCACCAGCGGAACCTGGGCCAATACCATTTCCGGACCTTGGACAAGGTGGCGGATGTGCTGTTGGAGCAGTTGACGAAGTCCTTTCCGGAGGAGACCTTTGTCAGGACGGGCGCGCTGCGCCGCGCCTGCCCCACCCTACCCCACCTTGCGCTGTTAACAACCCTTGCACCTGCGGCCGCGGCAGAAACCCCCGGGCTAGAAAACACCGTCGCCGGAGAAGAAAAAACGGTTGCGACCTTCGACGATTTCCCCGTCGTCCTGCACCATTGCACCGCCGAGAACTTAGGCAGTAAGCAGTTCCGCCACACCGGCGCACCGGAATTCCTCCAGGCCTTCGTCGCTGCCTTCCCCGGCGTCGACTTCACCGGCCTGGCCACCGAAGCCGAGGTTTTTGCCCTCGCCAACTGCGACGTCATCGCCCCCGAGATGCGGGAACAGGCCTACGTCATCGACTTGGCCAAGAACGGAAAGCTCCCCGTTCTCATCGAAGAAAAAGACATCCGCGGCGTCGTTCACAGCCACTCCACCTGGAGCGATGGTATTCACAGCGTCCGCCAAATGGCCGAGGCCGCGCGCGACAAAGGCTACGAATACATCGTCATGAGCGACCACAGCCAGTCCGCTTTCTACGCCAACGGCCTGAAGGAAGACCGCGTCCGGGAACAGTGGTTGGAAATTGATGCGTTAAACAAAGAACTCGCCCCGTTCCGGATTTTCAAGTCCATCGAAAGCGACATTCTCTCCGATGGCAGCCTTGATTACCCAGAGGAAGTTCTTACTGGTTTCGACCTCGTTATTGCCAGTATCCACAGCAATTTAA
>JBLIGS010000037.1:0-15215 GCA_047637095.1 Neolewinella sp. | reverse complement strand
ATAAGTTGATGGGTATTGAGTAGTTCGTCAGTCGTCAAGTCAGGTAAATCACTGAGTGGCTATTGCTGGTGGAAGGAGCCGATGATCGCTACCACTCGTGGGTGACCTCTGGCCTTAGTTGAAAGACCGTTTATGTTTGTGCCGTATGCAATGCCTTGCGACTTATAACATGCGGAGCAACTCATCAACTCCCTCCCTCAACAACTCAGTAACTTTTCCTACCTTACCGCAACTATCCACACCACCACTTTAGACTCATGCAACTAGAAACACTCGACTGGGCAATCATTGCCGCCTTCTTCATCGTATCCCTCGGCATTGGCGTTTATGCCAGTCGTAGAAGCGGTAACTCTGCAAAAGAATTTTTTCTATCCGGTAGGAATATGCCGTGGTGGTTACTCGGTGTCTCGATGGTCGCGACGACCTTTTCGGCAGACACCCCCAACCTGGTGACCGACATCGTCCGTAAAGACGGTGTGGCTGGTAACTGGGCCTGGTGGGCATTCCTACTAACGGGTATGCTGACGGTTTTCATCTACGCCCGCCTCTGGCGGCGCAGTGGTGTCATGACCGACCTCGAGTTCTATGAAATGCGGTACAGTGGGCGACCAGCCCGCATTCTGCGGCAGTTCAGGGCCCTTTACCTAGGTGTCTTTTTCAACGTCGTCATCATGGCAACGGTCTGCCTCGCAGGCATTAAAATTGCCGGAGTCTTACTGGGTGTTGACCCGCTGACAACCATGATTGTAGCCTCTGTCGTAACCGTTATTTACTCGGTAATGGGCGGGCTTCGAGGTGTGATCTTAACAGATTTTGTTCAGTTTATCCTTGCTATGATTGGCGCCATAGGCGCAGCGGTCGTCATCCTCAACCTACCAGAAGTTGGAGGCCTAGACGGATTGATCACCCACAAGGCAGTAGTCCCAAAAATGGACATCTTCCCCGACTTTAGCAAGCCCGACTCCTACATACCGCTACTGATAATACCGATAGCGGTGCAGTGGTGGAACGTTTGGTACCCAGGTGCAGAGCCCGGTGGCGGTGGCTACATCGCTCAGCGAATGCTGGCGGCCAAAAACGAAAAGCACGCCGTTGGTGCAACCTTGCTCTTCAACCTTTTCCACTACGCGCTGCGCCCTTGGCCATGGATTCTCATTGCCATGGCATCCCTGATCGTCTTCCCTGACCTCGCCAGCCTACGTGAGCAATTTCCCAACATTGACGCTGCAACGGTTAAGGATGACTTGGCCTACCCGGCCATGTTGAGCTTCCTCCCTTCAGGACTCCTCGGCCTTGTGATCGCCTCCCTACTGGCGGCCTTCATGTCTACAATCTCTAGCCACCTAAACTGGGGTTCCAGCTATGTGGTAAACGACTGGTACCAGCGGTTCATCAAGCCAGAAGCGAGCCAGAAAGAACTGGTTCGGGTTGGCAGAATTGCAACTGTTCTGTTAATGGTGATGGCAGCCATGCTTGCTCCCTTCCTGGAGAGTGCCAAGACGGCCTTTGACCTACTGCTACAGATTGGTGCGGGCACTGGCCTCATCTTCATCCTCCGCTGGTTCTGGTGGCGGGTAAATGCCTACTCCGAGATTACGGGAATGGTGGTTTCCTTTGTGGTTGCCTTTGCCTTCCTGTTCTACAAAATCGCGGCCGTTCTCCCAGAAGGCGAGAATATTGAAGACGTGCTCTCCCCTTGGCAAATCAGCCTTCGGGAACAGTTCTTCTCCAATCCAAGTCTTCCTCACCTAGAAAGCTGGGAACAACTGCTGATCGGTATTGCCCTAACCACCGTTGCATGGGTTAGCGTAACCTTCTTGACGCGACCAACGGATGACGCTATCCTGCAGTCTTTCTACCAGAAGATCCACCCTGGCGGACCAGGTTGGGCACCAGTAGCTGCTGCCGTTCCTGACGATGTAACCATTACTGCCGACGGCAACCTCACCGTTCGTATTGCCTCCGTATTCATTGGTGCCTTCGCCATTTATGGACTGCTCTTCGCAACAGGATTCTACCTCTATGGAAACCTCCCAGCAACCTTGATTTCGGCAGCTGTTGGAGCGGGTGGTATCTTCTTTATCTGGTACAATAGGAAGAAGTTGTAATCCTCTCCCAACCCCCTCTCCGGCATGCCTAGTGCTCGACGGAGAGGGGCTACCATAAATTTCCAAACGCGATCTTTATCAAGGGAATATAAACGCAGCTCAATCTGTCGCCCGAATCGACTGATTCTTGCCCGCACCCGCACCCCCAAAGAGGCCAGCCCTCCCCCATGGAGAGGGACCAAGGGAGAGGCGAAAATTTATGACCCCCAATGTCTGACATTTTAGCCATCCTCTCCCCTGCCGACCGACGACGCTTCGGTCTTCTAGCCGTGGGTGTAGCTTTGCTAGCAATATTCGAGTTGGCTGGTGTGGCGGTGGTGTTTCCGTTTATGGCATTATTGGCAGAGCCAGCGCAAATTCAATCCAACGAGTGGCTGCGGGCAGCATACTCAGCTGGAGGATTTGAGGACAATCGGTCGTTTATTATTGCGGCGGGTATCGCCGTGGTAATCGTTTTGGTGTTCTCCCGGTTGTTGGCCCTGGGCATCAGTTACTGGAGAGATCGATTGGAATGGGCCATCTACCTCCGGACAAGCTCCAGGTTATTGGATTACTATACTGACCGGCCCTACCGTTATTTCCTGAAGCAGAACACCGCTGACCTCCGTGGCTACATCATCAACGAAACGATGAACCTCATCCAGGGGATTCTCATCCCGATGATTACGACGATGATAAACGGGGCAACGGCCTTGGTCATTATTGGACTTCTCCTAGTCGTCAGCCCTACAGTAGCCATCACAACTGCCGGCGTTCTCGGCGGCGCTTATCTTTTGATATTCCTGGTCCGTAAACGACCATTACAAGAGCTAGGGAAAGAAAGGTTCCAATCAGGTATTCGTCGCCAAAGGATTCTAGAAGAGTTGTTTACAGGCATCAAGACCATCAAGACTTACGGTAGTGAAGGCAGTTTTATTGGCAGGTACAAAGAGGAGACAAAGATACTGGCAACGGTCAATCCGCGCCTTCGGATCATTTACCAAATGCCACGGTTCTTACTGGAAGTCCTTGCCTTTAGTGGCATCATCGGTGTTACCCTTTACCTGTACGTGCAGACCAGTAACCTAGCAAGTATACTGCCGACGCTGACCTTGTTTGCGGTGGCTGGTTACCGGCTATTACCTGCTTTGCAGCAGGTGTTTGGTGCCCTGGCGACGGTACGGGCCAGCGGTCCGATCATGGACAAACTCCAGCCGGACCTGCTGGCGGCATTGGACTATGAACAACGGCCGCCGCAGGCGGCCCGGCCACTACCCTTTCTCAAAACCATTCAAGCCAGCAATCTAAATTTCCGCTTCCCAGAAGCCACAACCGACCTGTTCACCGGGCTAAACCTGACCATCCCCAAAGGAAAAGTCATTGCCTTCGTGGGCACAACCGGCTCCGGAAAAACAACCTTCGTTGATTTATTAACGGGCTTGCACCAACCGACTGCGGGGGAAGTACTGGTGGATGGTGTGTCGTTGGACGATGCAACCATCGCTGACTGGCGGCGGCAGCTCGCCTACGTCCCACAAGACGTCTTCCTTTACGACACCAGCCTACGGGAGAACATTGCCTTTGGAACAGAGAAAGAAGTTACGGACCAGGCCATCATGGCTATCCTCGAACTGGTAGAACTGGGCAGCTTCGTCCGGGAAGAAACCGACAACGGGCTGGACACCATGCTGGGCGAAAACGGTGTCCGCCTAAGTGGCGGTCAACGACAGCGGGTTGGGCTCGCCAGGGCTTTGCTACGGAAGCCGTCATTGTTGGTGCTGGACGAAGCGACCAGTGCGTTGGATACTGTTACCGAGCGGTCCATCATTAAGGCGCTGGACAACCTCCCGGAGGAGTTGACGGTGCTGATCATCGCTCACAGGATATCAACGGTTCGCCACGCCGACGAAATTCACTTGATGGAAGCCGGCGAGATTGTTGCCTCGGGCAGCTATGATGGGTTGATGGGGAGTAGTGAACTGTTTAGGAAAATGGCGGAGTAGGGTTAGAAATTAGAAGTTAGAAATTTAGGCTCCGCATTTTGGAGGGTGGTAGCTCGCTTCGCTCGTTTGGGGCACTAAGACACAAAGAACACTAAGGCTCCGCATTTTGGAGGGTGGTAGCTCGCTTCGCTCGTTTCAGGCACGAAGTAGGGTTAGAAACTAGAAGTTAGAAATTTAGGCTTCCGCATCTTGGAGGGTGGTAGCTCGCTTCGCTCGTTTGGGGCACGGAGTAGGGTTAGAAATTAGGCTACCGCATTTTGGAAACGAAGTAGGTTTCCGCATTTTGGAGGGCGTGAGTAGCGGAGTAGCTCCGCACGAGGCAGAAGGGACCACTCCGCATATTTGAGCATCTCCTCCTGGTGCCGTCTGCAACACGCAACATCCAACCCGCAACCCGTACGAGGGATATTCGCCGTCGCTTCGCTCCGGCTAATCCCTAGCGGGACTAGCCTTTGTCGGGAATCGCTGAGATCAACTCGTTTAGCGGTAGATTTTGACCTTCCACCGAATGAATTCGGGGCTAAATTATAAAGTCCTTGTATGTCTCCAACGCGCGGTAGCCGACTGTTTGACGCTCTTGACTTACAGACTGCTTGACTATATTTAACCCACCGGACACCAATCTCTCCGGCAACCACCCAACAAAGCGATTAATGCAAAAGCTTACCATTAACATACTTTGCACCTGCGTCCTCGCCCTGATGTGCTCCATGAGCCTTGGTGCCCAGCAATTCAAGGCCTTACTCATTGTCCAGACCGCCGGCTGGCAGCACGAAAGCACCTTCAACGCCATCCCGGCGATGGAGAAACTGGCCAAGCGCCACGATTTCAAACTTGACCTCAAGCAGAAGGCCATTCCGCTCAGCGACGGCATGCTGAAGAGCTACGACGTCATCATCATGGTAAATACTACGGGTGATATTTTCAACGACGACGAACAGGCCGCCTTCGAGCGGTTTATTCAATCGGGTAAAGGTTGGGTTGGCGTTCACGCCGCCAGCGACACCGAGTATGGTTGGAAATGGTACACCGATATGGTGGGCCATATGTTCAAGATTCACCCCGTCGTACAGACCGCAATGGTGGACATCCACGACAACAGTTTCCCCGGCCTCAACAGCTGGCCAGAGCGCCGGATGTGGACCGATGAATGGTACGAATACCTGGACGGCAAGAAAAAGCCGGGCTTCAATTACCTCGTCACGGTAGACGAAAACACTTACGACTTCAACGCCCAGTGGGGAGCTGACAACAAGGCCGTCGGCCACGGCGATTTCCACCCCGTCAGCTGGTACCACGACTACGACGGAGGCCGCGCCTGGTACACCAATTTCGGCCACGTTCCGGCGGTTTACGAAGATGCTGCTTTCCTGGACCACATTTATGGTGGTATTTACTGGGCGGCTAAAGGGAAGAAATAGCCTTGGGCTACTTTTTTAGACGTTCGCTCCACTCTCTTTTAGACGCGGCCTGCGGCCAGCTTGTAGACGGCTTCGCCTTGTAGACGGCCTGCGGCCTTTTAGTCACGACACTGGCCCGTAGCATTATGCTGCGGGCCAGTGGTGTTTTACGGGGCGCGAACGCGGGGCGCAGAGGAGGTTGAGGGGCAAGGCTCTAAGTTTACCTCTTATAATGCCTCGCTAGGCGCAGCCTCTGCCTCATGCGGCAGCAAACTCGGTGTAACTCTGTGTTTCCTCTGTGAAACTCTGTGCTCCAAAACGGGCCGCTTGCGGCCCTCCAACACTCCAATCTACGGCAGTCTTCAACGTCCGGTCTCTCTTCCTCTTGTTTCTTGTCTCCTTTTCGCGCATAAGTAATCAGGCTCCCAAACGGGCACTGGAGTGCCCTCGCCTTGCGAAGCAAATCACATAACGCAAATCTTTAAGCAAGCACCCCTACCACCTCAACAAACCCTTTACTCCTAGCGTGGTCTGCGGCCGTTAGGCCATTAACATCCTTTGCACCTGCGTCCGCGCCCTTCTCCAAAAGAAGTTTGACGATTTCTACTTTGTTAAACATGGCCGCAAAAGTCAGGGCAGTACTTCCGTTGGCGTGGGTAGCATCAATATTGGCCCCCGCCCCAATCAAGTAACTAGCGATTTCGGCATAGCCTTTAAAGCAAACACCCATTAAGGCCGTCCCCGTCATCCCACATGTATTTAGTTCGGCACCTGCTTCAACTAGAAGCTTCGTTGCCTCCATGCTACCTAAATAGCTGGCCAAAACCAACGGCGTCGAGCCCCGTTCGTCCGTACTAATAAGACTAGATGGCGTTGTCTCGATCACGGTTTTCAACTGGTCGACATCGCCGTTACGAATGGCCTCAAAAATGCTCATGGTATTGGTATTATGGGTTAGAAAGTGGGTAGATGCTATTGCTGTCCTTCACCCAAATTCCTTAAACACCCATTTTACCTTGAAAGATGAGCAGTAGCCCCCATTCAGAACAATTCCTACTAAAAACACGGTGGTCTGACTTAAATCTAATTGCTTTGTAGCGCCTAGAAGTACAATTATGAACCGCTCCATCCTTTTCCTCCTGCTTTTGGAGCGATAATGAAAGCACTGAAGGCCATTCCTTTTTTGGAAGCAGGAATGGTCGATTTTGTCGTATTAGACATCCAGCGGGGTAGTGGCCCTTCAGGCTTATGGCTGGCCGAACAAATACAAGACTGCTTTCACCTGCCGTTCATTGTCCTATCCGGCAAAAAGATAAAGCAACCATGGCCAAAGCAACTATGGCTGGCTCTTCTGGTTCCTGGCCAAGCCTTTTTACCCGGCCGAGCTTCAGTCCACTGTAGAGCTGGCGCTTTGCGCCTTTGGTGATACCGGCATCGTTCCGCCGCCGCCTGAAGAACGGGAGATTCCCGACCTATTTGAGGACCAAATTTTGGTGAGCAGTAGGACCAGTTGCCACCGCATTGCGATGGAGGCTATTCTTTGAGAAAGGCATCCTTTTAGACTTTTGAGGGCGCGGACGCAGGCGGTCACTGAGTGAAGCCGAACGTGTGCAGGGAAAGGTTAAAAGAGCAAAGAGGGGGCTCCGTTTACTGACCTCGTCTAGCGTAGCTCACATTCGACACCTCTGAGGTGGGGGGTACAGAATGCTGAATTTTATAGGCAAAGTGGTTCGCTCATCGGATGTATCTTCCAGCCTGGCGAAGCCGGATGGAAGTTCATCAGATGTGTCGAACTGCCAGTGAGCTTCGCTGCTTCTTCGAGGTCATCAGATGTACCGAACTGCGGGACTGGCCCGCCTTTTATACATCCGATAAACTTTTGCGACTGCGTCAGCAAAAGATGTATCTGATGAAAAAAGGCTCCGTTACCCTTTGAAAAGATCATATTCTGTACATCCTACCTCGGAGGAGTTCGCTTACATCCACTTCGTGGCTGCGCTCGACGCCTCTGAGGAGCGAACGCGAATCCCTAAAAACTAGGAATTGAAATAGATAGTAAAGCTCGTCGCCCCTCGGAGGCATCGCCGCACATCGACGAAGGAGATGAGCAAGGGTTCCTCCGAGGTGTCGATTAGCGAGCGGGCACAGAACACTACCTCCCAACTCCAACGAACTTTACGCTCCACAATCAATTTACATTTCAATAGCCTCTAGCTATCAACCAATCATCCATGACCCTCCAACAACTCCGTTACCTACTCGCCCTAGACGACCACCGCCACTTCGGCCGTGCGGCCAAAGCCTGCTTTGTGGCCCAGCCCACGCTGACCACCCAGCTTAAAAAGCTGGAAGAAGAATTCAGGGCCCAGTTGATGGACCGCAAGGCCAGCCCGCTTCAGCCCACCGCCCTGGGAGCGAAAGTCATCGCTCAAGCCAGGGTAATTATGGATGAGGTCTCGGGGTTGAATAGCCTGCTGGAAGAAGAGACCAGTAGTGTTGCCGGCACCTATACCCTAGGCATCATCCCTACCCTAGCGCCCTACTTGTTACCACTGTTCATACAGTCTTTTACCGACGAACACCCGGAGGTTCACCTGGTAATTAAGGAGATGCAGTCCGAGCAAATTATGGATGGGCTGAAGCGTAAACAGATAGATCTTGGATTACTGGTAACGCCGCTGGAGGAAAAACAGCTAAGGGAAATAACCTTGTTTTACGAGCCATTCCTGATCTATGCCACACCGGAGGAAGACATCCTAAAGCAAACACCCTTATTACCGGATCACATCCAGCAAAAGGACCTCTGGATTCTGGAACAGGGACACTGCTTCCGGAACCAGGTTTTGAACATCTGTGGAGGCTCCCCTGCTTCTGGGTCCTCCCCCTTACCCCAGTACTTCGACTCCGCTCAGCATAAACCCCAACTTCGTCGGGCGCGGCCCTTCACCTTCCAAGCCGGTTCCATTGAGACACTGAAAAACATGGTTAGAAACAACCTAGGCTACACCATCATTCCGGAGATGAGCGTCAACCCCGAGATGGATAAAAACCACATCAACCGGTTCGCAGAACCGCAACCTGCCCGGGAGGTAAGCCTAGTCGTTAATAAGACCTTCGCCCGCGAGCTTTTGCTCGTTGAATTGCGCAAGGCCATCCTTGCCGTTGTGCCGGAAAACTTCCGTAAAAACGAACGTTACGTCGGCGTTGCCTGGCGGTAAAACAACACGCCCGTACAAACATCTTAAAAGAATTCAGTGTCTATTGGAGTAAAAAACCACCTATCGGTTTTCCCTAATATTCACCCGACGGGTGACTCCCCTAAGCAGAGGAACCACCTTCCTGGCCCCTGCCAATGGCCACATCAACTTCGTTAGGAACATCTATTTAATAACTGTCCTGATTCGCTTCACAAGTGTTTCATTGGTGAAGGGCAGTACTGCTAGTACACTGTAGAATAACAAGTTGAAGGTCGGGAGTATGAGTGAAGCTCGCCACTAGCCCAATGCGAAGAGTAGCTCACTCCCAATTTGCCGCAGCCTTTCATCATAACGGGCCTCCTCTTCCGGCGTATCATCCGCGGACTTAGGGTCCTCGTAAGTAAGCGGCAAGCGGAGGTCTGCGCCATGAATTAGTGGGCAATTTTCGTCGGCATGATCGCAAGTCATAATTGCGGCGAATACCTCCGCATCATTGGCAGGGTCGTCATACCGTTTGGAGAAGCAAAGCAAAGGCGGCGCTTCGTCGGAGAAACTGATGAGGTAGCGGGGGTTCTCTCCTCCGGGATCATCGATGTGGAAGCCGGCGCGGCGCAGCGCCGCTACCATCCTAGGGTTCAGGGCAGTAGCCTCCGTCCCTCCGGAAAAGGTCGCCACGTTGTCCCGGCCAGCCAACCAGCTAGCGACTGCGCCCCAGATCATTCCCAAATGGCTCCTTCGGGAATTGTGCGTGCAGATAAAGTTGAGGGCAACGGGTTCATCCCCTTTGTCCTCAACGTAGTTTCGGAGGTTATCTAATTTCTGCAGGCGGTCCGGCAGAAACCCAGTGTCTCCAACCCGTAACTCCAGTACCAGTTCCCGCAAAGTCGGGTAAAGCAGATCTAATTTATTCGCCATCTAACAACAACCGTTTTCATCGCCGCCAAAGCGGTCAAAAAGTACATTAAGGACGGATTTAATCTCCGACCATCGCTCCGGATTAATGCAGTAACTAACCTTTGTCCCGTCAATCGTTCCACTGATGATCCCGGCCTCCTTCAGTTCCTTGAGGTGGCGGGAGATGGTCGGCTGGCTGAGCTTTATCTCATCGGTGAAGTCGCGGCAAATGCAGCAATCCACCTGAATCAATTGTTCTAGGATGGCAATCCTTGCCGGGTGGCCAAGGGATTTAAAAATCGCTGCGAGGCGATTTTGCTGTTCGGTGTAGGCTTCTGTTTTGGTAATTCCCATGTTTAAGAGTTACGAGTGGGCTAAAGCCCGTTGTGAGTTACGGGTTGCGGACATTGGAGGCGTCGGAGGTGAAGTAATCGTTAGTCACATTGTCCATCCTGTCCACCTCTGGTAGGATGGTAGGGATGCCCCGTGTTGCGGGCACCCCGTGTTGCGGGTTGCGTCGTTGTGGATTACCGTCATTGTTGGGTGCGAAATCCTTAGCGAGGGACCGGCCAGACGCCCAGCGGATGGCCTAGTCCCTCGGTTCGGGTTGCGCGTTCGGAGAACGCTTTAGCCGTTCGCGTTCGGAGAACGCTTTAGCTGGTAGCCCTAACAACACCCACCACCAGGCGTACATCCTGCATCACCAGCTGCTGTAAAGCCAGCTAGCGAGATCATCTTCTTCGGTTCAGCAATCCCACAGTTATCTTTAGCAAGGCAGTCAGTTGCCATGCCGGTAAGGCGAAGGCTATCGCCTTCGGCCACTAAGCTAAATTTCTGGATGGTATCCTTACCCTGGAATTCCACCTCAATCTCTAGGTCGGCCAGGCCGAGCTGACGCTCGGCCATCTCGATAATCTTAACCAGCTTCCCAGGCTCTAGCCGGTGGTCGTAGTCGTCCGAACTCCACAGCTGAAAGTTGGCCTTGCGCTCCCGGCGGAGGGTGCCGCCGCAGTCGATGAAATTCTTGGTCACCTCCCCTACTTCCGTAACGTGGAAATGGCTGGGTACAGCAGAGCCGTCGGGCAGGACAATCGTGAAGGTCTCGCGGGCGGAGAGAAATTGCTTAACGTCGGAAAGGATCATGGTTCTGGTTTTGATTGACACAAAGATAGCAATATTGCTATAACACTTGCAAGTATTTCATAGCAATATTGCTATAATAATATAATTCTCTTTTCTCTACCCTCCCAACTCTCCTCAGGCAACCATTTTCAAACGACTCCCGTATAGGACTATCAACTGCTATAGATTTCTTGACAATCCCCATCAAAACCAACCTTCTTGTGCAAAAGCTTTTCTTCTCCCTCCTCCTTACAACCATGACATTAAGCCTTAGTGCACAACTATGGCAACCGGACTTTGCATCGGCCCAGGCAACGGCAAAGGAGGCCAATAAGAACCTGGTCATCGTTTTTTCCGGATCAGACTGGTGTGGTCCATGTATTAAACTAGCGCGAGACATCTGGGATCAGGAAGCCTTTTCCCTACCTGCTGAAGCGACCTTTGTCTTTTACAAAGCCGACTTCCCCCGCCGTAAGGCCAATAAGCTATCAGAAGAGGTTTCCGCTACAAATGCAGGACTGGCAGAGCAATACAACCAACGGGGCAGTTTTCCGCTGGTCGTTGTCGTCACGCCTGAAGGCGAAGTGCTTGGATCTACCGGTTACAAGAAAGTTAGTCCTACTGATTACCTAGAAATCCTACAAAGTTTTGCCAAATGATCAGATCACTCCTTATGGGCCTTTCCAGGCTCACCGCCGGGGCCTTCGATATCAGTTATGCCTCCATGGACCGGATTTGGCGTTTCGACGGTTCGATGACCGCCCTGCCAACCGACTTAATAAGGAAAAGGCTACGAAATGGTCAACCTTAATGATCCGGACATGCTCCTGTCTCCAACTTCTTTGGAAAGTCAACAGACAAATTTCCAGAGTTACCGGGAAGCGGCAGCCGGCGCCAACGGCGGCAAGACTGGTGGTGTATGTGGCTGTAACTAAGCAGCCTCACCATTCAAGTCAAACAAAATTTTATTAGTGCAATCGTATGGTAGGGATGGGAATAAAATAAAACGTGATTCTTGATCTGGTGAATTTTGGCCGCTGACAAGGCGAAAAATGCAGGCCACCTCGAGGCGTCGAGAACACCGTAGTGTTAGCGAGGCTTTTCAACGAAGCCAGCGGCTAAAAGGCACCGAGCAAGAATCTTGGTTTATTTATTTCCCATCCCTTAGGCCATCCTCCCCGGCTCGTTTCGGGGAGGTGGCCCTTTTGCACCCAAACCTTCAGGTATAACACTATGCGCCTACTCTTCTCTGCCATAATACTCCTCCTTTGCACCTGCGTCCGCGCCCAAGAAATCGAGGATGTCAACATCTATAAAAAGCGGGTACTGGAAAGCCCCGAGCTTCAAATTCTTACCAGCTACTACACCCAGGATGGCGATTTCGCGGCCGTCAGCGGTGGTACTGGAACGGAAAAATTAACGGATGCCCATCCCACCATCATCATCGCCGTCCCGCTGAGCGAAGACGACGTGATCACGGCCAGCATCGGCGTCTCCGTCTACTCTTCGGCCTCTTCCAGCAACATCGATCCATTCGACGGCGGTGGCAGGGCCAACCCGTTCCAAGCCTCCTCCGGAGCTTCCAAAGCAGACAACTGGGCCAACGGAACCTTCACCTACAGCCACAGCTCCGACGACCGAAATTCCGTCTGGTCCCTCACGGCCTCCGGCTCCTCAGAATACGACTACACTTCCATTGGCGTGGGCGGTAGTTTCACCCGTTTGATGAACGAAAAGAACACCGAAATCAGCCTAAAAGCCAGCGCTTACATCGATGGTTGGCAGCGGATTTATCCAACGGAACTACGCCCCTTCGGCGCCAACGGACCTGGATTAGATGATGAACTTTTCCAGCGTTACCAGATCACTGGAAACACGGCATATTCCCCGGCTTTCGTCCCTTTCGACAAGTCCGGCCGCCAGAGCTACAACCTCGGTCTCAACTTCTCCCAAATTCTAAGCCAGAACCTTCAGGGCATGCTCTCCGTCGACCTCGTTCAGCAAAACGGCCTACTCTCCCCCCCTTCCAACGGGTATATTTCGCCGACGTTGAGAACAGCTTCATCGAAGAATTCCAACTCGCCGACGACGTAGAAAGGCTCCCAGGATCAAGGACAAAAATCGCCGTAGGTGGCCGCCTCCACGCTTACCTAAACGAGCGCATGGTCGTCCGGACTTTCTACCAGTATTACACAGACAACTAAGGCATCAGTCTGCAAAGCCACCACGGAACGTTGTTCTGTGGTGGCTTTTGTTTTGAGTGATTTGTGGGCGCGTACGCAGGTGCAGGGAAAAAGATAAAAGAGCAAGGGAAGAAACCCTACCGGCCAATACACAGCTCCTTTAACAATCCTTGCACCTGCGGCCGCGGCAAAAGAGCATCGCCTAATAACCTGACCAGTAGCCTCGCCACAAAAGTTCAAATCCCCAACCTCCCCCCCACAAAGAAATTTCGCCCAAAATCAATCAACTGCCCCCCACTCCCTCCAGCGTGTGCACCACCTTCGCCGCCACCAGTCACCGGAACACGGTCCCTATTCAGCAGATTCTTCACCCCAATGGTCAACTGAAGGCGGCCGCCCCAAAAGGTCTTGTTCGCCGTCAGGTGCAACAGGTGGTAGTCCCCAATAAAGCCCTGGTTCACGGTGCCATCAGCCGAAACCTGGTAACGGTCTCTCCGCCCGACATAACGATGGTCCAACCGAAGGCTAATCCCTTGCTTCAGGAAACGATAGCTCACTTCGTTGCGCCATTCAAACAAGGTTAAAAACGATGGCACCTCCTCCCCTTCCCCCGCAGCGGGGTTCAGCAAACGCGTAACTGCTCCGCCAGTGGAGACATAGATTTTTTCAGAAGGTTCGTATTCTCCCTGCAGCGTTCCACCGTGGGTTTCATACTTGGCCAGGTTGACATAGGTAAACCGGCCATCGTCCGCCAAGTCAGCAATGGTAATCCGGTCTTTCAGCCGGTTGTAAAATAGTTCTCCGCCGACCTTAAACGGAAGCTTGCTGCTTCCAGACCACTGTCCGCTTAACCGGAGGTTTTTACTCCGCTCCGCCGCCAGGGTTTGATTGCCGATAATGAAGTGGTTAACGTCGATGAAGTTAAAAAACAACTCCTGGATGGCCGGTGCCCGAAACCCCGCTGCATAACTGGCGCGCCAACGCCAGCTAGCCGATGGTTTCCAAAGCAAATGCAAAGCTGGAATCAAAGGATGGTTGTATCGGTTGTTATGCCCCAATCGGGTGGTGGCCTCCACCGTCCAGTCTTCATGGGGCCGGTAGGTAAGGCCGAACCAGGCAGCGGCGTTAACCAACGCTGGTTCCCGCTCCAGAGTAGCGGTATCGAGGATGCGGCCGCCAGCGCCGGTCTCCCGGCGATACTCCACCCCCAATTGCGCGTCAAAGTGCTTACCCGTCGTCGAGGTCAAACTCAGCCGAGCCAGCTGTCCGGTATATTTTGTTGTGTCCTGACCGCCAACTACTAACCTAGTAGTATCTGGCTCAAGGTCTGTTCGTTCCGTTGTTTTAAGGCGGTCAAAGGTGTTGATCCCCGCAGTAAAATCCATCATTAAAGCGGGAGAAACACGGTAATTCGCCGCAAGCGAATGCCCCTGCCGTCTGGTATCAAAAACCTGGTCCTGAACGTAGGGCTTGAACTGTGGCCGACGAACCTCGCCATACAAGGTCAAGGCCTCGTCAAACTGCTGATAGCTGTACCTAATACTCAACGAATCCGTTGGCCGGTAAGCGAGGTTAACGTCAAAGCCTATTTGTTCCTTCGGGTTCCAAGGGATACTGCCAGCCCGAAGGCTGTCCACCTCCCCAAACCTCGCCCGGAAACGGTTGACGCCTCCGTCAATTTGGAAATCCCCAACTTGGCGACCAAGCCGTAGGTACTGCCGGTCAAGATCAACGGTTTCATACTGTCCACCCGCTTCCAGCTTCCAGGCATTGGCTTGCTCCTTGGCGCTTATCAGATTGATCACTCCGCCAGCAGCATCCGTCCCGTACCGAGCAGACAAGGCCCCGGCAACAATCTCCACCCGGGCAAACCGGGACAAGTCCAGTTGGGAAAGGTCAACCTCTCCTCCCAAACGACCAATCACCGGTACTCCGTCAATCATGATCTGGACGTTCTGTCCACCCAGCCCCTGAATACTCAGGCCATTCCCTAAAATAGGATCTGGGCTAACATTCATGGTCAGTTGCCGCTGCAGCAAACCAGACAAGGTCATGATGCCCTGTTCTTTCCATTCACCGCTATTGATTACCGTCACCTTATGGACTGCATTGCGGGCTTCCGTTGGCGCGTATTGAGCGGTTACAACGATGTCGTCGAGATCAACCGAGAGAATGAGGGAGTCTGTGTCTTGGGCTTGGAGGCAAGTCGTCATCAGGACTAACCAAAACAGAAAACGCATAGCTTAAAAATTGAAAGGTTCCAGAATCACTTTGTTCAGTCGCCTAGCAGCCTGTCGGAGAGAACGGCGGATGTTTTTCTCCGGCTATC
>JBLIGS010000036.1:0-15591 GCA_047637095.1 Neolewinella sp. | reverse complement strand
GGTACTACCATCGGTTTGGTTGCCACCGTCGTCGTGTTGGGCGTCATCGCTTTTTCCCTGATTGATCCCAAAGCCCGGGCGATGCTCGGCTTTATGTACAAAAGTGTCATGAGGAAGGTCACGGGCCTGTTCGTCAACATCGACCCGATCGGCATCCTGAAAACTTATATCGAAGAGCTGGAGAATAACCTGACTGAGATGCGGAAGCAGATTGGTAAGCTTCGCGGTCAGGTTCGTCACCTGAAGACGTTGGTGGAGACAAATAATACAGAGATCAAAAAACAGCTTCAGCTGGCACAGCTGGCTAAAGACCGGGACAAGAAGCAACAGATGATCCTGAGCAGTCGCCGCGCAGCGCGCCTCAAGGAAAGTAATCAGAAGTACCAGGTCCTGTTGAATAAGATGGACGTTCTCTACCGCGTACTTGACCGGATGCACCAGAATTCGGAAGTTTTGTTGGAGGACACCCGGGACCAAGTTTCGATGAAAATCGAAGAACGAAAAATTATTCGCACCAGCCACGGTGCGATGTCCTCGGCCATGTCCGTCATCAACGGCAATCCTGACCAGCGGGCCATGTTCGACGCTGCCATGGAAGGCATCGCTGAAGACGTCGCCAATAAAGTTGGCGAAATGGAACGTATGATGGAACTCTCTTCAGAGTTCATGACCAGCGTCGATCTCCAAAACGGCGTCTTCGCCGACGAAGGCCTCCGCATGCTCGAAGAATGGGAACGCAAGAGCGACCTCATGCTCGCCGGCGGACACATTGAAGTGGACGGCAAAGCCCTCCCTTCAGGAAACAAAGCCTCGACTCCTTCTTCCGAAGGCTTAGACCTAGACTCCATTCCTCGTAGGGAGAAGGACGCGCAGGCCAGAGGAAAAGCTGATGGTTATGATCAGTTTTTTGATTAGGAGCCCTTGGCTTCCCTTATTCTTAAGTCCCCAGTTCTTTCAAAATTTTATTCCCCCTACCCAGGAACGCTGCCGTCGTTCCCTCCGCAATCGTAAACTCGATTACTCCCCGGAGCTCATCCTTGAGTTCAGGATATTTTTTGACGTAATTGTTGACGGTACTGAGGGCGAATACCCGGATGGCAACTGCTTCTTGGTGATCGGCTCCCAGGCGGAAGGCGAGGTCTACCAGATGGCCTTCGTCGTCTTCGCCGATATTGGTGATGGGAAGTTCAGAGAAGTAGCGCATGACGTTGCGTTTAACGGCGTCGTGGACGTCAGGGGTATTGGCGGCCGCAATGATCCGGCCATGCCACGGTTTTAGCCAGGCGGGGCGGAGACGGCCCAGGTCACCAACGACCATAGCCGAACGTTGAACCGTTCGATACTGACCTCCCAAAAATACGTCCAACAGGTCAGGCACCCGGCTTTCATCCTCCAGTACATGGTTCAAGACCAGGTCAGCATTAGCCCTAGAATGGGCGACGAGAAGTTGTTCGGCGTAGTTCATTGTTTAAATGATAGGTGGTAGGTTATAGACGGTAGACTATGGATAAACAGGTTCCAAGAAGTCTTCAAAATTACGGTGTTAATAATTGCGACATAATAACCCGCAACTTCGCAACCCGCAACTTCGCAACACGCAACACGCAACTTTGCAACACGCAACTTCGCAACCCGCAACACGCAACCCGCAACCCGCAACTTCGCAACACGCAACACCCGACCCGCAACCCAAACAAAAAGGACGAACCTGTTTCCAGATTCGTCCTAAAGTATTTTGAGTGTAGTTGCACCTTTTCGGGCGCGTAGTAGGTACGTATTAGTGGGACTCGAAGCTCATGTTAGAAACCTTCGAGGCTTTCACCAGTTCGGCATATTCTTCGGTTGTCAGACCATCGTAACAGTAATCGATGGGGTCAATGCGCTCACCGTTGCGGTGAATTTCGTAGTGGAGGTGGTCACCGGTACTTCCGCCAGTACTCCCAACTTTGCCCAGGTGCTCTCCGCGCTTAATGGGTTGGCCTACTTTGACGTTCTTACGGTTAATCTCGTTGAGGTGGCCATAAAGGCTCTTGTAGCCGAAACCGTGGTTGATGATTACGCAGTTACCATAGTCGCCACGTTTGCCGGCCCATTCTACAGTACCGTTACCGGTAGCCTGGATGGCGGTGCCTTTGGCACAATTAAAGTCGATGCCGTAGTGCATCTTGTTGACCTTGTGGATCGGGTGTATCCGCATACCGAAACCTGAAAGGTTTTCGATCTTACGGCCGAAACGATCTTTTCGAATTGGCTTTATACTTGGGATGGAAGCCAGCATTTTTTCTTTGTCAGCAGCCATTGAGGAAATATCATCAAGTGAGCGGCTTTGAAGGTCAAGCTGGTGGCGGAAACGGTCGACTTTGGTACGAAGGTCAGCCATCTGTTCTCCGCTTTTGGGAAGAGACCGGAGGTCTTCGTAAGCATCGTGACCACCACGGCCACCTTGCCATACATCTTTATCGATGGGTTCTGCACCAAACATCACTCGGTAAACCCCTGCGTCACGGTCCTGGAGATTATCCAAAACCGAAGAGAGTTCAGCGAAGTCATTGCCTATGCTCGCAATCTGGCTACGGAGCACATCATTTTCTTGAACCACCATCCGTTCGCTGGGGCTGGGGAAGTAGCGGTGAACGACCAGTAGCATAACGAATGCAGTAACAACGGCGGCAAAGCCGAATGCCGCGAAGCGGAGGATCGTATAACGCAGCGGCTCGACCATTCGGTCATACTGCAGCGTCTGTTGATTAAAGACGAATTTTTCGCGTCTCATAAAATTGTGGTTGAACCAAAAATCATAACGGCGGATAAACAACTAAAAATCTAACTCTATGTAAAGTATGCCTCTCTGTAAAATGCCGTTATCTTATTCCCATGAACTCAAATGATAAACCATCCTTGTTTCACGTACTGCGAAAATAGCCCTTAGAGAGAAACATGAGGAAGAACACAATGAAAAAATTATAACCCATAACACTTATTTGTGACAACATTGCACACAAACGCCCTAAAATGGTTATGATGGCAATTATTTGATAACATTAATTATCGTACTTTAATTTGTTTATTTAAAAAATTGATTAAACAATAGTTTGACACTGCCTGCTCTTTGACCTGCCATTACACCTGCGGCCCCGCCTAGCCGTGTCGAAAAATCCGCTATTTTGCTGAGCCTGCCGACGCCCCCAACTACCTAAACATCCCGAAACAATCGTTGTACCGGTCCGCCTTACGCCGGCGCTGCAGCGACTTACTCTGGGCCACATCGATGGTCAAGCTCACTTCAAAGGTAGAACCAAGTCCACCAGGAACAGATCGCAAAGCAGACACGACGGCGTCGTAACTAAAACCAATCTTCAGTACATCTTTACGTACAGAGATAGCGGCAATAAGTCCGTCAGCATTCTCAAAAGCATGGCGATACCAACCACCAATGGCAACATCTCCGTAGCCAAAGTAAGCACCCATATTTAACTGGCGGAACTTCGCCTGAGAAGCGTACAGGAAATTTGGAGTGATATAGGACGGACGACGGCGGTTACTGAACCGCTTGATATCAAACTGTGCCCCAGCGGTAATGGTCATTCGCTGCGGGCGCCCGGAATACAGGTTACTATTGAGTTCGATCAGGCTTTCGTCTGGCCGGTTCATGTGGTCAAAACTGATCCCTCCATAGTAATTCTTCCCGTAAAGGACGATGCCCATGCCAAAGTCTGCGGACGTTTTAGACGCTGCGGCAAGTGCTTCCATCGTAGCTCCGTCGGCTCCAATAACAGGGTCTAGCACATCACCGAAAGTCAGTGTATTGAAATCCAAAGAAGTACTCAAAATACCTGCGGCCAGCCCAAGACGGGCGTTTATGTAATCGTTTACCTGCACGTCGTAGCTGTAGACGAGGGCAAACTCCGTATTTTTGTAAGCCCCTTCCAATTGCCTATCACTCATCAGCCTAAGGCCAAAACTAGAAGGAGTTCCCTCAATTGGCTGTTCATAACTAGCGGCAATGGTGGTAAAGGCCGAAGGATAAGATGTGTGTTGAGCACGGTAATTAGCCGTAAACCTTGGTGCTGTGCTCACGCCCGCCAGTGCAGGATTCAGCCGCAAAGGGGCAGCATAGAACTGAGAGAATACGGCATCTTGCGCACCAAGCGGTAGCAAAACAGCACAAAAGAGGAAGGCCAGTAATAACTTCTTAGGTAACATAGGGACAATTTCAATTAGGGATAGTAAGATCATTTCAGGGCGGTTAAAGCTAACGCCCTACCTTCCCCTAACCAAACCCTGAACGTTAAATTGGTTCATCACCGTCGGTTCCCCGACAGCCTACGGTCAAGATTGTAATTTTTTGACACTTTGGAACAACGTTTTTATCCCTGTCCCGTATCTTATCTTCGACCCTTCGAAACTGACACCATGCGCAAGTCCATACTTACTATTCTTCTTTGCTTTTGCACCCTTTTCCTTTCCGCTCAGTTGCGGATACAGGATCAGCTGATTTGGCAAGAACCCCAGGTCATTGAATCTGGCGGTGTTCGGCAAGTGGAGTTTGCATACACGACGGATTCAGGGGGCGCGGACGCAGGTGCAGTGATTGCTTCTCGCCAACCGAGGTTCCTCCGGACTTTCGAGGCAGAGGCCGGACGGTCCTACACCGTTGAAATCATAAGTACTGTTTTTGAGCCAATGACCGCGCCTGCTGGCGCGGCTGAATTCCCCAGCGAATTCACCTTCGGCGTTCGCGTAAGCCGGCAGCCCGAAGGTTGGCTCGGCAAAGTCTCCGCTCCAGCCATCATTCGTACGCCCAGCGGGCTACAGCGCCTCACGTCATTCGACATTCGATTGATCCCCACCGGCTCGGCCGGTACACCCAGGATGGATTTTGCCACCAACTCCGTTCTCCGCGAAGGAACTTGGTTTAAAATCGACGTCGCCGAAACCGGCGTCCACAAACTCAGTCGCGGCTTCCTGACCAACGAGTTGGGCGTAAACCTCGACGGCGTCAACCCACGAAACATCAGTATTTTCGGCCAACCTTTCGTTGGCAAACTGCCGGAAATAGTCAACGAAACCCCTCCGGACGATCTGATCGAACTCCCCATCCTTATTGAAGGAGAAGGCGACGGCAATTTCGACGGCGGCGATGCTATCTTCTTCTACGCTGAAGGCCCTGATCGGCGGACGTATAATGCCACCCAAGATCAGTTCGAAGTCGAGAAAAATATTTACTCTACCACCAATACTTACTTCCTCCGGATCGGCAGCGCTAATGGTCGCCGGGTTAGCGACCTTGCCAGCGCCAGCGGAGGAACCAGTATTGACAGCTACGATGCATTTTACCATTTCGAAGAAGACCGCTTCAACATCCTACATGAACTGGGAGGCAATGCACACGGTTCTGGACAGAGTTGGTGGGGAGAATTTTTCCGTCAGCAGGTTGAGAAAGAATACCGGGATTTGTTCCAGGTCCCAGACATCGTAACGACCGAACCCGCCAGGGTTCGGGCACGCATGGCGCTGCGGGCCGACGTTACCAGCCGCTTTTTCCTGACGGTAAACGGTGAAGAACTGCAAAGTGGCATCGGTAGTAGCATTCGCTTTGGCCAGCAAGAACAACGGACGGCGGCCCGCCCTACCCTCCTGGACCAAACATTGACGCTGACGGACCCCAATGTCACCATTAAAGTAGAATACAACCCTTCCAACGCCGGCCAATTTGAGGCCTACTTAGACTGGATCAGCCTCCGGGCCCGCCGTAAACTAACCTTTGGTGGCCAAGACCAATTCAGCTTCCGGGATGCGGCTACCCGCAACCAACCAAGTGTCACCTTCCAAATGGGCGATTTCCCGGCTGACGGGCAAGTTTGGCGGGTGGATGGCGCAGACATTCGTCGCGCACCAGTGAACGCCGGATCTTTCAGCGCTACTGCTGGCGGCACCCTTCATGAATACGTTGCCTTTCGAACTGGGTCCGGGCTGCTGACACCCATTGGTGGACAGATGATCGAGAACCAAAACCTTCACGCCATTAATACTGCGGAGATGCTCATCATCACCCACCCGCTGTTCCTAATTCAGGCGGAGAAGTTGGCAGAACACCGCCGTAACCACAACGGATTAAACACTGTAGTAGCCACAACGGAGCAGGTTTACAACGAATTCAGCAGTGGTAGGGAAGATGCCGGAGCCATCCGTAATTTTGCCCGGATGATCTTCGAACGGGACTTAGGGTTACGCTACCTCTTGCTATTTGGTGATGGCAGTTTTGACCACCGCAACATTTTGGAATTGGGAACTACCTTCATTCCTGCTTATGAGCATGATGGAGAACTCACAGAGGTTGGCAGTTTCCCTGCCGACGATTTCTACGGCATTTTCGGCTTGGCTGGCAATAACCAGCCACTAGAGCCAGACGTAAACGTCTCTGTCGGTCGCCTACCCGTAAAGACCAGCGACGAAGCGGTGCAGGTCGTCCGGAAGCTTATCCGTTACGATACAGAACCCAACACCCTGGGAGACTGGCGGACGCGCATGGCCTTCGTTGGAGACGACGAAGACGGCGGTCGCCACACCATCGACGTTAACCAGGTGGCCAATGCAGTAGAAGCCCGCAAACCCGACCTAAACTTCGACAAACTCTACTTCGACCTCTTCCCCCAACAGAGCCTCTCCGCAGGAGACCGCTACCCAGACATCACCGAAGGCCTCGACCGCGCCGTATTCCGTGGAGCCCTTGCTGTCACCTATCTCGGCCATGGTGGGCCGCGAGGTTGGGGACAAGAACGCGTCCTGGACATCCCTCAAATCAGAAATTGGACCCGACCGGCAAACGCCATTGATCCCATCCAGCCGCCAGTATTCGTAACGGCGACCTGTACTTTCTCCAACTACGATGACGCTTCCTTCGTCTCCGCCGGAGAAGAAGCATTGTTAACGCCAAATGGCGGCGCAGCTGCCCTACTTACCACCACCCGGCCGGTGTTTGCTACCCGTAATTTCCAGCTGACAAACAACACCGTTCAGGCAATGCTTGACCGGCCCGACGGTGAATGGCGCAGCCTCGGCGACATCATCCGGATTGCCAAAAACAGCATATCTGACTCCAGCGCATCATCAGTCCTTCGGGATGATACAGAGAACGCCAGAAAATTTACCTTGCTGGGTGACCCTGCCATGGTGATTGCCTTTCCCCGGCACTCCGTCCGTACAACCATGATCGATGACTTGGTCATCAGTGAAGAGCGGCAGGATACTGTCCGTGCCCTTCAAAAAATGAAGATTAGTGGTGAGGTGACGGACTTGGAAGGCAACCTTCTTTCCAATTTCAACGGACAGGTTTTCCCCACGATCTATGACAAACCGGTAACTAAGACAACCTTGGCGCAGGATCCTCGGAGCCCCGAGCTTTTGATTGAGGTGCAGCGGAATATTGTTTTCCGTGGCAAAGCCACGGTGACAAATGGCAAATTCGACTTTGAATTCGTCGTTCCCAGAGACATCAACTACGCCTTCGGCGCAGGTAAAATTAGCTATTACGCAGCTGATCCGGCTCAGTTTACTGATGCCGCTGGCTTCTACGACAAACTCATCATTGGCGGTACCAGTACGGACATCATCAACGACGACGACGGGCCCGTAGTGGAAGTCTTTATGGACAATGAGGACTTCATTGCCGGAGGAGAGACAACCAAAGATCCTGTCTTGCTGGTCAACCTGACCGATGATTTAGGCATCAACGTTACGGGCAACAGCATCGGCCATGACCTGGAAGCGGTGTTGGATGAAGATACCCGCAACGCCATCATCCTTAACGATTACTACGAAGCCAACGCTGATGACTTCCGTAGCGGCAAGGTTAGGTTTCCAATGTTCGACCTCGAGCCAGGGCTGCATACCATTACGGTAAGGGCATGGGACGTTGCCAATAACAGTGCACAAGGGAAAACAGAGTTTGTGGTGGCGGCCGACGGGAACGACGCTTTGCGTCGCGTTCTCAATTACCCCAACCCCTTTACCGACCGTACCTGTTTCCAGTTTGACCACACCCTTGTGGGACAGGAAGTAGAAGCTATTGTCCAGATCTACACCGTTACTGGCAGATTGGTCAAAACACTCACCAAGCCTTTCCCCTTCAGCGACGGTACCGTCCGCCGAGACGACTGTATTGAATGGGATGGCCTTGACGAATACGGCGACCAATTGGCTCGCGGAGTATACCTCTACCAAGTTCGCCTTCGGGGAGACGGGGTTAATGTGGTGAACGGTGAACTGGAGAAGCTGGTAATCCTGAAGTAATCCTCCAGGCAGGAGGCGGGAGGCAAGAGATACCGATTGCTAAGGGGACGCCGTCAAAACAACTTAGTTTCAGGGGGGCAGCCCACTTCTTGTTCTTAACACCTTAGTGACGATTCTCCCGGCCGCTTACGGCCCTTACTATCTAAGAAACGCCAATTCCGTTGGCCTCGACAAGAAATTCCCTAGCATTAAATGGCTTTCTCTATTTTTGCACTTCAAATAATCCCACGATGCAAAAATTACTTCCTCTTCTTCTCCTTTGTTTCCTAGCCGTAAGCTGTGGAGGCGATGCGTCTGCTGACGCTGCTGCAGAAAAAACGCCGGCGAATACGGAGGCATTATCCGCTGAAGCGCAGAACAAAGCTAACGAGGACCGCATGAATCAAATTGCTCCTCCCCCACCCATTTGTATCTACCTAACGGAAGCCGAGGTTCTTTCTCAATTCGAAAAAGGCGTACAGGTTCCAATGGCTGGCCAACGGGCTCCTTCCAGTTTCAACTCTTGCCAATACACACTCGAGAATTCAGACTGGTCTGGTTTCCTGGTTCTAGAGATGCCGGAAAAGGTTACCAAGATTCAGAGTATCGTTGACGAGGTCGCCGGTGCCAAGGGCAAAGACGCCGTTAAGATTGGCGAATTCAACGGTCGGATCATGAACGGTGGCCGGATTCTTTCCGTAGAGGCTAAGATAAAGTTCCGCGTTAAGTTCTCTGCTCTTCCAAAGCAGGGGTTCCCAGAACCTTTTGACGAAGCCCAACGTCGGGAGTTGATCATCAAGCTTGCCGAAGCCGTTTTAGCGGTGTAAACCCCGATGATATTTCGCACGGTTGAGATAAAGGCCGACGGGATTGCTTGTCAAATCCCCGTCGGCCTTTATCTTACCGGTAATAAGAGTTATCCCCATGATTAACAAAATCCTAGTCCCCGTCGATTTTAGTCGCGGATCGGCTGCCAGTCTCCGCTATGCGGAGGCATTTGCAGCTGCCGTTAACGCCAGCCTCGTACAGGTCATCCACGTCTTCACCCCACCTTCTGCCAGTGCCGAAGGCATTCTGGTTCCCCTTGCCGGGGAATTAATGGATGAGCGCAGTGAGCAGATGGAAAAATTCCTGGCAGATATTCCATCTGCTGGCGTCAACCGCAAGTCAGAACTCTTCCTCGGCTTTGCAGCAGATAAGATTGTCGATCAAAGTGAACACTTTGACCTGATCATTATGGGTACAACAGGAGATAGTGACTTACTTGAAGAATTATTTGGGTCAGTTTCCTCAGCAGTCGCAGAGCGGGCACATTGTCCTGTTTTACTGATTCCTAACCGTGCTCTTTTTCAAGACTACAAACACATCCTCTACGCAAGCAACAGCCTGTCGCTTAGCAAGAAAATCGTTCATAAATTCAAAGATTTCAATAGCCTTTTTGATGCGAGGGTCCACTTTGTCCACGTAAATGAGGAAGGCAAAGAAAACGAACCCGGTGAGCGAGAAGCACTGTTTGCGCCATTGTTCACCAATCCTGACCCCGAGTTTTCTTTTGAACTCCATGAAGTGGAGTCAAGTTCCATTCAGGAAGGCCTGAAAGACTACCTAAACTCCCATCCCATTAACTTGGCCGTCATGGTTACCAAGCAACGTGGGTTCTGGGGAAGGTTATTTCACCACAGTGAGACCAAGCAAATGGTATTGCACCCGACGACGGTGATGTTGGTGTTACATAGCAAGTAATTGGTAGTCGGTAGTGTCATAGCCAATAGCCGGTAGGCCGCTGATAAGTGCTGAACCCTAGTAATGCAATGACTTATGCCACGCCCCTTGTTCGCCTCTCCCTGGAGAAGGCGAGACAATTTGCGGTGACCTTAAAGACACTTGAGAGGTTCTAAGCCTTCATTTATTGTTAGGGAACCTTCATATAAAGCAACAAAACAGGCTAAGCTGCCTAGTGGGCTGGCCTATCACCTGCGGCAGCCAACCAGGCTACCCTAAGCCGCTTCATCTTCTTCCAACTGCTCCACATCCTTCGCGCCCTCTCCATCTAAATCTTCGTCTCTTTCAAGACGGAGGTTATCAATGATGAAGATCTGTCGATCAGGGGTGTTTTTTCCCATGTAGTAGGACAACAGGTCATCTACATTCGTGCTTTCGCCGAGGACGACGGGTTCGAGACGGATGTCTTCGCCAATGAAATCCTTGAATTCTTTAGGACTGATCTCTCCCAGACCCTTGAATCGGGTGATCTCTGGCTTACCTCGGAGGGCTTTGACCGCTGCTTGTTTTTCTTGCTCGCTATAGCAGTAGAACGTTTTCTGTTTGTCTCGAACGCGGAAGAGCGGAGTTTCAAGAATATAGAGGTGCCCACCTGCCACCATGTCGGGGAAGAACTGGAGAAAGAAAGTCAGCAAAAGCAGACGGATGTGCATGCCATCTACATCGGCATCTGTAGCAATTACTACCCGATTGTACCGGAGTTCATCTACGCCGTCTTCAATGTTGAGGGCGTGCTGCAGGAGGTTAAATTCTTCGTTTTGGTAAACGACCTTTTTGGTCTGTCCAAAACAGTTGAGGGGTTTCCCCCGTAGGGAAAAGACGGCTTGGGATTGTACATCACGGGCTACCGTGATGGAACCACTAGCAGAGTCTCCTTCCGTAATAAAGACAGTGGAGGCCAAGCGGCCTTCCTCCGTATGCTTCTTGTTCTTGGAGTTGAAGTGTACCCGGCAATCGCGCAACTTCTTGTTGTGTAAGTTGGCTTTTTTTGCCCGCTGGTTGGCCAGTTTTTTGATGCCAGCAATCTCCTTACGTTCCCGTTCAGACTGCTTGATACGCTTTTCCAGTTCCTGGGCCGTACCCGGGTTTTTATGGAGGTAGTTGTCCAGTTTTTCAACGAGGAAGTTCCGCATGAAGGTTTGAACCGTCGGGGCATCGGGGCCCATATCTGTAGAGCCCAACTTAGTCTTCGTCTGAGATTCGAAGATGGGATCTTCGACCTTGATGGCAACGGCAGCGACGATGCTGCCAAGGATGTCTTTACGGTCGTAGTTTTTGTTGAAGTGCTTCTGGATGGCATCGACCGTTCCTTGCCGGAAAGCAGTGAGGTGGGTACCACCTTGGGTGGTGTGCTGGCCGTTGACGAAACTGAAATACGTTTCGCCGTAGGCAGAGCCGTGGGTCATGGCAACTTCAATGTCATCTCCTTTGATGTGGATGACTGGGTAACGCTGTAGGTCAGTGAGAATCTTCCGTTCCAGCAGGTCTTTAAGGCCGTTTTTACTGACCAGTGTTTTGCCATTAAAGTTCAGTTTCAAGCCGGCGTTGAGGTAAGCGTAGTTCCAAAGCTGGTTCTCGATAAAATCAGAGCGGTACTTGTACTTCTTGAAGATTTTATGGTCGGCCCGGAAACTGATGAAGGTTCCGTTTGGCTCAACGGTCCGTTTTCTCTTGTGTTCTTTAACCAATTCCCCAAAGGCGAAGTCGACCTTTTTAACTTCCTTTTCCCGGACGGCGTAGACGGTGAATTCTTCGGACAAGGCATTTGTGGCCTTAAGACCGACACCATTCAGGCCAACAGATTTTTTGAAGGCCTTACTATCATATTTACCTCCGGTGTTGATTTTGGAAACAACGTCGATGACTTTACCAAGAGGAATACCCCGGCCATAATCTCGGACGGAAACAACCCCTTCGTTAATGGCAACTTCAATCACCTTACCGTGGCCCATCACATATTCGTCGATGGAATTGTCAATCACCTCCTTCAATAAGATATATATACCGTCATCAGCGCTGGCGCCATCACCAAGCTTACCGATGTACATACCCGGCCGTAGACGGATGTGTTCTTTCCAGTCAAGCGAGCGGATGTTGTCTTCGGTATAGGTTGATTGAGCCATTTTCTGCTGTTGGTATTATAATTGGCTCGGCCACTTAAGGTGATTTTCAAAAAACCATAGGTAATAGCGTCGCTTATCGAACTACGCAGGAAACCTTAAGTGGCCGAACCCGGCACAGCGACGATTGCCCGAGTTAGGGAAAATCACCTCATGTAGCCAAAGGAAGTATAATTATCGGCGAACTGCAAACATACAAAATCGCCAACGACTACTTAAACAAATTGTAGGTTAATTTTAATTAATTGTTTTGTTGTGGGAATTCAAATTTTGGAGCCGCAAGCGTGGTTGCTGAGCGGAGTCGAAGTACAAATGCAGGGAGAAGCTGGAAGAGCAAGTGTACCGCCTAAACAAACTCCCTAATATGCCACAGCACTCCGCTTGGGTCATGTAGGAAGAACTCCCGCCCCAATCATTTTCCACCATCGCTGAAAGGCGGACGCCGGGGAATTCCCCCCAATATTGGATGCCCGCCAAGTCCAGCTGCGGTGACTTCAAGTAGGCGGGTTCGGTCGGTGATTTGCATACCTGAAAGATAAAGTTCCCCTGCAAAACTCCTTTGACTTTTCGACAAGCAGCTTCCAGTTGTAGTCCAAAAAACAACTGTCTAACAACTCAATCCCAACAAACGACGCTTCATCCAACTCCACCTTGCACCTGCGTCCGCGCCCACCGTGATTTGTGTCAACAATAACCCAAATTGATATGAAACACTTTACACTCGCTACCTGGGCGGATCTTAAATCCATCCTAATTCTAACTTTGATTGTTGCCATCTCCCTGCTTTCTGGCAGCCTGAGCGCGCAAACGATTAAAGGATATTTGATTGACGCACAATCGGAAATGCCGTTGATCGGTGCGACCATTGAATTAACGAGTATTTCGCCCACAAAAGGGACGACTACCGACATTGATGGTTTCTTTTCAATCACAGACATTCCTCCCGGTCGCCACAGCCTCCGGCTAAATTACCTTGGCTACGAGCCCAGGGAAATGCCCAACGTGATGGTGACCACTGGCAAGGAAGTGATCCTGAATCTAAGTCTCGAAGAAAGCGTAAACGACCTAAAAACGGTAACCGTCACCGCCCGTTCAAAACCGGGCGAGGCCATCAATGAGATGTCCACCGTCAGCAGCCAGACCTTCACCGCAGAAAGCGTCAATCGCTTCGCCGGCGGCCGGGCCGACGTGAGTCGAATGGCCACCAACTTGGCCGGCGTTGCTACCTCCGACGACAGCCGTAACGACATCGTCATCCGCGGCAACTCCCCCACCGGCCTGCTATGGCAACTGGAAGGCATCCCCATCCCAAACCCTAATCATTTCTCAACCCTTGGAACCACCGGCGGCCCAGTCTCGGCCTTGAACCCGAACATGCTGGCCAACTCCGATTTTGCCACCTCGGCCTTCGCCGCCGAGTATGGCAACGCCATCGGCGGCGTCTTCGACCTTCAGCTCCGTAAGGGCAACCGTGATCGCTACGAGTTCATGGGACAACTCGGGACTTTTTCCGGGTTGGAAGCCATGGCCGAAGGACCGTTAAACAACAAAAAAGGCAGCTTTGTGGTCAGCTTCCGCAACAGCTTTGTCGGCTTCGCAGAAGCCATTGGCATCCCCATCGGAACGAACGCTACACCAGATTACCGTGACCTGACATTCAACGTTGACTTCGGCAACGGAAAAGCCGGAAAATTCTCCCTTTTCGGCATCGGCGGAACGAGTAAGATCGACTTTCTGGGAACGGAAACGGATTCTACCGACCTGTTCGCCAACCCCGGAGAGAATGCCTACGCCACCAGCTATTTCGGCGTCGTTGGCCTCCGGCACAACCTGATTACGGGAGACAATACTTACATCAGAACCGTCATCAGCGGTTCCACCCAGGGAGGTGATTATCGGGTAAATGCCCTGGACGAAAATGGCCAGGATGCACAGTTGAGGACTAAGATTGACGACGCAACGATCAAGTACAGCCTCAAGTCTTACCTCAACAGCAAGATCAGCAACCGACTAACGATCAGGACGGGGGTCCAGTTAGAATCCACAGGATTAAACACTACCGCTGACGACCGGGACGGCTCTCCAGACTTAGATGGCGATGGCCAGCAGGATTTGCTCCGCTTGCGCGACTTTGACGGAAGCTTCGGCCTATACCAAGCATTTGGTCAGGCCCGCTTGCGGGTAGGTAAAAAAGTCACCCTCAATACGGGGCTCCACGGCCAGTACTTCAGCCTCAGTGATGCCTTCACCATCGAACCCAGGCTCGGCGTCCGAGTACAAGCCACCGACAAACTCACCGTCAACGCCGGTTATGGCTTCCACAGCCAAACACCAGCACTTCCCGTTTTCTTCTTCCGCGACCTCGAAACAGGAAGCCCCGATGCCAACCAGGGCCTCGGTTTCCTAAAAGCCGATCACTACGTTATTGGGGCAGACCTGGCCTTCGCCCCCAACTGGCACCTAAAAACAGAAGTCTACTACCAAAACCTGTTTGATATTCCGGTCGACGATTTCCCTTCCTCCTTTTCCATCCTCAACGCTGGTGCAGATTTTGTATTCCCAGAACGGGGAAGCTTGGTCAACAAAGGCACTGGCCAGAATTACGGCGTAGAAATCACCCTGGAGCATTACTTCGCAAAGAACTGGTACATGCTATTTACCGGGTCCGTATTTGAATCCAACTATACCGCCAGCGACGGTATTAAGCGCAACACTGCCTTTGGCAATCAGTACGTAGCCAACCTACTGGCGGGCCGAGAATGGGCCTTTGGCAAGAACAAGCAACACCGGTTTACGGTCAATGCGAAGGTGACCGCCAGTGGCGGGCGGCCCTACAGCCCGGTTGACCTTGAAGCCAGCCGAGAGCTACAAACTGACATCCGAGACGAAAGCCTCGCCTTCACCGAACGGTACAGTGGGTACTTCCGGACCGACCTCAAATTCGGCGTCCAACTCAACAGCGCTAAACGAAAATTCAGTCAGAGTTTCTTCATCGACTTCCAGAACCTGACCAACAATGAAAACATCTTCCAGGAGAGGTACAATCCGGTTACGGGCGATGTGAATACGGTGTTGCAGAGTGGTTTCTTTCCGGACTTTCAGTACAGGGTACAGTTTTAAACTGCCCGGCCTGGGGGTGGTGGGTTGCGGGTGGTGGGTTGCGGGTTGCGGGTTGCAGTTGTTGCAAGGTTGCAGTTGATGCAGTTGTTGCAGTTGTTACAAGGTTGCAGTTGTTGCAGTTGTTGCAGTTGTTGCAAGGGTTGTAGTTGTTGCAGTTGTTGCAGTTGTTGCAGTCGTCGGAGGTGGGGCTTGGCCCTGCTCCAGGTTGCGGGTTGCGGTAGTCGGAATGCCATCTAATTCATCCTAAAAAGGCGACGGTTCATTTCACTTCTCACATCATTCTAGAAGTCTTACTACT
>JBLIGS010000035.1:0-15853 GCA_047637095.1 Neolewinella sp. | reverse complement strand
ACCCCCTAATGCCTACCGCCTAATGCCTACCCCCTAATGCCTATCTACTCCTTATCTTCCCCTCCTAATCCGGATCAAAGCCAACACATGCTTAAGAAAACTCTTTACCTACTCTGCTTTTTGACCCTTCTTTGCACCAGCGTCCGCGCCCAGCAAAGCTCTAGCGCTTGGGAGCGGGACCAGGCCTTCCAGAAGCGCGTCGCCCTGCAACAGAACAGCCCGGCCGCCGGCCTGGAGCTCACCAACATCGGCCCCTCCATCATGAGTGGCCGCGTTGCCGACATCGCCGTCGACCCCGCAGACCCCAGCCACTTCTACGTCGGCTACGCCTCCGGCGGACTATGGGAAACCAAGGACAACGGCATCACTTTCGAACCATTATTTGACGACCTCCCCGTCATGACCATCGGCGCCATCGGCGTCAACTGGAACACCAAGACCATCTACGTCGGCACCGGCGAAGTCAACTCCAGCCGCAGCTCCTACGCCGGCAACGGCGTCTACCGCAGCACCGACGCCGGCCGCAGCTGGACCCACATCGGCCTGGCAGAAACCCACCACATCGGCCGCATCATCGTTGACCAAATCGACCCGTCGACCGTCTGGGTCGCCGCCCTCGGCCACCTCTACGGCACCAACCCCGAACGCGGCGTTTTCAAAACGACCAACGCCGGCGGCACCTGGGAAAAGACATTATTCGTCGACGACAAAACTGGCGCAGTAGACCTCGTCCGTGACCCACTCAACCCCAACGAGCTCTTCGCCGCCACCTGGGAACGGCAGCGCTGGGCCTGGGATTTCAAAGAGTCCGGCCCCGGCTCCGGCGTTTGGCACAGCACCGACGGCGGCAGCAACTGGTCGCGGATCAGCACCGCCAACGGAGGCTTTCCTACCGGTGAAGGCGGCGGACGCATCGGCCTCGCCCTCAGCTACGATGATAATGGAAAACGCCACGTCTTCGCCTCCATCGACAACTACTTCCGCAAGTCCGCCGAGGAACTCGACGATCCGGGCGATGCCCTTACCAAGAACGACCTCCGGGCGATGGACAAGGCTACCTTCCTGGCCACCAAGGACAACCTAATCAACGATTTCCTGCGCAGCAACGGCTTCCCCCCTTCGTTGAAAGCCAAAGGAATTCGCGCCAAAGTGGAAGCCGAGGAACTCAGTCCTCAACAAATCGTCGAGTACCTCGACGATGCCAATAGCCTCCTCTTCGACACACCCGTCAAAGGCTTCGAACTCTACCACACCACCAGCGACGGTAAAAAATGGACCCGTACCCACGAGGACTACCTCGACGGCATTTACTACACCTACGGCTACTACTTCGGCAACATCACCGTCCACCCAGAAGATCCATCTACCATTTATGTGATGGGGGTCCCGGTCGTAAAATCTACCGACATGGGCAAGACCTGGAGCGGGGTTAACGGAGACAACGTCCACGCCGATCACCACTACATGTGGATCAACCCAGACCGCCCAGATCACCTGATCAACGGCAACGATGGCGGCGTCAACATCAGCTACGACGGCGGCAAGAACTGGCGCAAGTGCAACGCACCACCCCTCGGCCAATTCTACGACGTTGCGGTGGACAACCACAAAGGCGGCTACCGCGTCTACGGAGGATTGCAGGACAACGGCACCTGGCGTGGGCCCCACGACTACGAAGCCAGCCCAGGTTGGATGCAGAGAGGAAAATACCCCTACGAGATGCTCTTCGGCGGCGACGGCATGCAAGTCCAGGTTGACCCAAGGGACAACGAAACGGTCTACGTCGGTTACCAATACGGCAATTATTACCGGATTAACCCGAAGAACGAGTCGGTCAAATCCATCACACCGAAGCACGAGCTCGGCCAGCGGCCTTACCGCTGGAACTGGGAATCCCCAATCCTCATCAGCCCGCATGCACCGGACATTTTCTACATGGGCTCCAATCACGTCCACCGCAGCTTCAACCGGGGCGACGACTTCGACACCATCAGCGGAGACTTGACCATGGGCGGCAAAAAAGGCGACGTTGCCTACGGAACGCTGACCAACATTGACGAAAGTCCGCTGCAGTTTGGCTTGCTCTATACCGGCAGCGACGACGGTGTGATTAACCGGAGCAAGGACGGTGGTGTTAACTGGACAAAACTCGGCACTGACCTACCGAAGGGGCTTTGGGTTTCTCGAATTGTGGCGGGCAAGCACGATAAAAACGTGGTTTACCTCACGCTGAATGGCTACCGCAACGACGACTTCCACGCTTACGTCTACCGCAGCGAAGACATGGGCGACAGCTGGGTTTCCATCAACAGCAACCTGCCCGACGAGGCGGTCAATGTGATCTACGAAGACCCTTCCAACCCGAACCTATTGTTCGTCGGCACCGACCACGGCCTCTACTTCAGCCTGAACATGGGCAAAACTTATGCGGCCATGAGTAATGGTTTGCCAGCAGTGGCAGTGCACGATGTTGAGATCCAGCAGCAAGCCCAGGAAATGATCATTGGTACCCACGGCCGGAGTTTGTACCGGGGTGATATTTCGCTGCTGCAGGCGGCGGCGGTGGACAATCCTGGCATCACTTTCGTGGCTCCGAAGAAACTCCGTTTCTCCTCTCGCTACGGCAGTCGGAGCTTCAACTTCTCTACCGTGGAGCCAGAGACGGCCTTTAAGGTCTATCTCCCGGGCGCGGCCAACGTAGTTGGCGTTTATGCTGAGCGAAGTCGAAGTACAGGTGCAGAGTTGATGATTAATAGCAGTGATGGTACAACGTTGATGACTAAAGACGTCAAACTCGTTGGCGGTGTCAACACCATCCCCTACGACATGACCTTCGACGGCAGCTTCGCCGAAATGATGGAAGTGGCCCTCAACAAGGATCGCAAGCCAGAAACCAAAGCCGTTGAAGTCCTTGCCGCAGACAACGGTAAGTTCTACCTCCGGGCAGGTAAGTACACCGCCGTTCTCAATGTGAATGGAACGAAGACGGAGGCTGAATTTGAGGTAAAGTAGGATTGAAGCTTCTCTAACGAAAGGGCTGAACTCGCTTGGCGAGTTCAGCCCTTTTTTTCTACTAGTGGGCTGGCCACTAGTGCATCAAGATCAAAGTTCGGTACAGTTATAACTTACCATCGCGGCACTGTACTTCCCAGCTGAAAACCTCACGTAGCTAAGGCTATGATCGCCTTTCAGCTGGTCGTCCAGCACCGCGCTGCCGGCGTTCTAACTAGCACCAACTTCAATCTTGACGCACTAGTAGCTTTCAGAAAAAATGCTGGTTTTACTGATTAGGCAGATTTATACTGATGGCCTAGTACAGTGTAAATCTGTCCAATCAGTAAAATATGTGTCCTTTAAAATTCAATAATTGCCAAAGTTTCAAGACAACGATTCTCAATCAAAAATCGTTATCTTTAGGACAAACAGCGGATAATTCTAAAACACTACCTGAATGGTTATCGAACTGAAAATCCCGACATCTGAAGTAGAACTCAGCTTTCCCAAAGGACTCACCACTGAGGAGTTTGAGGCGTTGTGTTTTGCCAACAAGGAATTGGTGATTGAGCGAGAGCCTAATGGGAAAATCACCGTTATGTCCCCTGTATCCGTCTCCAGTGGAGACAATGAAGCCGAATTCATTGCCGACCTTAAGATCTACGTCCGCCAACATGGTGGAAAATCTTTCAGTTCCAGCACCGGGTTCACCCTACCTGATTCTTCCGTTAAATCACCTGATGCGTCCTTCGTGTCAGCCGAAAAGATGGCTTTGGTTAGCAAGGAAGAACTAAACCATTTTGCAGCCATAGTTCCAGACTTCATCGTTGAAGTGATTTCCCCTTCAGACAACCTGAAAGATGCCATGTCTAAAATGACAGACGTCTGGATCGCGAATGGTGTAGCCCTCGGATGGCTTGTCGATGTAAATAATGAAAGGCTCTGGATTTACCGTCAAAACGGTTCCGTTGACCTAATCGAAAGCTTCGAAAGAACCCTTGACGGCGAAGACATCGTACCTGGCTTCGAGTTCGACCTCCGAAACCTGATGTAAGCCTTCCGGAACGAATTCTAGTTCAATCCCTGCGAATTCTAATCGCCACTTCCCCAAGATCATATTTATACCGACCTTAGCCCCCGCAAACGTTATCCTTGCACTGGATAGCGAAAACACCCTTTTATGGATAGGATTAAGAATTTCTTTCTCGGAGGCATTGAAGATGAAGGCCACCACAAAACCATCAAGTGGCTCTGGCGCCTGGTTTTTCTGGCACCAGTCCTATTTATCCTTCTCTTCGTTGGCATAAGTTTTACCAACCTGCCATCAGTTGAACAGTTGGAAAACCCAAAGAACAACGAAGCCAGCCGGATCCTAGCTGCTGACGGTTCGGTACTCGGTCGTTATTTCCTCGAAAACCGGGTAATGGTTGACTACGATGAACTGGGGGCTCACATTGAGGCAGCCCTTGTTTCTACCGAAGACGAACGCTACTACGAGCATACTGGGATTGACTGGCGGGCGCTGGCCCGCGCCGTTGTCAAGACTGGGATAATGGGACAGAAGGCTTCCGGTGGTGGCTCCACCATCACCCAGCAGTTGGCTAAACTATTGTTCACCGAAGGTGGCCGTGATTCAAAAAGCAGTGCTGCCGTTTTGCAAAAACTGAGGGAATGGGTCATTGCCACACAACTGGAAAGAAAGTACACCAAGGCCGAGATCATGGCAATGTACCTCAACCGCTATGACTTCATCAACGGTGCACAGGGAATTCGTGCCGCCGCCGAGAATTATTTCGATGGCAAACTGCCCGCCGAATTGGAAATTCAGGAAGCCGCCACCTTGGTCGGTATGCTTAAAAACGCCTCCTACTACAACCCATTACGACGGGAAGAATTGGTCCGTGAACGCCGCAACGTCGTTATGTTCCAGATGAAACGCAACGGTAAGCTCAGCCAGGAAGAATACGACCGACTCAAGGAATTGCCCCTCGGCATCAAGTACAGCCTCCAGAATCACGATGATGGTCTGGCACCATATTTCCGTATGGTCCTTAAGAAGGAAGCCAAGAAAATCCTCAACAACAAGCAGTATTTCAAGTCGAGTGGCGAACGCTACAATATCGACCTGGACGGCCTGACATTTTATACTACTATTGATCCTAACATGCAGCGTCATGCGGAAGAGCAGTCTGTTAAGCACATGGCCAAACTCCAAGAGGAGTTCTTCCGCCACTGGCGGAACGAAGATCCTTGGACCTACGAAAGCCCGGTCAGTAAAACAGAAATTCCCGTTGATATCCGTCTGCAAAGCCTGACGAAGGACATCCGCCGCTCCGATCGCTACCAGCGGTTACGCCAGTCCATCCTTGTTCCTACCATCCGGAAGATCAACGAGAAGAATGACCTGACCTTCCACAAAGATGACCGGGAAATTGGCCGGATGATAACAGAGTTAAAAACTCCGGGTACCATCACCAGCCTCGTCCGCCGTAAGATGATTGGGAATAAGCTGGCAGCCAAGTACAAGCAAGTCATGAAGATGGCAGCCTTCGGTGACCTCAAAGCCGCCTGGAAAGTATTGCAAGACAAAGTAACCGCTGACTTCGATAAGCCGGTGAAGATGAAAGTCTTCACCTACGAGAATGCAAAAATGGTAAAGGACACGACGATGTCTCCGCTGGACAGCGTCCGCTACCACAAGATGATTCTCCAGATGGGAAGCATCTCCGTAGAACCGACTACCGGTTTCGTCCGTACCTGGATCGGTGGCACCAGCTTCAAATGGTTCCAGTTTGACCACGCCACCACCAAGCGGCAGGTAGGTTCCACCTTCAAACCATTCATCTATGCCGCCTCTGTCGACATGCGCGGCATCAGCCCCTGCTTTGAGGTATTGGACCAACCCATCACCATCGCCCCTGGCGATGGCAGCTTCTACCTTCAGAAAGCATGGACGCCGAGGAACGCCGACGATTCTTACAGCGGCAACTTCATGAACCTCTTCCACGGCCTAAAAAACTCCGTCAACACCGTCTCCGCCTACCTAATGCAGGAACTCGGCAGTACCGAACCCGTCCGTACAATGGTGTCCCGCATGGGTATCCCCAAAGATGAAATTCCCGACGCGCCCTCCATTGCCCTTGGTTCCGTTGACTTAACCGTTCAACAGATGACCGGTGCCTACACCACCTTCGGTAACAATGGTATTTACAACAAACCGGTGTTCCTCACCAAGATCACCGACCGGTCCGGTCGGGTCATCTACGAGTACGTCCCTGAGGATGGCCGGGCCATCAGCCCGCAGGCCAACTATGTCATGGTAAACATGCTCAGCAAGGCTTCCGTAGGCAACCTCCGTGGCGTAAAAGGCCCCATTGGCGGCAAAACAGGTACGACCAATGACCAGACCGATGGCTGGTATATGGGCCTGATGCCAGAGCTCGTCGTTGGCACCTGGGTTGGCGGTGATGACCGCTGGCTGCGTTTCCGCAACCTTCACTACGGCAGTGGTTCCCATATGGCAAAGCCGTTCTTCCGCGAATTTACCAAGGCCGCACAGAATGATGAAAAAATCGCCTGGAACACCAAGCGGGGTTTCTTCCGCCCACGAGGCAGCCTAGGCATTGAGCTTGACTGTGATGCTTACTCTAGCGGTAATGATGACCTACTAGAGAATGGCCGGGACTCGATGTTCCTGTCCGATGATCCGTTTGGTGGCGGTGGCATCAATAACGATCCGGACTTTTAAGGGCTTGTTGCCCAGTATAAGTGTTGGAGAACAAAACCAAAAACGGCCACCCCAAAACATTGGAGTGGCCGTTTTCGATAGGTCTAACAAATAGACTTAGGAACGCTTAGAAGTTGTAGCAACCAGTCTTCTTGCCACCACCCTCACCGATGGTGATACCAACGGTAAGACCACCAACGAAGTAGTAATCGTTGAATTCACCGCCTCGGCGGTAGCTGAAATCAGGGCTAACTTCACCGATGTTGGTAACGGCAGGGTTGGAAATCTGACCTGCCTGGGTTCCACCAGGGCCGCCAATTACATCGAGGTAACGAACGGAGGTAAAGCCTGTGTCATCAAGGTAATCGGTACCGGTAAAACGTGTGCCAATTTCAAGGCCAACGACAATACGACCAGCGAACCGTACGCGAACACCGCCACCGAATACTCCGACAGCTTTGGTCAGTTCGTATGGCGTTGCGGCATAATTAGGATTCGTTGGGTCGAGACCCTGCCCTTCAGTACGGAGGGGTTGTAGGTCTACAAACTCACCATCGACTTCTTGCTGAGGGTTAAAACTCAGTACACCGATACCACCGTAGAGGTAAAAAGCAGCGAAGTTGTAGTCGTAATCGCCAACGTAGAATAGGTCGTATTCTAGAACAGCGTTGAATTCAGATATTTTGCTCTTGAAGCTCCGAGTGACAGGAGATTGATTTTCTCCAATACCCGTTGAAAGGACGGTCTCATTCTCAGCGCTGATGTTGCCAAAGTTACCATTGAATCGGACGCCGAATCGGTTGGCTGGGCGGTAGCGTAAGTAAGCGCCTCCGGCGAAGTTGACGTCTTCGAAATAGACACCGAAATCCTGAGGGCTTAGGTCGCCGCTGTAGACGGCACCACCGGCTTTGACGCCGATTTCGAGGCCCTGGGCTTTTGCTCCTACGGTGCAAAGTAGAATGGTAGCCAGGGAGAGGAGTTGTAAAACACGAATTCGCATAGCGTAATAATGTTAGTTTATGGGATCAACGAAGGTAGAACCATCATAGAAATTTCAAAGTTACCCTAAAAATTGCCCTGAGACCTACATTTTCTGCTCTTAAGCGTTTCCTTTGCACTGCTTATGGCTAAAACTAAAGAAAAAGACGATCGCCCGGATTCAGGACGGTCTCAAAAAGAGAAATTCAATCGCTCTCTACGAATCTTCGATTACGTCTGGCTTTACCGCTGGAAGTTCCTTTTCAGCTTTCTAATCCTCGTTGTCAGCAGCGTTGTATTCCTGATTATACTTCAATTACCAGGTGAGGCGCTAAAGACCATGGAAGGCGAAGGACAAACGGATCTTACAGTAGATGAGATCTTCGGATTACTGGCCATCTTGCTTGTGATTCAGGCGCCCCTTAGCTTCCTTCGGGTTCGGCTGCAGGCCGAAGTGAGTGAAAAGGCAATGGGCGCTCTGCGGAAGGATTTGTACGCGAAGATTCTCCACCTAGAGATTCCGTTCTTTGAACGGACGCGGGTGGGCGAATTGACGAGCCGAATCACTAACGATATTACCCAGATTCAGGGCATTTTCTCGCTGACTTTGGCGGAGTTTCTCCGCCAATTGATCATCCTGATTGGTGCCATCGGCATCATTCTGTGGATGACACCGGACCTGGCCCTGGTCAGCTTCCTTATCTTCCCCGTCGTCGTCGTCGCAGCCATGTTCTTTGGTCGCTACGTTCGTAAGATGACGAAAGCCCGGCAGGAGCAGTTGGCCAACTCCAACATAATCGTCGAGGAAAGCCTGCAAAGCATCAATACAGTCAAAGCCTACACCAATGAGGAATTTGAACTGGGCCGTTATGCTAAAAGCATTGATGAGACCATTCGGATCTCCCTTAAAACCGCTACGGCCAGGGGCATTTTCTCCTCCTTTATCGTAACCGTGATGTTTGGCTCTCTGTTTTTCATCATTTATAAAGCAGTGTTGGCCGTCCAAGCCGGAACCATGGAGAGCGGTGACCTCTTCAGCTTTGTCATTTTCACGGCCTTGATTGGTGGTTCGATTGCCAGCCTTGGCAACTTCTACACAGAGATTGTTGCTGCCCTTGGTGCTTCGGACCGGGTAGTCGATATCCTCGACAGTGAAGAGGTGGAAGGCGAAGCAACCTCTGCGCTGTCAACCTCCACTGCACCTGCGGCCGCGCCACAAAAACGTGCCCTCCACGGCGACATAGCCTACGAAGGTGTCCGTTTCAACTACCCGACGCGACCAGACGTCGAGGTATTGAAAAGCATTAGTCTCCGCATTAAGTCGGGTCAAAAAATCGCACTCGTAGGATCGAGTGGCAGCGGTAAGTCCACGATCATGAAGCTGCTCCTGCGTTTCTACCCAATTAATGAAGGACAGATCACGGTTAACGGCAAGCCCATTGACGATTACGACCTTGATTTCTTCCGTCAGAACCTCGCACTCGTTCCTCAGGAAGTATTGCTCTTCGGCGGTTCGATCCGAGAAAACATTGCTTATGGTGACCTGACGGCAACCGATGAAGAGATTATGGAAGCGGCAGTTCAGGCCAATGCATTTGACTTCATCGAGAAGTTCCCTGAAGGCTTTGACACCCTTGTGGGCGATCGTGGCATCCAGCTTAGTGGTGGCCAACGGCAGCGCGTGGCCATTGCCCGGGCCATCTTAAAAAATCCGGCTATTTTGCTGTTAGACGAAGCAACTTCCAGTCTTGACGCAGAGAGCGAACGCGTTGTTCAGGAGGCACTCAATCGTTTAATGGAAGGCCGGACGAGCATCATCATTGCTCACCGTCTGGCAACGATTCGGGAGGTTGACCAGATCTACGTGATCGACAACGGCATCATCGTTGAGTCGGGTACACACGAAGACCTCAGCGACCGTCCGGACGGTGCTTATTCGGCCCTAGCGCGGCTTCAGTTTCAGTTTCAGCCTCTTCCGGAATGATCAGGACCAACGTATCCCTTAAAAAACTGAACACTTTTGGCCTCCCGTCAAAAGCGGAGCAGTACCTGGCGCTAACGGATATTTCCCAGTTGGAGATACCGGAATTGAAGGTTGCGCCAGCACTTGTGTTGGGCAGCGGGAGTAACCTTTTGTTGCAAGAGGAAGTTTCTGGTTTGACCGTCCATGTTCTTTTGGGCGGGATCGCAGGTGCAATGAAAGGGCAAAAAAGCAGGGATTCTGACGGCTCCGTCCACCTCCGCGTAGGAGGAGGGGTGGACTGGAACCAGCTCGTAAGGTATACCTTGGACCAGGGTTGGGTTGGGTTTGAAAACCTGATTTTGATTCCCGGCACCGTTGGTGCCGCTCCGGTACAAAACATTGGTGCCTACGGCGCCGAAGTTGCCGAGTTCATCACCGCCGTCCACGTCTGGGAATTCGGCGTCGGGCCAAGCACGTTGGCTCCCCAAGACTGCGCCTTCGGCTACCGGGACAGCCGTTTCAAGCACGACTCCGGCCGTTACCTAATCACCGCCGTCGATTTCCGCATCAACCAACCAGGTCACCAACTCAAAACCGGTTACGGTGCCATTCAGGCGGAGCTGGAACGGCTAGAGGTGGAAACGCCTTCGGCTAACGACGTCGCCCTAGCCGTAACCAACATCCGCCGCAGCAAACTGCCGGACTGGTTCTTCCTGGGCAACAGCGGTTCTTTTTTCAAAAACCCCGTTGTACCCAAATCAACCCTTGAACGCCTGCAAACGGATTATCCCAACATCCCCTCCTACCCTGTCGACGATGCCTCCGCCAAACTCCCAGCAGGCTGGCTTATTGACCAAGCGGGCCTTAAAGGAGCGCGGGATGGCCAGGTTGGGACCTATGCCAAGCAAGCCTTGGTGATGGTTAACCACGGCGGCGCTTCTGGAAAAGAGGTGCTGGCGTTTAGCGCCTTTGTGCAGAAAACGGTGAAGGATAAATTTGGGGTGGAGTTGGAACGGGAAGTACGGCTCTTTTGATGGGTTGAGGACCTCCAGGTCCGAATGAGGTACAAGAGGTAGTAGCGCGTTCGGAGAACGCTTTGGCCGTTCGCAGCTGGAAGCTGCATTAGCTAGGCCTAACCGCCCTGCTTCAAAAATATCACCCTGCACCTGCGGCCGCGGCTACCCTTCCCACATCCGCACCGCCTGCACCACCGCCACCGTAAACAACAGCCCACCAATCACAAAATTGATGTTCCGCGTCAGCATCGCCGCCCGGCGGGTGAACCATTCAGACAAACGGGTATAGGTAAAGAAGACGCTGAGTGCGCCGAAACCGACGCCAAAAATGTAGATGAGTTTCGGGAGCGGCGTATCGGGAAGGTAACCGTGGGCCAACAGCCAGCCGCCGATGGCAAAGAAAAGGGGAATGTTGAGAATGTTGAGAAAGGCCATGCCAAAGCCCCGCTTGAACGGACCTCCTTTATAGGGCTTTACTACCTCAGCCTTGCGTTCTGCCCGGGCGGAAACCCCCTTGGCAACAAAGAATACGCCGATGCCAATGAGCAGTGGAACGGACCATTGCCTGAGCCCTTCCATGATCCAGGGGTGGTCGGTCAGGTAGTTGGCGAAGAAAATGGCGATGCCAGCCTGGATGGGAAAAACACTGGCCATACCGATGGAAAAGCGGTAGGCACGGGGCCGGCCCGCCCGCACAGCAGTAGCCACAGCTTGCATATTAAGCATGCCGGGAAACCAGGTGGAGAAGATACCAACTCCAATACCAACTAGAAAGCCTGTTAGGATGTCCACAGGGCAAAGGTATAATGGAACGGCTAATCTTATGGCCGTTTTCGACGAAGATCCGACTTTGATTGATTGGTGGACGTTGGTAGGCACTCGATTGGCCCCTTCCCAGGACTAAAGTACAGGCCTGTAAGAAGAAGCTCTTCGAGCTGTAGCTTACACAGGTTTACTTGATTGGTGAGTGGTAAAGGGAAAAATTATCCTGAAAGGCTATACCTTGCTGACTTAATAGTGACGACCGCCTACCGGCGGCCCTAAAAAACCGCGTAATGACCCCAGTAAAGATCAAATTCGGCACCGACGGATGGCGTGCCATCATCGCCCAAGAATACACCGTAGACAATGTAAAGCGCGTTGCCGAAGGCACCGCCCTCTGGCTCAAGCAGCAAGGAGGTACCCGTGTGGTTATCGGTTACGACTGCCGCTTTGGCGGTGAGTTGTTTACAGAGACAACTGCTCGTGTGTTCGGTAAGCACGGCATCACCAGCCTCGTCGCTCCAGGATTTATATCTACTCCGATGGTTAGCCTAGGCGTAGTAAAGACCGGTGCCGACCTCGGCGTGGTCATCACCGCCAGCCACAATCCACCAAGTTACAACGGCTACAAACTGAAGTCTAAGCTGGGCGGTCCTTCCGTCCCCGCCGACGTTACAGCCGTTGAAAACCTCATCCCAGACGCAGTCCCTACCAACCTGCCTACCTACGAAGAACTCAAGGCCAAAGGCCTTGTAGAAGAGCACGACTTCGAGAAAATCTACATCGACCACGTCAACACCGGTTTCGACCTGGAGCTGATCCGCAACAGCGGCATCGGCATCGCCTACGACGCCATGTATGGCTCAGGCCAGGCAGCCATGAAAAAGTTGCTCCCCAACGCCACCCACCTCCACTGCGAAGTCAACCCAGGCTTTGACGGTCAGGCCCCCGAGCCCATCGGCCGGAACCTCAAAGAGCTGGCCGCCGTCATCAAAGCAGACGACTCCATCAAGCTCGGCATCGCCAACGACGGCGATGCAGACCGCATCGGCCTCTTCGACGAAGACGGAGAGTTCGTGGACAGCCACCACATCCTACTCCTGCTACTGATGTACCAGTTTGAGTACAAAGGAATCAAGACAGGAGAAGTAATCCTGACGTTCTCCGTAACCGACAAACTCAAGCAGTTGGCTGAGCAGTATGGCCTGCCTTACGAGGTAACCATGATTGGCTTCAAGTACATCGCTGAGATCATGGCCACGCGCGAAGTCATCGTTGGTGGCGAAGAATCAGGTGGTCTTGCCGTTTCCGGCCACATCCCCGAGCGGGATGGCATCTGGATCGGTCTGATGATCGCTGAATACATGGCCAAGTCGGGCAAGTCCCTCAAGGAACTTATCGCAGACCTCTACGCCAAAGTCGGCAGCTTCAACTGCGATCGCGACGATTGCCACGTGGAAAACGACCGCAAGTGGGAGATTGTCAAGCAAGCTAAAGAGAACCCTTTCAAGAAAATCGGCCCTTACACGGTAACCAAGGTTGCCCACCTCGACGGTAGCAAATTCTACCTGGACGGAGACGACAAGTGGATCATGGTTCGTCCTTCAGGAACGGAGCCGGTGCTGCGCGTTTACGCGCAGGGAGCTGATCCTGCTGAGGTACGGAAGATTTTGGACGCAGGCAGAGCTGAAATGGGAATTTAAAGGCCTTAGGCCTTTTTTAGACGCGCTGCGCGCTTATAGACGCTCAACGGCTGCGCCGTTTTACTTGTAGACGTCGCTTCGCTCCTTGTAGGCGCTCCCCGTAGTCTTTAGTAAAAGTAAGTAGCCCTGTCTAGCATGCTAGTGCATCAAGATCAAAGTTCGGTACAGTTATAACTTACCATCGCGGCACTGTACTTCCCAGCTGAAAACCTCACGTAGCTAAGGCTATGATCGACTTTCAGCTGGTCGTCCAGCACCGCGCTGCTGGCGTTCTAACTAGCACCAACTTCAATCTTGACGCACTAGGCGGGGCTACTTACTTTTACTAAAAACAGGCGCTGCGTGTTCCTACTTGCTCCTTCCAATAATCACCACCCCAACAATCACCAGCGCAGCGCCCAGTCCCTGAACCAGGTTCAGGTGTTCATTCAGGATTAGGTATTCAAGGATAATGGTGGCAACGGGGCCAGTGGCCCCTAGGATAGCTGCGTCCCCCGCCCCAATCCGACGGATGCCTTCGGTGACGAGGTAGGTAGGGATGACCGTACAGAAGATGGCCAACGTAAGGCCGTAGGCGTAGAGGCCAGGAGGAAAGCCAAAAAGGGTATTTCCGGAGATAAAGACGTGGGCTAGGACGGCGATGCTGGCCGCGATTAGGGCAAGGGAGGTGAAACGAACACTGCCTAGCTTGCGGGCGAAATGCCCGCTGCCAACCACAAAAAAACTATAGGTCATCGCACTGCTAAAGACCAGGGCTGCGCCGAGGGTAAATTTGTTTCCGATACTGAAGTCGGAGCCGCTGAAGGCGAGTCCGATACCGAGGTAACAGACCGCCGTGGCCAACCACTGCACTGCCTTAATGGGCGTTTTAAAAATCAGTCGCTGCAGAATGAGGACGATCGTTGGATAAGCGAAGAGAATCAATCTTTCCATACCGGCAGAAAGGTATTGCAGGCCAAGAAAGTCGGTATAGCTGGCCAGATAATAGCCTAAGATGCCGATGGTTACAATGACGAAGAAGTCTTTCCCACTAAGTGGTCCGTGGGTCGACGAGCGTTCCCGGCGAAAGAAGCCGATCAACAGGAAAAAGGGCAAGGCGAAAGCCATGCGCAGTCCCAGCAAGCTGATACTGCTGACCTCGTATTGGTAAGCCAATTTAATCACAATCGCCTTACAGGAGAAAAGGACGGAGCCAAAAAGCATCAGCGCGACACCAATCTGTCGGTTTCGGACGGTAGTGTCTTTGGATAAGGTCATCTTCGATTGTTGTCTGGACAAAGGACGGAAACACCGGTACGGAGATAGGGTTGTGTTTTGGCGGATATACGTTTTCTGGGCGCGGACGCGGGTGCAAAGGAGGTGCTGAAGCTCTTGTTCCTCGGTGTCATGCACATCATTACCATTCCTGTGGTCGGCGACGTCCTGGGCAATAAAATCCCCCTCGTTGGTGGCATTGTTAGCGGACTGATTAAGAAGGTCCTTATCAAGTTGTCCAACATCTTCCGCTTTGACCAAATCAACCTGTCCGATCCCAAGCGGTCCATAGGTGGCGAAGGAAAGATCCTTCCCGTTTACCTCGCCTCCGTCACAGGTTTCCACAATGTATTAGACAAAACCATCGGGGTGGCCATGAAGGTCGTCCAGTGGCCGATCGGGCTGGTATTTGGGTTCTTTGCGTTGCTGACGTTGTTGTTTGTGTGGTTGATTAATTAATGGTTTGCAACCTGCAACATCGCAACCCGAAACCTGCAATATCGCAACCCGAAACCCGAAACACCGCAACCCGCAACATGATCCTCACCAAAAGACTTCTACTCCGTCCCTGGCGGAAGACCGACCTTACCGTTATGGCCGAAATCAATGCCCATGCCGACGTCATGCGGTACTTTCCGTCTACACAGACGGAAGAGCAAACCGCCGGCTTCATCAGCCGGCAGATGGCCCAGCAGGCCGAACGGGGCTATTGCTACTTCGCCGCTGAAACCAGAAACGATGGTCGACTCATCGGTTTCATTGGTATTAGCCACCAGGCCTACAAAGCTCCTTTTACGCCTTGCATCGACATCGGCTGGCGGCTTCATCCAGATGCTTGGAGAAAGGGATATGCGACAGAAGGCGCCCAGGCTTGTCTTGACTTTGCCTTCAACGAACTTGGCCTCGAGGAAGTCATCTCTCTCGCCGTTGCCCAAAACACCCCCTCCTTCGGCGTAATGGAGAAGATTGGGATGCAGCGGGTTGGCAGTTTTCGGCATCCGGCGCTGGCGGATACGCCGGAAATTGAAGAGTGTGTTTGGTATCGGGTTGGGAAGTAGGTTCAGTTGTTGCAGTTGTTGCAGTTGTTGCAGTTGTTGCAGTTGTTGCAAACGTCGGAGGCGAGGCAGGAGTTATCCGCGAAATGGGATAATTACTGTCAATCAATACAGGCAATGATAAAACGGTAGGGGTGGGGCTTGCCCCTACCCCACGTTATTGCGGGGTTCGGGGGTTCGGGTTGCGGGTTGCGGGGTTTTGTTGCAGTTGTTGCAGTTGTTGCAGTTGTTGCAGTTGTTGCAAACGTCGGATACCAGGCAGGAGTTATCCGCGAAATGGGATAATTACTGTCAATCAATACAGGCAATGATAGAACGGTAGGGGTGGGGCTTGCCCCTACCCCACGTTATTGCGGGGTTCGGGGGTTCGGGTTGCGGGTTGCGGGGTTACGTTGCAGTTG
>JBLIGS010000034.1:0-15882 GCA_047637095.1 Neolewinella sp. | reverse complement strand
TACACCATGCAAGGGTTGCGGTGGTTGCGGGGTTTCAGTGGTTGCAATTGTTGCAGGGTTGCAATTGTTGCCGTCGTTGTAGGCGTTGGAGGCGGGATATACTATCGTCAATACCCAAAAGCGACAATAGCATGGTAGGGGTGGGGCTTGCCCCTACCCCATGCAAGGGTTGCGGGTTGCGGGGTTGCAGGCGTTACAGTTGTTGCAATGGTTGCCGTCGTTGGAGGCGGGATAAGCAATCGTCAATACCTTCGCGCGAAAAACGACCCGGCCCTCTTGATAATTAATCGTATTAACGGGTAGGGTAAACCTTGGCAAGGGAATTAAGTTATTAGAACAAGCCTTCTCCTTCCATCATAAAACAATAGAAAGCCATGCGAATCCTGATCCTAAGTATATTGTTTATGGTGGGGACTTTGTCCGGCCAAGAACTGTACTTCCCGCCAATAACAAATGGGAACTGGGAAGGAATGAGCCTTGAGGATGCTGGCTTTTGCCAGGACAACGAGCAAGCCCTTTACGATTACCTGGAAGCAACCAATACCGATGCTTTTCTTTTGCTCAAGGATGGTAAGGTTGTAATTGAACAATACTTTGGCGACTTCACTGCGGCTTCGCCGCACGTGTGGAACTCTGCGGGAAAATCCTTGATGGCAGTAGCCGTTGGTATTGCGGCGGAGATTGACTCCGTAGACCTACAAGCTCCGGCGTCGGATTATCTCGGAGTTGGCTGGACGGACTGCCCAGAGGACGAAGTTGACATCAAAGTCATCCATCAGTTAACGCTGACTTCGGGTCTTGATGACCAGGCGGGGGACAACAACTGTACTTCGCCGGAATGTTTGGTTTGCCTGGCCGCCCCTGGCGGCCGCTGGGCCTACCACACCAGTGTGTACACGCTGCTGGGCAGCGTCATCGAAACAGCTACCGATGAATCCCTCAACGACTTCATCACCAGCCGCATCCGCCAACCAACGGGAATGACCGGCCAGTACATTAACATCGGCAACAACCGAATCTTCATCTCCAACGCCCGATCAATGGCCCGCTTTGGCCTACTGATACTTAACCAAGGTTTTTGGGACGAGACGCCGGTACTAGCAGACACCACTTACTTTAACAACATGGTCAGCAGTTCCCAAGACATGAACCCTGCTTATGGATACCTCTGGTGGTTGAATGGGAAATCATCCTATAAACTCCCCGGCATTCAGGTGAATTTCCCCGGCCAGATAATGCTCAATGCGCCAGCGACAACCTTTGCGGCCATTGGAAAAAACGGCCAGCTGATCAACGTCGTTCCCGATCAAGGATTGGTGATGGTTAGAATGGGCTCCCTTTCCGAAGGAGGCCTTGCTCCTATCAATTACAACGACTCCATCTGGATACGTATCAATAACCTTAGCTGTACGACGACCAGTACCGAGGCCAACCTTCCAGCTCAAACCACTTCGCTATTGGTGTATCCCAATCCCGCCAGTAACCTCGTAACCTTAACGTCCGACAAAGGGCTCTTACGGGTAGATGTTTATACCGGAAATGGTCGTCGACTACGCTCGCTTCCGCTTACGGGCCAACAACAGCGCATTCCACTAACGGGGTTACCTAAGGGCCCACTTTACCTTCGGATCAGTACCAAAGATGGTGCGGTTACCTGGAAACGGGTGATGCACCTTGGACGATGATTTCACCGCCGTACCACCCCTACCGTCTCCTACCCTACCCTCAGGAAGTAAACACCCGCAGTGATGGACAATAGGTTTAGGGAGAAGCGGTTCTCTCCTTCTTCCAACTGCTGGTTGAGCCGGATCTTCGATGACACAGCCTTGCTCCTCAAAACTTAACACTGCACCCTGCGTCCGCGCCACCTCCTGCCATGTTTCATAACCGTTGGCACTCCGCTCAAGTAGGTGTGTCGCCAGCGGCAACACACCCCAGCACTCGCCCGCCAACTCGGGTAAACGCTCACATGCTAACCCTTCGGCGGATGAGTCAGCTCGTTTCTCGCGCCTCGGCCGACGAACTAACGCCCCCAACCATCAACAACCCGACACAAAACATCGACACCCCCGCCGATGTCTCCAACGTATTCTCCACCATACAGCTCAGAAAAAACACCATCCACATCGCCAGGTAAACCGGCTGTTTTCGGCGCAGCCCTACCCAGCCCAATACTAGGAAGGCCCCAAGCGTAACGACACCGCCGAGCAAGCCGCTTCCCGCCAACGAACTGATGAATTGGTTGTGCGGGCGTTTGCCTTTGGTCCCAGGCAAAAATTCTTCATACCGCCGGTCCATCTCCAGTTGGAGATTGCCGGGCCCTACTCCCAGGATAAAATTTTCTTGCCATACTTGAAGGCCTATTTTTAGGCTCGTAAGCCGGCCTTCGTCGCTGTAATCGCCTTTATCCTCCGCTGGGTTCCGGTGGAGGAGTTCATAACGGGCGTAATTCATCTTTGTCCGAAAACTAGGGATGGAGATGTAGGCCAACACCGGTAGGAGGGTTAGGCCGACCAGCCCGACGATGGCAGGCCACCAGGTTCCTCGCTCCCAGGCGAGGGCCAATACCAGTACCCCAATCCCGCCGTAAGCGCCGGCAAGTCCACTCCTGACCGCCAGCAAATGCTGACCCAGGAACAAGAAGCCGCCAAATATTAACCAAGCTCTCCCCCACCCCAAAGCCTTTGTTCGGTAACAGGCGACACTCAGCAAAGTCGTTACTGCCACCAACAGACTGAAACGAATGTGGTTCCTAGGAACGGGCATGGATTGTCCCCTCCGGATCATGTCATTGATCTCCGCAAAGTGAAAAACATAGTTGGTTAAAACCGCCGCCAACACCCCGGCCATGAAGATAACGATGCCGCCGAAGAGCCAGCCTTTTTCCCGGTCGGTAAACCGGGGCAGCCCCGGCCAGATGATCGGCAAGGCCAGCAACGGAACCTTAATCCGAAGGCGACCAGTGTAATATGCCCAGTCTTCCGTTTGCCAGATGCCAACTACTAACAGCAGGTATAAAGCCACCATCGCCCAAAAAAGCGGGCTCCGAAGGGCCTGGCCAATATTCTCTTCCCACTGTGGGTTAATGCCTTTCAGCGGGTCCAACAACCCCAAAACCACTAACCCTATCAGGCCAATAGACAAAAATGGAGGGGAGAAGACCAGTCCGAAAAAGGTCCCCGCCAGCATGAGCATGGTGAGGTAGAAGCGGGCTTTTTCGACGGTGGCACGGGACATTTTTCAGCAATTAGGGGTTAGCGGTTAGTGGTTAGCGCTAAATTTTCTCGATACTGGTTGCAAGATACCTGTAAGCTGTCCTTCGTGGTTTCTACGCCTTAACTGTAGCCTCTCGGCTACTGCCAGGGCAATCGTAAGTTCTCAGGACCTCGAAGTGTCTCGATAAGCCGAAGCACAGCGCAGGCTTTACGAGACCTTTGAGTGTCCGGCCCTGAGCTTGCGATTACCCAGCAACTACCGCCTCCTTACTACCGCCCAATTACTAATTTACTTATCTTCGCGCTCCTATGGCAAACGAAGTTTTCAATCGCGTCGAAGCGCTCATCACCGAGATCAATTCTGCTACCGCTGACTCCCCCGAGGCAGTCGAGGCTTTTCGCATCCGGTACCTGGGCAGCAAGAACGTTCTGAAGCCCTTGATGGGTGAAATGCGCAACATCCCCAACGAGCAGAAGCGCGATTTTGGGCAGCTGGTCAACCGTGCAAAAGAGGCTGCGCAGACCAAGTTTGATACGCTTCAAGCGGCAACAGCAGCAAGTGTGGGCGCGGACGCAGGTGCAAAGTTTGACTTGACAGCGCCGGCGGAACCGTTACCTCTTGGTACCAGGCATCCAATTGCCCTTACCATGCGGCGGATCATCGGCATCTTCGAACGCATCGGCTACACCGTCGCCGAAGGACCAGAAGTCGAAGACGACTGGCACAACTTCTCCGCCATGAATACCCCGGAGGACCACCCTGCACGAGATATGCAGGACACCTTCTACGTCGCCGAAGGTATGCCCGCCGGACCTCCTCCTCCCGGTGGAGTTCGAGGAGCAGATATGCTGCTCCGGACCCACACCAGCTCCGTTCAGGCCCGGACCATGGAAACCCAAAAACCGCCCATCCGCATCATCGCCCCGGGCCGGGTTTACCGCAACGAAACCATCTCTGCTCGTAGCCACGCCCAATTCCACCAGGTGGAAGGCCTCTACATCGCAGAGAAAGCCTCCTTCGCCGACATGAAGGCCACCCTACTCCACTTCGCCCAGGAGATGTACGGTGACAAGACAAAAATTCGCCTCCGCCCCAGCTACTTCCCATTCACCGAGCCCAGTGCCGAGATGGACATCTGGTGGGGCCTCGAATCCGAGCACGACCACCGGATCACCAAGGGTACCGGCTGGCTCGAAATCCTCGGCTGCGGCATGGTTGACCCTGCCGTTCTTACCAACTGTGGCATCGACCCGGAGAAATACACTGGCTACGCCTTCGGTATGGGCATCGAACGCCAAGCCATGTTGCTCTACAACATCACCGATATTCGGTTGATGTTCGAGAATGACGTGCGGTTCTTGAAGCAGTTTAGCAGTGTGCTTTAGGCATTAAGCATTAGTAGAGAGGCGGTAGGCATTAAGCATTAGTAGAGAGGCGGTAGGCATTAAGCATTAGTAGAGAGGCGGTAGGCATTAAGCATTAGTAGAAAGGCGGTAGGCATTAGTATCAAATCTGACGCTAAGCACCTAAGCAGCAAGAACTATTCATTAAGTCGCCTCGGCTCCGGACTCCACTGAGCGCAGCCGAACGTGCTCGGCGGCCGACCCCGCCTTGTTTTACTGTCGAGTCTATGCACGACTAAGTACTCGGACAAAATTAATCACACCATCCTACTCGGCATCTTTTGAGCCTGAACTTCGTTAAAAAGCCTCGCCAACACTACGGCGTTGCCTACGTTTTTCGCCTCGTTCAGACTCAAAATCTACCAGATCAGAATGTCGCATTAATAATGCGAATCATGGGCTAAAACCACAAATTCATGCCCCTCGATGCGCTTTTAGCTGCGCTACTTCCTTTGGAAGTCGACTCATTTCATTCGCTCGAAGCTTACTCGGGGACCGGCAAATTAGGGAAAAAGCCGTTCGCGCTTCGCGCGAACGGTTTGACTTGAGTAGAACAGGTCCCCGAGCGAGCTTCGACCAAGCGTAAGCGCGTGGAGAAGCGTGTCGAGGGGCTTTTATTGATGACTTTAGCCCATGATTGGCGTTAATATTGTCCGAGTACTTACTTATTGAATAGATAGTCGACAGGCCGTCCGGCGAAGCCACTCCAGTGGCCGTTTACAAAATCGTTGGACTGCCTTTTGTTTGTCGATTAGCTGATGTCTTCAGGGCCTATTCAGGACTTGCCCCCATACGTAACACGCATGGCACACCAAAAGCCCCGCTACTCAGTTGAGCAGCGGGGCTTTTCATCTTATTGGCCCAACAGTGCTTGAACACTATTCTTCATGAGCATCAACAATGGGTTTCATGTACTTAAAGTACCAACGCAATGCAGGTAGCGTACTGATTAAACTACAGACAAAAGAAAGGGCTACGCGACGCCAGTTGACATCATCGTATGCTGCTGTTGAATTACTTGCCGCATCATCAAACACGAAGATGTAGAAAGCGACAAAAGAAAGCACTGTAACCGTTAGCGTTGCAAAAAGCATGAGGGGGAGTGCGTATTGTTTATTCATTTTTTGAAGAATTTACGGCGTAATGAGTGAGATAGCCATTATACCTGACGCCATAGCCGAAGATCCAGCTATCGCCCCTAGTGCCGCTGCGATCACAGCTACTGATAAACCTCCAGTGGCTACCGCCGAAGTAGCAACAAATGATCCGATCGCCCAACCTGCAGCAGTAACTAAAAACCCGCTAGCTGCAGCGAAGCCATCTGCCTTCAAAACTTTACCTATCCAAGAGGGTGCTTTGCTCTCATTCTCAAATGAAAAATCTCTATTATAACTTAATGCGAGGCGCTGCATAAAAGCATAGCCGATGCCTGACCCACCTAATTCGGCAGGTAACCATAACTCAGCCGATTTTTTAGTAACGCTTATGAAAACCATTACAGCAGAGCGCTCAGTCCCATGAAGGATCTCCTTAACTTTTTCTTCTTCGAGTTCTAAAAAACTTACAAAAGCATCAAGGTTTTGTATGTTAGTCATCCCTTCTTCAATTCTAGAGACAATCACCATTGCTTGATCAGATAGTTCCGATTTAAACTGTTGTGCTTCGGTTTCAAGGTAACCTTCGGCAAGGTAATTACCATCAATACCTTCAATACCTAAAGACTTAATTCGACTCACTAATTCTACTTTCGGCTTAGTAGCTGTGAAGTCGAAGTTTTGAATAGCTTCAGTGAGGTGTTCATTGTGCAGTACACCTACTGATTCGATTTGATCCTTGGTTAGCGTAAGCTCGAAGTTTTCATTCGATACGGCTTGGGTTTCTTCCTTATTACAAGAAAAGCCTATAAAAACCAATGCTAGTAGAAGTACTAGCCGTGTATAGAGGGGGGGGGGGGCAGGTAATTGTATTTCATACTGCAATATCGAAAACAAAAACAACTTTACCCTGCAAAATCATTTAAAATAAAAATTATCCCTTTTACTGCAACTTAAAATCCAAATAAAAAGCCCGCCCCTCCAAAATCGAAGAAGCGAGCTAATAATTCTAAAAGAAAGGTCTTACGCTTTCTTCTCAGTTGCATCCGCTGCTGGAACTTCCAACGGCGCATCTTCTGCTGTTTTACCAACCAAGCCATTCGGCAATTGCATGCCACTCTGGCCAAGGAAGTCGTTCAACTGCGGCACCATTCCGTAGAGGCCCTGGACGAATTTGCCAACGCCTTCACCGTTGCCATTGTCGTAGACGACCACCTTGTCGATGGTAACGTCCTTAATAGCTTCGGTTTGGATGCGGGTCAATACCTCCAGCTTATCGAGCATCAGGTAATTGATGGCAGCCTGCGGGTTACCCCCGGCAGCATCTACTAGTTTCTGGAAACCTTCGGCCTGCTTACGGAGAACTTCCTCCATACCCTGGGCTTCGGCCTGGTACTTAGCGAGTGTAGCATCCGCTTCACCCTTAGCGATTTCACGGTTACTCTCGGCCTGGGCCTGAGCGGCGATGACGACCATCTGGCGGTCAATATCTGCCTGAACAACTTGCTCGGCTTCCTTCTCCGCTTTCTCCTTCAGGGCGCGGGCACGTTCGGCCGCTTCCTGGGCTTTGTAGGACTCCTCCTGGGCTTTGGCCTGGGCGACCATTCGAGCCGCTTCGGCCCGGCGATTAGCTTCGGCGAGGGCAACGTCGCGGGCGGCGTTGGACTCGGCGATTTTGATCGCCGCTTCGTTCTTACCCTCCTGGGCTTCTGCGTTGAATTTGGATTCTCCGATCTCTGCTCGGGAGTTAGAATCGGCAACCTTGATCCGTTGGTCCTGGGCAGCTTCTGCTTCACCGACCATGGCGCGAGCGTTAGCATCCGCAATTTTGATACGTTGGTTCTGCGCAGCCTCGGCTTCGCCGATCTCTGCCTGCGCCGTAAGCGCAGCTACTTTAGAACGTTGCTCCTGCTGGGCTTCTGCCCGGCCGATGCTACCAGTACGCTTCTCCTGCGCCACCTTCACTTCTGCTTCGTTGATGGCACGAGCTGCTGCTTCTTGGCCAAGGGCCTTGATGTAGCCAGACTCATCCTGAATGTCCGTTACGTTTACGTTGATCAACCGAAGGCCAATCTTGTGGAGTTCTTCGCCGACGTTGGAGTAAACGCTGGAGACAAACTTGTCGCGGTCCGTGTTCAGTTCCTCAATGTCCATGTTGGCAATCACGAGGCGCATTTGGCCCATGATGATGTCCTGACTAAGGCGAGCAACCTGGTCGCGGTCCAAAGACAGCAGGCGGTTGGCAGCGGCCAACATCAGGTGCTCGTCTTCGCCGATACCGACGGTAAACTGAGAAGGGACGTTAACACGGATGTTCTGCTTGGAAAGCGCATCCTTGAGGTTAACGTCGATGCTGAGTGGGGTGAGGTCTAGAAAACGATAGTCCTGGATAACCGGCCAAACAAAGGCTGCTCCACCAGCATAACATTTGGCGGAAGCTCCACCGCCCGTTTTACCGTAAACAACCAAAATTTTGTCGGAAGGACAGCGCTTATAGCGACTAATAAAAAATAAGAATACGCCGATAATAAGGACGGCAATCATTCCACCGACGGTGAATAGCAATTCCATGATATAAGGGTTTTAAATGGGTGAATGTGTTAGTTTTATTTTAGTTTGAGCTCGTCTGCCGAGGCGGGAGGAACGACCTGACTCGCCGGCCGAGTGGGATAGAATTTATCTCCGGTCGTCGGACGAGTCAGCTCCTGCGTCGCGCCTCGGCCGACGACTTAAGCTTCAGAGACTACAAGGATGCCGTTTTCGTCGACATCGTCTACCACCACGGTTGTTCCAGTGGAGAGTTTAGAGCCGTGAAGCGACTTCGCTTTTAGTTCGCGCTGCCTTCCTTTGATGCGGACGGTGACGACGCCCTCGCCGGAGGCGGGGATGGGGAGGTAGACCCTACCCTGCTCTGCCAATGCGTCAACGGGAGACCAATTTACATTGCTTTGCTGCCGTAGTAGAAAGCGGAGAAATTGGCTTAGTATATAAACAGCCACTGCACCTGCGGCCGCGCCCACCACAATTGCCATCACCGGATTAGACTGCCCGACAAGGATGGCTTTTGCCGTCCACGTACCGATCGAGACGAAGGTCAGCACCGATTTAACAATGCCAAATCCGCCAGCGTCCGTATCGAAATCGAGGTCAAGGTCCAGTCCTCCGACTAAAGAAAGCACCATCAGCAAGACCAGCAGGCCTCCGGTGAGCATCGCTATATAGTTGAGTATTTCGAACATGTTAGTGGGTATTAAATGATGAAAGGCATCAAACGACAGCAGGAAGATAGCGACATATAATTAGGCCACAACCTTAATGACTTCGTTTTTATATTAAGAGAACGTGAAAATTCAAAAGTCCGTTGTACCGTTGGTCGAATTCGGCCGGATGCTCGTCGAGCAGCTGCGATATTTTTGCAACGATGCATGAAAACGGAAGGTCTTTGGCCGCGGACGCAGGTGCAAGGAAGGGTTGCGGGTTGCGATGGTGCGGGTTACGCCGTTACAAACGTTGCAGTTGTTGCAGGGGGTGCAGTTGTTGCCGTCGTCGGAAACAGTACAGACCGTCGGTACAACCCTAACCAACGATAGCATGGTAGGGGTGGGGGTTGCCCCTACCCATGCCTTACAGAGAGAGTTCAGTAAAGTATCGCCTCAATATCGGTGAACTTCCTTCCCGCTGTCTATCTTCGCCACGTGAAATTTGGTAGCAATCCCCTCGACTTGGTCATCATTGGCCGTTCCGTACTTTCATCGTTGGAGAACCCGACGGCGGAGTTGTACCGTGGACTAATCAACCAGTTGGCCCAACATGGCCACCGGACGACCTTCCTAGAACGCAGACCCGTTGGCGGTAAACGCCCCGTCCGAGACATGCTCCGGTCCCCCTACTGCGAAGTAAGGATGTACACCAACACGGCCAACCTGATGGACGAGTACACCTCAACCATCCAGTCGGCCGACATCGTACTGCTCGGCAGCGGCGTCCAAGACGCAGAACAGATCGCCGTTTGGATCTCGGCAGAAGCCCGCGGCATGACCGTTTACTACGATACGGACCTCTCCAAAACCATTCACAACCTCCAGCAAGCCGAAATCGCAGGCGATTGCCTGAGTTGTCGCACCATCGGCAACTTCAACCTCTTCCTGAGTACCACCGGTGGCCCTGCCCTCAAAAAGCTCGCTGAAGAAAACGACCTCGGCTTCGCCCGCCCACTCTACGAAAGCATTGATCCCTACAAATTCTACCGGACCGACGCCAACATAAGCTACGACCTAGGCTTCATTGGCAACTTCAAAGCCGACCGTGCCGAGCTCCTCGAAGAAACCCTGTTGGGCGCTGCCCAATTTACCCCCAATCGCCAGTTTTCGCTGGCGGGCGGCGGCTACGATGTCCGCCCAGACTGGCCAGACAACCTCACCTACCTAGAATACCTCCCACAGACCAACCTCGTCGACTTCTACAACCGCCAACGGTGTAGTCTCGTCCTGAGCCGCAAAGACCGGCAGACGATGGGCTTCACCCCTACCCGCCGCCTCCTTGCAGCTGCCGCCTGCGGCGTCCCCGTCCTGACCGATAACTGGGAAGGCCTCGATTACTTCCTCGAACCTAAGCGAGAAGTCTACTGCGTAACAGACCGAGACAGCGTCCTCGACGTGCTTTATGGCACCGATGAAAGCCAACGCCAACGCCTGGGATCAGAAGCCCGTAAGCGGATTTTGGACCAGCATACCATTAGCCATAGGGCGAATCAGTTGTTGGGGTATTTGGCGGAAGTCTCGGACTAAAGCAGTTGTTGCGGTTGTTGCGGCTGTTGCAGTTGTTGCAGTTGTTGCGGTTGTTGCGGTTGTTGCAGTTGTTGCGGCTGTTGCAGTAGTTGCGGTTGTTGCAGTTGTTGCAGTAGTTGCGGTTGTTGCAGTAGTTGCTGGAGATGCAGTTGTTGCAGTAGTTGCGGTTGTTGCAGTAGTTGCGGTTGTTGCAGTTGTTGCAAACGTTGGAGGCGAGGCAGGTGTTGGTATTTTGGTTCTTTGGTATTTTGGGCTCCGCATTTTGTAGACGAGGCAGGTGTTGGTTCTTTGGTATTTTGGTTCTTTGGGCTCCGCATTTTGTAGGCGAGGCCGTGTTGTCCCTAATCGTAAAAACATTGACCACTACCGAACAATCTCTAGTCCCGATAGGGACGGATCCACGCTCTTAGCAAGGTACTACGCGCTGGCAGATCCAGCGACCATGTGCCTTGATTATAGTTCGGTGTTTTTTTCTCCCTTCCTCCCCTACTCCGCGTGCAAACTCCAACACGAGCGCCAGCGCACAAAAAACTCCCCTCTAATAAACAGGCGCAAAAAACACCTCAAATCAACCCAGATTTAAACCTTCCCCACCAAACATTTGCTACCACCACGACTTTATGTAGTTTTACCACACACATTACAACTACCCCATGCAGAACCGCTCCGTCATCACCTCCGTCAAACCTCAACTTGATAATGGAAGATTCCCCATACAACGTGTTGTCGGAGAGCCAGTGAAGGTTACGGCCATTATTTTTGGTGACGGCCACGATCACCTGCGGGCGGTAGTTGAATACAAGACCAAGAAGTCCAAAAAATGGCAGTCTGTTGAGTTGAAAGATTTAGGCAACGACGATTGGTCGGGCAGCTTCAAGGTTACTGAGCAAGCCGTCTACCAATACAGAATCGTCAGTTGGGTAGATATGCTGAAGACCTGGTACGAAGGCTTCGTGAAAAAGAATGAGGACGGCCAGGACATGGGCATTGAGCTTACGATTGGCGCCAACCTTTTAAACGAAGTAGCTAGCAAACTTAAAGGTGCTGCGGCAAAAGCAATCAACGGTGCCATCAAAGAACTTGGTGGTAAGCAGGAAGCTGCTGTCGACTACGTTTTAAGCCCATCTTTTGCTGAGCTTTTGCAGCAAAATCCGCTGCGTCGCTTCGAGACGACTTATGATCCCGGCATGGAGATCAAGGTTGGTCGCCTACGGGAACGGTTCAGCAGCTGGTACGAATTATTCCCCCGAAGTGCCAGCCCGGACGTTAACCGGACCGGCACTTTCAAGGATGTGGAAGCGTTGCTTCCCCGCATCGAAGAACTCGGCTTCGACGTACTCTACATGCCACCGGTTCACCCCGTTGGCCGTCGGAACCGCAAGGGCCGCAACAATGCCGTGACCGCCATGGAAGGCGAACCGGGAAGCCCGTGGGCAATCGGTGCTGCCGAAGGCGGACACAAAGCCATCCTTCCTGAACTCGGCGACATCAGCGACTACAAGAACCTGATCAAGAAGGCCAAGTCAGAGTATGACATGGACATCGCCCTCGACCTCGCTTTCCAGTGTGCGCCCGACCATCCCTACATCGAAGAGCACCCGGAATGGTTCATCTGGCGGCCAGACGGCAGCATCATGTACGCCGAAAACCCACCAAAGAAGTACCAGGACATCGTCCCGATCAACTTCGAGACCGAAGACCACAAAGCCCTTTGGAAAGAACTGCTGAGCGTCGTGATTTACTGGTGCAAGGCCGGTGTTAACATCTTCCGGGTAGACAACCCACACACGAAGCCTTACCGCTTCTGGGAATTCATCATTGAAGAGACCCACAAGAAATATCCTGACGCCATTTTCCTAGCGGAGGCCTTCACCCGGCCAGCCATCATGAAGGAATTGGCCAAGCGTGGCTTCCAGCAGAGCTACACCTACTTTACCTGGCGGACGACTCCCCAGGAGATGCAGGAATACATGATAGAACTGACGACCAGCGATTTGGCCGACTGCATGCAGCCCAATTTCTGGCCCAACACACCAGACATTCTCGCCTTCGAGATGATGGGCGCCAACCAGCCGCAGTTCATCAAGCGGCTGTTACTCTCCGCTACCCTATCCAGCTCCTACGGTCTTTACGGCCCAAGCTATGAGCTGATGGAAAACCGGGGCAACACCACCGGTAAGGAGGAGTACTACGATTCAGAGAAGTACCTCGCCCGCCACTACGACTGGAGCTACCGGAACAAGATCACCGATGCCTACACCCTGATTAACCGGGCACGGAAGAACAACCCAGCCCTTCAGCAGACGGTCAACATCCGTTTTACGGAGACCGACAACCCTAACCTACTGAGCTACGTGAAGTGGGACGAAGAGAAGACCAACTTCGTATGGACCATCATCAACTTTGATCCGCATAACCGCCAAGTTGGCCACGTTTCGGTACCGCAGGACCTACTGGGCCATGAAGGCTTTAAAGTCAGGGACGTACTTACTGGCGCGCAATACTGGTGGAACAGCCGTACCAACTATGTTGACCTCGAGCCGGGCAATTGGCCTGCACACGTATTCGTGATCGAAGGATGAAGGTCAACCTCCTCAACTACGCCGACCACAACTTCCGAACAAGCCAACGACAGAACAGCCGGACAGGGTTATCCGTCGGGGGCTTTGGACGTGTACTAAGCTACGGACCGAAGGACATTGACCGCAACTTCTACGCAAAGAACAAAGCCATTCTGGATGTTCCCCGGGGCAACGGTCTATGGTTGTGGAAGCCCTACTTCATTCACAGGACATTGCAAGAACTCCCCGACGGGGACTGGCTTTTCTATTGTGATGCAGGAAGCTACTTCATCCATTCCATCTCTCCGCTAATCGAGTTGGCACAAGCCACTGGTAGTGACATCCTCACCTTTGCCGACGAGCATCCGGAACGGAAGTTTTCCAAACGAGATGCTTTTGTATTACTCGATGCCGACCAGTCAGAAATAACCGACACGCCCCAACGGCTTGGCGGGTTTAGTTTGTGGCGGAAGTCTGAAACCTCCCTCGCTTTTGCGGAAGAATACCTGAAATATTGCCAGGACACGCGCATTATGACCGACGGTGGTAGTGTTTTGGGGCAACCGGATTATCCTGAATTCAAGGCCAACCGCAACGACCAGACGGTGTTGAGTATCCTAGCTAAAAAGCATGGCTTACCGGCTTATCGGGATCCTTCGCAGTGGGGAAATGATAGGACGGAGGCTTATCCCAATTCGCCTTATCCACAGATTGTTGAGTTGACAAGGCAGCGGAATGTTCCGTTGAAGACGCGGATTAAGCGGTGGATTTTGAGGAGGTGATTTTACGTTTTGTGCAATGGTGCTACTCGTGGTTCTGGGCGCGGACGCGGGTGCAGGGGTAAGTTGAAGGAGCAAGGGACAATTACTGGCGAAATCCATCGCCCAGCCTTCGTTGACGCCCTCTGGCGCCAATAGCTGTTGGCACTCCTGGCGAATCTCTTTTCGCCGAGGAGGAAGTCTCAGGTTGAGCCTTTCTTCATTCCAGGCCTGATATGCACGCTTCTGATTTTTAAGGATTTACTTCTACTAACTCATGGTAGGTCTCATTGGGAAGCGCACACCCCCTTCGTGCGCTGCGGGGGTACTGGCATTGGCCCACCAACCTCGACGGTTAGAGGCCGTCGATCAGCTCAGGTCACGCCCTGCTCTCATGCCTCCTTGATGAGTTTAAGCTTGTCCTTGGTGGAAAATTATAGTTTTGATCTGTAATCCAGTCTGATCTATTTAGGGGGCCGAAACACCAGGACACGCAGCATATAGTAACCGTATGCTAGCAGAGCTAGATAATATCTTACCCACATTGAACAATCGCTCTGCGGAAGATGTAGCTAAAGCTGTTCGAAACTGGCAATCTCAAATGAGAATCAATATAGACAACATGGTTCAAACGGGAGGGAATTTAGGTGCTGTACCTGTCCCTGCTCTCATTTTTAACTAAGAAGCCACCTTTATGTTCTTTTACCTCAATTCGCTCGATTACAAAGTCATTGGAAAAACTGACGGAATAAGTCAGATCAACACTGACCTTACAAAAATAAGGTCTTATTTTTCACTTGACACCTGTCTTCCAAGGCAAGTCCATCAGCATATTGAGCAATGTCGACAGATTGCTCCTTTTAAACTTGCCTCTCCAAATACAATTCTAACCGATTTGTGTTTTTCGGGCGAAGCCTCATATTTGCAAAGAGTTATTAGCCCAAAGCTTAAAGCCATTCTAGAAAATTTTATGGGGTTCAATGCCTTTTTCTTTCCTGTACTAATCTATGATCATTCAGGAAAAAGCCACGACTATTATTTACTGCACTTCCAAGAAGCTCTTTCTGAAGACTTTATTGACTTTGAAAGAACAGTCTATTCTGCTCTTGATAAATCAGGATATGATCTTGGTGAAATAGTGGGGCGATCAAAGGCTGAACAAGATAAATCACTAATCACTCGGATTAAACGGTTCGCTTTCAAAAAAGGACATAAACTACCAGATTATTTTGCTTCGCCTTTAAACTTAAATTACTTCATTTCAAGCGATTTAACAGATTGTCTCATCGCGTCAGAAGTCACAGGAATTGATATTTACAAGTATGACAACCATTCAGATTTAGGGATAAATACTATACGTGCTACTAATCATCAAGTATATTAGTATTCACATTCATTACCGATTTTCAATCTCCTATTATGAAAACAATCTTGTTGCTTATGATAAGTTTTACTTGCTTATTCTGCTCAACGCAAAAGGGAAAACTGAGCAAAGGGAAAAATATTCCCGCTTTAGTCTATGAACAGGCTAAAGAAAAAGAGGCTCTTACTCATAAACCCTGCCACTATGAAAGTGAAGGCTCAATTGACAGTCTGATAACGATAATAGAGGTCGTAGAGCTACGAATAGCTAAAGCGAAAGAGTATTGCAAGAGCCTCAATGGTACTGATTTTGTCAAAACCAAAATTAATGCACTAGATCGCTTGCGCCCAAATGGGGATAAGTACATCATCTGGACCGAAAGTGTATTTTGCAACTGTGATGAATAGTTTTTGCTTCCCTCTTTACAATAATCGGTTACAACAAAGGCCACATCCTACTTGGGTGTGGCCTTTCAGTATTTCGTAATCAGGTCTCATATTCCATAATTGAGATAATCAAACCTTCCGGAAGATGTACTAAAAACACTTAGTATAGAGCTACAGCATCTTCGCCAGTTTAGTGAGTGGTGAAGTTGGGGGAATTAAGCGTAAGTCTCCATTTTGATCTAGGGGGTCAAGGGGAGTGAAATATGCATTTAACATAAGCTTAATTATGAGCCCCGAAAATTTTGCCTCTTTTG
>JBLIGS010000033.1:0-15893 GCA_047637095.1 Neolewinella sp. | reverse complement strand
CGTAGCTACGGCTATGATCGACTTTCAGCTGGTCGTCCAGCACCGCGCTGCCGGCGTTCTAACTAGCACCAACTTCAATCTTGACGCACTAGTACATGTCGGCCAAAACAGTGATATGCTCAGAACACATTTATGGACTCTCCCCCCCCTTCTAAGAAACCAAACTGATTTTCCCTCCTTCAATCTTCAGTTCCAAATCATCAATGTTGCCCAACCAGCCCATGTAGTCCTCACCCAAGAGGGCGGAGCGCCAGCCGGAGCCGAGCATCTTTTCACGAACTTCAGGTTCCTGCTTGATCCGTTTGATGGCGTTGCGGGGCATCACCAGCGCATGGCTAATTTCGGCCTGGGAAGCACGGTACTTCATGATGAGGTACAGCAGTTCGATGAGCATATCATCTTCTTCGTCTTCGCGTGAAGCGCGCTGGATGGAATTGGCTACGGTCAACTCTTCTTCGGTGCCGGGTTCATTGAACATCTCGACGAACATATCGCCGTAGCGCTTGATGGTCTTGGCCGGTAAGCGGCGGTTCTCCAACATCGCCTCTATTCCGCCGCGGACTCCGCGGACCAGCTGGCCAATGATCTTGCCCTGAAGGATCATCTCCTTCGAGTAATTCTTCTCCTCCGCAGTAGCCCTACGCCATTCATACAGGCGCACCAAAAAGAGCCGCTCCTTCGTCCGGCTAGACCGGGCAATGTTGCTGTTCAGGAATTCGTGGTTGGGATCTTTGAAGTAATAAGCCTTGGTAGAGAAGACGTTGCATTCCTCCAACGCCCATTCCTGGCGGCCATTATCGGCCAACTTCCCCATGATCGTGTCATAGAGTTCGCGGAGGTAAATAACGTCGTTGAGGGCGTACTTTACCTGCTTGCTACTCATTGGGCGCTGCGCCCAATCGGTAACGGCAAAGCCCTTACCCAACTGGACACCAGTTTCGGCCTCCACCAGCTTACCAAAGCTGGTTGGGTACCGGTGGCCCATAAAACCGGCGGCGACCTGGGTGTCAAAGATGTTCTGCGGGATGACGCCAAACTGCTGGTGCAGTAAGCGGTAGTCGTTGTCTCCGGCGTGGGTGATGGTGATAACGTCTGGATCCTCTAAGAAATCGAGGAAGGGGTCTAGGTTGTCAATCGCCAATGGATCGATGAGGTAATAACCGTGTTCACAGCTCACCTGGATGAGGCAGAGTAAGGTGAAGTAACGTTTTTCGCCAATGAATTCGGTATCAAAACCGATCCATTTTATGTCTTTACACTCTTCTGCAAACTGTTCTAATCCCTCTGAAGTACTAATGAAGGTGTGTTGAATAATCTCTTCGTTCATTAAATCCTAGTATTATAGTCGGCACGATTAGGTGCGGTTTTTCAATTGTTCGTCCCGGCGAACCAGAAGCAATTTGGTTGCGCAAGGTACGGGTTTGGACTTTGGTAATGGAGGTTTAAGGTAGTTCGTGACGAAAAGCTGTGAATAGCGCTCTGAGTGTCCGTTTGTTGAGTCACCAAAAGAGGTATCTAAATGTAAAAAAAAAACGTCCCAACCATGAAGTACACAACAAGCATCAAAAAACAAACGTATTAGACACTTAAACACCCAACCATTTTCCTTGTTTACACCATCATTACCACATATCTATCTACTATGAAATTTATCAAACGCTTCCTCATCGCCATCGTCGTACTCCTAGTCCTAGGAGTTGCGTTCTTAATTGCCGCACCAATGATCTTCAAGGATCAGATTGTGGACAATGTAAAATACAGTGTTAACCAGGCCCTGGATGCTGAAGTGGACTTTACGGATGTGGACCTGAGTTTCCTACGGAGTTTCCCGGATATTTCCCTGCGGATAGAAAACCTAGAGGTGATGGGGATCGACACATTTGCGGGATTGCCGCTGATGACAGCTAAGAGTGCCGGGCTTGATATTGGCTTTTGGTCGGTAGTAACGGGTGATGCGAGTTATAAGATTGATGACATCGAGTTGGACAAGCCTTTGATTAACCTACTGGTACTTACGCCGGAGCTTGCGAACTACCTCGTCGTTCCGGAGGGCGACACTGCTCCCACCGAAACATCCACTGCACCTGCGACCGCGCAAATACAATTACAGCATTTCCAAATTAAAGACGGCACCTTTGTATACGACGACCGGACGACGGAAACCCTCATCAGGATCGAGGGCCTCAACACCGAAGGCGACGGCGACTTCACCAGCACGGTCTTCGACCTAAAAACGATGTCGACCATCGAAGAGCTGAGCCTAGAGCAAAGCGGCGTCACGTACCTTAACAAGGTTAAGACAGTGGCCGATGCGACCGTCAACATCGACCTAGACCAGAGCCTTTACACCTTCCTCGACAACAAGGTTACCCTCAATGCTCTCGAACTTGTGTTCGGTGGCAACATCGACATGGAGGACAACGGCGACATCCTTTTCGATATCGATTACGAAGCGCCAGTCAACGATTTTCGCCAGCTGTGGAGCCTCATCCCATCGGCCTATACCGCCGGCTATGAGGAGGTTAAGACCAAAGGCAGCTTTACCCTCGCGGGTACGGTGGACGGGCCATTCAACAGCGAAAAAGAGCAATACCCGGCCTTCACGGTCAACACTAAAATTATTGGCGGCAGCGTGCAGTACCCAGGCCGCTCCGTCGGTATTACCGGCATCGATGCCCTGATCGGCGTCAACAGCCCGAGCAGTGATTTGAATGACCTGGTCGTCAAGATCTCCCAATTTGATTTCAACCTGGGCGGCGATCCCTTTAAAGGGCGCCTTGAACTGGCAACGCTGATCAATGATCCGCAAATTGACGGTTTCATCGACGGCAAGGTCGACCTGGGCAAATGGAGCCAGGCGATTCCGCTGGAAGGCGTTCGCGAACTGGCGGGCATACTTACCGCCAAGCTGACAATGGACGGCATTCGCCAGAGCCTGATTGAGGCGGGAAACTATAACGACCTCAACCTAGGCGGCATCATTAACATGACCGGTTTTGTCTACGCTACCGACGAAATGCCGACGGTAAAGATCAACAACGTACAGGCAGATTTTACGCCGCAGGCCATCCAGATTGCCGACTTTACCGGCAACCTTGGCCGCAGTGACGTGAAAGCTTCCGGCACCATCAATAACCCGCTGGCCTACTTCAGCCCCAAGCAAACCATGCGCGGCAATATGAACATCCGCTCCGACTTCTTCGACGCCGATGAGTGGATGCCGGAAGAAACTGTGGGCGCCAGCGCAAGTCCAGCGGAGCTCAACGCGGCTGCAACGCCCGTCGAGGAAACCGCCGTTTTCGACCGCTTCGACTTCGACGTAGACGCCGAAATCGGCGCCCTCAACTACGCCGGCTACCGCCCAGAAAACATCAAGGCCGTCGGCAACATCAAGCCCAACGAACTAAGTCTTGCCAACGCAGGTGCTACGCTCGGCGAAAGCGACTTTGCCGGCTCCGGCAACATCACCAACCTCTTCGAATACACCTTTGGCGAAGGCGTTTTAGGCGGCAATCTTTTCGTCCGCTCCAACTCCCTCAACATGAATGACTTCATGGACGAGGACGTCGCCGTTCCCGCAGGAGCAGCAACTGAAGCGCCAGCGGAATCGGCCGTAATCCCTATCCCGAAGAACATCAACCTCAACGTTGATATGGTGGCCAACGAGATCAAATATACCGACATTACCCTGAAGAATGTAGTCGGCGCATTGTTGGTGAAAGATGGCCAAGCAGTGGTGGAAAATGGCTCCGCGGGCATCTTCGGCGGCATCGTCAAATTCGCAGGTGCGTACGACACCCAGGAGCCAGGCGATCCCGGTTTCAGGTTCCACTACGACCTTCAGTCTTTGGATTTCAGCCAGGCTTTCAGCAAGCTCAACAGCTTTGCTTCGTTGGCACCAGTCGGTAAATTTCTACAGGGAACGTTCAGCACAGACATGGTGATGGAAGGCAAATTGGGCGCTGACCTCTACCCTAAGCTCAGTAGCATCAATGCCAAAGGCATTTTCCAAACCGCACAGGCACAGCTCACCAACTTTAAGCCGGCACAGAAGATTGGCCAGGCCCTCAACATCAATGCACTAAAGGAGAGCACGACCGTCAATAACCTGATGACCGTTTTTCAAATCGAAGACGGCATGGTTTCTATTGAGCCGTTCAGCACAAACCTCCTTGGCATTCCGATGCAAATTTCCGGTAAGCACGGCCTGGACCAGGACATGGACTACCGGATTCAGGCGGCGATTCCACGGGAGTTGATCCAAGGAAACATTGTTACGGGAGCGGCTTTGTCGGCCCTGGACCAGCTTGCCGGCCAGGCCGGCAAACTCGGCCTCGACATCTCCCCCGGAGATACGATGAACGTTGCCATCAACCTAGGCGGCAGCATCGGTAGTCCAGCGGTGAAGTTTAACCTATTGGGCACCAATGGTGGTGGCGGCGATCAATCTGCCGGAGGCGCAATTGTTGGCGCAGTCACCGAACAGGTCACCGACCGTGTCGATGAAGAGGAAGAAAAGCTAAAAGAAGAAGTCGACTCCCGCGTTGATGCTGCAACAGAAGATGCTCAGGCACGGCTCGATAGCCTGAAGGGACTGGCCACGGACAAAGCCCGCCTTGCCCAGGATTCCATCCGCCAAGTTTTGGCAGATCAAGCCGCCCGCCTGAAAAAGGAAGCGGCAGACAAACTGAAGATCAGGTTGGACTCCGTCAAATTGGACTCGCTTAAGAAACTGCTTCCGACCGAAGCGCAGGAAGCTGCGGATAAGCTGAAGGAGGAGTTGGGTAAGTTTAATCCGTTTAAGAAGAAAAAGAAGGATGGTGGTGGGGAGTAATTAGGCGACAGGCATTAGGCGGTAGTAATTAGGCATTAGAGTGGTATTTGCTGCCAGACTAAGTGACCACTACTACCGCCTACAAATACACCTCCTCCATCCCACACGCCTCAACAAGCGCATCACATAAAGTCTTCAATTCTTTGTCCGTTAGCACATACGGCGGCATCAGATAAACCCTTGTGCTAAACGGCCGGATCCATACGCCACGTTCTACGAAGAAGGCCTGAATTTTAGCGACATCGACGGGTTTGTGCGTCTCAACCACACCGATTCCCCCCAGTACGCGCACTTCCTTCACTTGGGGGAGTTGGGCGGCGGGGCGCAGGTGCAAAGAGAGGTTTTCGGAGAGCCGGGCGATCTCGCCAGCCCAGTCTTTTTCAAGCAATAAATCGATGCTCCGCACGGCCACGGCACAGGCCAACGGATTGGCCATAAAGGTCGGTCCGTGCATCAACACTTTCACTTCGCTATTACCGATCGTATCCGAAACGAGGTCGTTGCACAATGCTGCAGACAGCGTCATATACCCTCCGGTCAGCGCCTTGCCCAAACACAAGATGTCTGGTAAGGTGTTGGTATGTTCCGTAGCAAACATCTTCCCCGTCCGGCCAAAACCGGTAGCAATCTCATCAAAGATCAACAGCAGCCCATACTGGTCGCACAGCTTCCGGACAACGTCCAAATACCCCGGGTTGTAGAAGAACATCCCGCCAGCGCCCTGCACCACTGGCTCGCAGATAAATGCTGCCGCTTCGTGGGCATGTACCCTGAAGAAGATCTCTAGGTCTCGGACGTAGTCTTCCGAAATCGGTGCATCAAAACCACCCGGCGGTTTGGCGGTAAAATGGTGGGTCGGCAGGAACCCTGAAAACAGGTTGTGCATGCCCGTTACTGGATCACAGACCGACATTGGTGCCATGGTATCGCCGTGATAGCCTCCCCTGAAGGTTAGGAACTTCCCCCTACCCCGCTCGCCTTTGGCGTGCTGGTATTGCACCGCCATCTTCATCGCCACTTCGACGCTAACGGAGCCACTGTCGGCCAGAAAAACCCGGTTGAGTCCCTCCGGTGTAATCGACACCAGTCGTTTGCCAAGCTCTATCGCCGGCTCATGGGTTATGCCGCCAAACATGACGTGGGCCATCTTCTCCAGCTGGCCTTTGGCCGCCTCATTCAGCTCCGCAACGTTGTAGCCGTGGATGGCACACCACCAGGAGGCCATGCCATCGATTAGCTCCCTGCCGTCGGCAAGGACGAGCTTGGAGCCGTGGGCGGAAGCCACGGGGTAGGTCGGCAGAGGCTCCGTTAAGGAGGTGTAGGGATGCCAGAGGTGGTCTTGGTCAAAGGCTATTTGTTCTGGAGTGATGGGCTTGGGGTTTGGTTGGCGGTGAAGGTAGAACAAAGAGGTTGAGATCGTAGCCGATAAAGTCCGATTTTTCGAAAAACCGATAAATCAGACCGCCTAGCTAAAGAACCTACAACACAAAGCCACAAACGATTAAAAACCAGCGTTTTAACCTGTGCTTAGAAATCAGTTCAACCCTACAAATAATCCTTTTCAAACAACCCCCTCCTCCACTAAGAACTCACTAAAGTCCTTAGCCCATATCTGATACGTCAGCAAAGAAGGGTGCACGCCATCGCTGAAGAAATCATCCGTTGTCCCTTCCACCGAATGCTTCAGTTTCCAGCCTTCTAGGCTAACTTCCCCCGTATTGAAAAAGACATTGTTTCTAACGGAAACCACCTGTACCATCTGCTGGCCATGAAACGCTAGTAAACCGCCAATCGTCCGCTTAACAAGCGGCGTAAAAGCAGGAAATTCCTTGATTGGGGGGAGATTGATAAAAGCCAGCGGTGTCCCCGGAAACTGCCTCTGCAGGAGGTCAATCATTTCGATAAGGTCCTTCCTGAAAGTCCAGGGCGTAGTCAATTTGAAGGCATCATTGCCTGATGTACCCACCACTATTAAGTCTGCTTCCCGCTCCTCAATCAACGGCATTACTTCATCGATCAATCTTCGAGCCGTAAACCCGCTTCCTGCGTAGACCTTCCACTCAACGTCTCTTTCAAGGTGACCGGCCAGTTTATCTGCTAGCGTTCCATTGAAGCCTTCAACATGGGTTTTAGCCCCAACGCAAGCGATCGTACTCTCTCCGAAGGAGATCAATCGAAAGGGCTTTCCTCCCCCACCCTTTGCCAACCCTTCGGGGCCTTCGGCATCCGGGAGCTTAGGTACAGCGGCCAAGATTCGCTTACCGTCTCTGGCTAGTAGAGGCAGAAATGGAATGGTCATGGCGGCGGAGAGGAGGAATTTGAGATGCATGCGGGTTGCGAGGTTGCGGGTTACAGTTGTTGCAGTTGTTGCAGTTGTTACAGTTGTTGCAGTTGTTACAGTTGTTGCAGTTGTTACAGTTGTTGCAGTTGTTACAGTTGTTGCAGTTGTTGCAGTTGTTACAGTTGTTACAGTTGTTGCAGTTGTTGCAGTTGTTGCAGTTGTTGCAAACATCGGAGGTGAGGCAGGGTTGCAATGATTAGAGGATAAGCCCAACCTTTCATGGCAATCAAGAGGTCCTTAGCGAGGGAGCAGCCAAACGCTAAGCGGCTGGTGTAGTCCCTCCAAATAAATTGCAGTTGTTGCAGAGTTACAAACGTCGGAGACGAGGCAGGGTTGCAATAATGGGGACAACCTCAACCATTTCAAGTAACCACTAATGGCTAAAAGCCTTCCCCAATTTCCCTAAATACTGAGAACTCGTCTCCTTTTGCCAGACTCCTAAGCTTAGAGCAGTCTTATCCAATAGGTTAATGTCGAAGAAGGTAAAATCGAAATGATGTTCTCTGCCACTGGTCAATTCCTCCCGCTTCCGGGCCATCATATCAAATTCGGATTGGCTGATATTATTGCGTCCACCGGCGTTGACGTAGCCTTTAATCCGTCGTTCAGTATCCTCGAGGCCGGCTTCCAGAATTTGAAGACTATCGGTCGCCTCCGCCAGAATTTTGCGCTGTAGATTGATGCCGTCCATAGCACGAATTTTGTCAGACTCGACGTCCTTCTCTCCTTTTTCTACTGAGAAGTAATGCTCGTCAATGTCGGTATTAAACTTCTTCAACGTCGACAGGTGGACCTCCGCCAATTCTCGCATCGGTTCAATGATCATCCGGAACTTCTTCTCCTGCAACAGGTGATATTGCTTCTCTCCTATAAGCGTTCCACGAGTGTGTGGATCATCGGAGACAAAGAACATCCGCTTGACTTGAGATTCTACTTTGTGATCGATCACCCGAAGTTCGCTAAGTAGGCGGCTGAAGACCTCGCCTTTCTCATCGAAGGCTACAATCTGGTTAAGAATTATTTCCAGTGGTTCAGGCCCGTCGTATTGAAAACGGGGATCCGTTAACGGGTCAGGGTCGGTGAAGAGGGGCTGCGGCTTTGCCGTAGGTTCTTGGCGAGGTTCCCGACGGGGTTCGTTGTCGTCGGAGCTAAGAATGTCGTCGTAGGGATTTGGCATAGTAGGTAAATATAAAAACCAGCGACAAGGTAGTCCTTGCCGCTGGTTTTGTCAATTTTAATGCAATGAGGTTGAAGCAGTCCCTTAGTCATCGAGGAACTCCTCAATCATTTCACTGACGTCCTCCAAGTGATACCGGTTAATCCCCGGAGCATACTTGGTCGCACTGTCTCCGGCCATCGTCTGGATAGCTTTCAGCTCTGCCCGAACGGCGGCGCTTACATCTGTCCGTTTAGATTTATCCGCTGCCATCAGCTTCGTCAACATGTCAACGTGAGAACGCTGCAGGTTACGACGGAAGCCATCGACTTCGTTCAGGGCGGCAACTTCGCTCCACAGGCCATTTCTAAGGTCGGACAGCATTTCCGTAATTGTGTAGGCCTTGCTACCGTTCAGGACACCTTGCTCCACCAGGCGGTCAAGGCGGTCTTTCCGCAGTAGACTGCCCAGCTGGCGTTCCTGCAAACGGCGAATTTTCGACATTACGCCGTCAGGCCCAATGTTCCGGATGATGTCCTCCTGCAACAGCCAATCGGGTGTACTAAACACATACTCCCGAAGGAATTCCATGGATTCAATCTGATCTTCTTTCGGCGTCTGTGTGTAGGAAAACCCTGGCTCGCTGTTCAGTTTCCGGAGTTCATAAACACCGCCAACGTTGGTAACAACGTGGCCAGAAAACCGGGACCATACACCGATCAATTCACCATACAATTCCTCTAAGTCTCCATAGCCTTCTCCCGGTGTCGCAGTCCACTCCGCTAGTTTTGGTGCTACTCGTTTGAGGTTCATCAAGCCGTAGGTGCTGGCCTTAACTGGGTCGTCGCCCACACATTCCGTCTGGGAGCTCGGGTCGAAGGAATTCCGGGCACCGAACAGGTACATCGGGTCATTTTCTTTTTCGGCAATCCAGCTCAGGAGCGTTTTCTTTTCGGCTTCGGGGCTATCGGCTCCGGGAATCATGCGGTAGCCGAAGTTGATGGCGTAGATGTCATAAGGACCGAGCATACGGACCCAGCGGACCCCTTCGTCGCCTGGTTGGGCTACGTAGTTATAGCGGGTGTAATCCATGATCGTCGTTGCCAATCCCCACTTCTGGGTGAATGCTGCCGACCGCATAGAATCAACTGGGTAAGCATAACTCGACTTCATGTTGTGTGGCAAGCCGAGGGCGTGGCCAATCTCATGGCTGATGACCCGGCGCATCATTTCACCGATTTCTTCGTCGGAGGTATTCAGTGTCCGGGCAGAAGGATTAGCCGCACCGGTTTCCAGCAGGTAACGGTTGCGGTAACTCCGCAGGTGGTTGTGGTACCAGATGATGTCGGATTCAATAATCTCTCCAGAACGGGGATCGCTGACGCTAGGTCCAACGGCATTCCTGGTGGTGCTTGCGACGTAGCGTACGGTGCTGTAACGGGCGTCTTCAGCCGACCAATCCGGGTCTTCCTCCGGTGTAGGCGCTTCTTTAGCGATGATGGCATTCTTGAAGCCAGCGGCTTCAAAAGCTTTTTGCCAATCTTCAATTCCTTGGATGAAGTAAGGGACAAACTTCTTCGGTGTAGCGGGGTCGATGTAGTAGACAATCGGCTTAACGGGCTCAACAAGTTTGCCACGGGCATAAGCTTTAGGGTCCTTCGGAACCAGGCGCCAGCGACGGAGGTAGGTTTTCTCATCCGCCTTGAGGGCATCGCTTCCGTAGTCTACTTGGCTCATGGTGAACCAGCCGATGCGGTCGTCATATAGACGTGGCATCATGGGCTCTTCTGGTAAAAGGTAGAACGATTGTGCCATCTGCATACTGATGGTTCCTGTCCTGGAATTGGATGGCGGTTCGCCCGCGCTGTAGGTCATATCGTGGCGAATTTCCACGTTCTCGGGGTAAGCATTCATCCGCGAAATGAAACTCCGCTTTTTATCAAGTGCGCGGGTTTTATAGGCCTTACGGGTACGGGGCGACAGGCCACTAATGGCAGGAACATCCGATAAGAATAGGTTATTCACTTCAATTACCGCTGCGGTAGAGTCGGGGTTAAATGCGGCAATTTTAAAGGCCATTATTATCGGCGCATAGTTGTTGTTTTGCACCGAGATGTTGATGGGCAATTCTTCGTCGGCAACGCTGTTGAAGGACTCCGAAGTCAGGTGAATCCGGTTTTCAACCCGCGTCAGGTGAATCAGTTGCTCGTTGGTTTTAGTGCCAGCGTTAAAGTAGCCACCACCGAGGCCGGAGGGAATTTTAGCGATGCGGCTGACGAGGAGGAGGTCTTGGCCCAGAACGTCGAAAGGCAACTCGAAGTAATACTTCTCCCCTACCTGGTGGGTTTTCCAGAGGCCACTAGTAGTGACAGCTTCATCGGTGATTACGTCTTCGTAATCCTTGAAGGGTGATTTCTTTTTCTCGTCCTTCGGTTCCTCCTTTTTCGGAGCGATCGTGTCGGCCTTCATCGGAGCGACAGTGTCGGTTTTCATCGGTGCCACTGGTGGTGTCTGCGCCGAAAGGGGCAGCATCAGGGCAAAGAAGAGAGAGAATAGTATTGTTTGTTTCATTTGGTTGGGTTAAAATTGGCTTAGTCACCTAAAATATGCTGGAAGATACAATTTCCTGACAGGTAGGATCTCCTTGCTCGTGTCTTTGTGGCTTTACGTCTTGGGTGATCGTTTTTCTTGGGGTTGAGTGTGTGCTTCGTGGCGTCCTTCGGGGATTAGCAGGCAAAGAAGGGGCCGCGGACGCAGGTGCAGAGGATGGGATTGAGGAGCGGGGTTTGAAGAATAGTTAGCCTCACTTGTACAACTGCATATGTACAAGTAGAAGAAAATACTGGAGGAGTAAAGCACCAACTTGTACAATTGCATATGTACAAGTAGAAGAAAATACTGGAGGAGTAAAGCATCACTTGTACAACTGCATATGTACAAGTAGAAGAAAATACTGGAGGAGTAAAGCATCACTTGTACAACTGCATATGTACAAGTAGAAGAAAATGCTGGAGGAGTAAAGCATCACTTGTACAACTGCATATGTACAAGTAGAAGAAAATGCTGGAGGAGTAAAAAAATTACTGTTAACAGCAACAAAAAAAAATGGCCCTTCTTTGGATATCAAAACACAATGGATTAGCTTACATACTAAATCGCTATAAAAGCATTATCTAAAAGTATGACCATGGGTAATTTCAAGTTTAATGGGAATTGGAGTTTCGATATAAACCTCCCTATACTTTCGAGCTTGCATTCCTTTAATTGGTTTGACGGATCATATTCGCCCGACAGCGATTCAAAGAGAACTTCAAACCTAATTCCTTGCCTAATTGTAGATGAAATAGATTACAACCCAGACCCTTCCGTGTCCCAATTAAGTACAATTGCCTTTTTAATAGAAAGTGAATTAGCTATCAAAGACACTCTATTTAGATCATTTAAGAACGAAATCAATAAAGCATTCACAGAATCTACTGGCTCTGACGACTGGATCCCTGAATTCAAATCGGCATCTGATTTAGAAAAAATAATATCGATATTCAATTTGAAGATATTAACTGAACATAAAGAAGGCTTATCTTACATTCAACTTGATTGTGGCTACATCGGAGACACCGAACATGGGATATCATTAATCCTCCACGATAATAATGTAATAGGATATTCCGGCACATCAGACACGGCTCTCCAATGCGTTTACGACGACCTTAACGTTGACAAAAACGAAGCTTTTAAAAAAATGTACGTAATAAATGACTTTGGAGCTGGCCTGGTCCACAAACCTTTAGAAAAATACAATAAATTTAAACCCTGGCAATTATCCGCCACCAGTAGACATTTTGACGAGTTATTAAAAAACAAAGCCAATAATCAGTTAAAGAAGGATATTAAAGACAATTCGTGGGATATAAACATAAGGCTACCGCACCTGGACAAGAACCTAGTTGACAAGTCTGCTTATTATGACAATATAGAAATGGTAAATTACTTCATTTGTACTGGAGCAGACATTTCTGAATCTATATTTCAATGCACCACAATGGGGATAAAAAAGCAAATAATCAAACGATTAGTTAAAGGCGGCGCATCTATTGATGCTGTTGGACGGTCAGGATATACATCCCTTTGCAACTCTATTATCAGTTACGCCCTAGCCTTAATTAGAGTCGGCGAGAATCAAGAAGACACTAAAAGAGCAACTCTAGATATAGAGTTAAACAATCAAAAGAGAGAAGTAGAGTTTTACCTGTCCTTAGGAGCTAATCCCAATTCTGTGAACTTAGATGGAGAAACCATATTCAACGTTTTGTCTAAAAAATGGGCTGGCCAATATCTAGAAGAGTACAAAATAGAGGATAGTGTCCGAAAGATAATTCATCGCAGTTAGATTTATCAATTTCGAAAGCCACAGTCATAAAAATAATGATAAATCTAGACAAATTGAATTCTCTGTGCATACTAAAACTGGCCTTATCAGAAGAGTAAAGCGCCATCTGAACTCCACGTAAGCCGACAGCATGTACTTCCAAAGGAGGTCATCTTGATACTGGGGGCATTGTCCGTTAAGAAAGCAGTTACTCCAGATGATCCAACCTGTGGAGCAATAGGATTATCATCTGGTCCATGTACCCAGCTCGCACCTTCACACACTGCACCTGCGTCCGCGCCCAAACGCTATCCAGGAATCCTTATGTCATAACTGTTCCCCTTGCTAATCGTCAGTGCCCCACTCACCAGCCAAGGATTGTACACCTTCAACTGCCGGTAAGAAATGCCGTTCTCCTTGGCAAAATCGCCAAGGTTAGCAATGCTCTTGCTCACCGTAATCGTCTTATAATTATCGAGGGGAGCGTAAGAATCACCCGGCGCAAATTCGTAGCCAAAGGCCGCAGGGTCCTTCATGATCGTCTTCAGCGCAACAATGCGGAAGAGGTAAGCCATGGTCTCTGCGTTGATGTCGAGGTCAAAAACCGTCTCGGCCCGCTGCTTTGATTTCCACTTGCGGACATTAGGTCCGCCCATGTTATAAGCCGCCGCCACCCAGCGCCAGTCACCAAATTCTTTGTGGTAATCCTTCAGGTACTTACAAGCAGCCCGGGTTGCTTTCTCCAGGTGGAAGCGTTGGTCTACTTCACCATTAATTTCAAGGCCATAACCGGAGCCCGTAGGCTTCATAAACTGCCAAACGCCCTTTGCCCCAGCCACACTAGTAGCATTAGACAAACCGCTCTCTGCCATCGCCAGGTACTTCAAGTCATCCGGCACTCCTTCCTCAGCCATGATCCGCTCGATGGTGGGAAAATAACGGGCCTGTCGCTTCAGTAACAGCAAGGTATTCCGATGAAAGTAAGCGTTGCGCAGCAACTCATGGTCCAACCGTTCACGGACGTCCTCATTGTCCATCGGCAAGTCATCACCGGCAAAATCGAAAGGACCAGTCAAATCAACCGAACGAACGCGCTGCGGCAATTGAAGGCCGGTATCAGCCGTTTGGGCCACCGCCGTTTCCGGCTGCTTCGAATCAGGTTCTCCACTACTCGCCAGCACGAGCCAACCTGTGAGAAAAACGATACCAATTCCAATTCCGGTGAGGAGACTTTTCATGCTGTAAGGTAAGGATTTGCTAGCGCAAAGCGGTTAGCTTTCAGTACAATGCAAGAAGCACCTAGTGCGTCAAGATTGAAGTTGGTGCTAGTTAGAACGCCGGCAGCGCGGTGCTGGACGACCAGCTGAAAGTCGATCATAGCCTTAGCTACGTGAGGTTTTCAGCTGGGAAGTACAGTGCCGCGATGGTAAGTTATAACTGTACCGAACTTTGATCTTGATGCACTAGTGGGCCAGCCAGTAAGTTTCGTTGCCCAAAACTTGATCTTTTGCCCGCTGGCGTCACAAAAAACAACTTCCGTAGCTACGGCTATGCAAGTGATTTTTCGTTTAGCCAGTGACCAAAATATCTTCGTTTTTAGCTAACGAAACTTACTGGCTAGCCCACTAGCGTATAACGCTAAGTGCTTCTTCCTAATTGCTATGTGTTAACCGCTAACCGGTTCTAACCAAGCGCCACAAGCGCTTTGGTAATCCGCGCAATGGCCTCCGTCAACTGCGCCTCACTGGCCGCATAGCTGATCCGAATACAGGTCGGCGCGCCAAAGGCTCCTCCAGTCACCGTCGCCACGTGGGCCGTCAGCAACAGGTACTCCGCCAAGTCGTCGGCGTTGTTAATTTTCGTGCCACCAACTGATTTGCCGAAAAAGGCACTAATGTCCGGGAACATATAGAAGGCTCCTTGCGGGCGGTTAACCTTCAGTCCTTCAATCTTACCAAGGCCATCAATCATCAGTTCTCGGCGTTTTTCGAACGCCTTTTTCATCTCGATAGTAGGCTGCATGCTGCTGTTCAACGCCACCGTTCCTGCGTGTTGTGCAATGCTGTTGGCACCAGAAGTGTTCTGCCCCTGAAGCTTAGAACAGGCCTTCGCAATCTCTACCGGAGCGCCGATGTAGCCCAAACGCCAGCCCGTCATGGCGAAGCCTTTGGAGAAACCGTTAACGGTAATCGTCCGGTCTTTCACCTCCGGGAAAGTACCAATGGAGGCGTGCTTTCCGGTGAAGTTGATGTGCTCGTAGATTTCGTCGGAGACAACGTAAACGTTGGGGTACTTGACCAACATTTTTGCGATGGCGCCAAGTTCATCAGCCGTGTAAACGGAGCCCGTTGGGTTACAGGGAGAAGAGAACAGGATGAACTTTGTCCGATCCGTAATGGCTGCCTCAATCGCGGCAGCGCTTACCTTGTAATCGTCCTCAATGCCAGCTCCAACCGGAACAGGAATACCTCCGGCAACCTTCACGATGGCAGAGTAGCTCACCCAAAAAGGGGCGAGGATAATGGCCTCGTCGCCTTCGTCCAGCAACGCCAGCGCAATGTTAGCGATCGACTGCTTGGCACCGGTGGAGACTACGATCTGTGCCGGGCTGTATTCCAAGCCGTTTTCTCGCTTGAATTTAGCCGAGATGGCTTCCCGTAATTCCATGGTACCAGGAACCGGTGTGTACTTGGTGTAGCCGGCGTCAAGTGCCGCTTTGGCGGCATCCTTGATGTGCTCCGGCGTATCAAAATCCGGCTCACCGAGGCTTAGACTAATAACGTCGTAGCCCTGTGCTTTTACCTCACGGCCAAGCTGGGCCATTTTGAGGGTTGCGGACTCCTCCATACGAAGGACACGGGAGGAAAGAGGAGAGGTGATCGTCGCCATTTCAGGAATAATCTTGGGGGTTATTTTAAAATTCACACAAAGTTAGCTAAAGGTTGCTTTGAATTGTGCAATCAATGAAAAGGAATCTTACGGCGGCTAAGGAAAGAGTAAGGAGGCGGGAGTAGGAGTAAAGAGTGAAGTTGAAAGCAACACGGGACGAAGCAGCCAGATTGGCCCCTAGTGGTCGAGTTCATAAGTCTTCGAACATTTAACGCAGGCAGCGTGGTGCTGGACGACTAACTGAAAGCCGATCATAGCCATAGCTACGTGAGGTTTTCAGTTGGGAAGTACAGCGCCGCGATGG
>JBLIGS010000032.1:0-15902 GCA_047637095.1 Neolewinella sp. | reverse complement strand
TCATTTTCATTTTCATAGGTGCGCCGATGGGCGCCATCGTCCGCAAAGGTGGCTTCGGTTACCCCATCCTCGTCAGCATCTTTTTCTTCGTCATCTTCATCATCCTAACCATCTTCTGCCGGAAGTTGGCAGAGAGTTTTGTGGTGAATGGCACCATGGCCGGATGGCTACCCTGTATCATCCTTTTTCCGATCAGCCTCTACATCACGCGTACGGCCATGAATGATGGAAAGCTCGTTAGCTTGGATGCCCCAAAGCGGGGAATTTCCATCATCAAGAAGGCGTTTAATCAGTTTCGGAAGAAGATGACTTCGTAGCCGCGGACGTGGTTGCTGAGCGGAGTCGAAGTAAAGGTGCAAAGTGGAAATTTCAAGAGCAAAGAGGGTTTAGCGGTTAGCAATTAGTTCTAAACGTTTAGCATAGGTCCTCCGTAGTACTCCAGCTCCAAGATCAGTCTTTTCTGTAGAGACAAACCATTCTATCTTTTATCAAACATGAAAGGAAAGCTTGGCAAACTGTCCCTCAGCTTGCAGTCAAGCCAGTTTGAACCTCTCACCTAACCCCAGGTGCATCGCTACCTACCACCTAATTCCCTACCTTCACCCCATGCCGTTGACTACCGCTACAACCGACAAAGAAAAACACAACATCTTCCGTAGAAACTGGATTTTTATTTCAGGAACGATCCTTTTTGTTCTGGTGGCCAGCTTTTTCATCATGGCCTCCAACCAGGGGGACTCCTTGATTACCATCAACGGGTTCCGCAGTCCATTTTGGGATGTATTTTTCAAAGTTGGCACCCAGTTTGCTGAACCTGTGGCCTATGGAGCCATTCTCACTGCGGTAACGGCCTTTAGCTATCGGCGAGGCCTCTTTGCCATCATTACCGGGATTACTGCCGGGATTTTTGCCGGGAGTCTAAAATTCCTCTTTTCTCAGCCCCGGCCAATGCGATGGATATTTGACAACCTTAACGAGGTATGGCATTCCCTGAACTTGTTTGAGGAGAACTATCGAAACTGGTCGGAAATCAGCAGCTTCCCCAGTGGGCACGCCACCTCGGCTTTTGCCCTCTATGCCTTCATCGCATTAACCGCCAAACGGGCAAGGACAAGGGTGCAGATCATCTGTCTCTTTCTTGCAACAATGGTCGCTTTCAGCAGAATGTACCTGCTCCACCACTTTCTCCGTGACATCACTGCCGGCGCAGCCCTGGGCCTTGTCCTTGGCATAATCATTTTCATTGTAAACCAACGAGCCTACCCTCATTCGTCCTGGATGGACCGAGGATGGCTGGATTATTTCCAAAAAGATCCGCCGGTAGAGGACCAACATTTGGCAGAAGAGTAAAATCCTTGCTCCTTCGGCCTTATCATTGCACCCGCGTCCGCGCCCTATTCAAATAATAGTGTGCACCCTTAGCGCGGCGCATTTCCTCTGAAGCCAGAATTAATTCCTTACCAACGACCAAACTAACTCTATGTCTTACCCAACCATCGCCGTAATCCGGGAAGGAAAAGTCCCACCCGACGCCCGCGTACCGCTCACTCCACCCCAGGTAGCGGAGCTCCGTGACCAAGGTGTCGACATCGTTGTACAACCCAGCCAAGGGCGTACTTTCAAGGACCACGAATACGCCGAATTAGGGATTCCCATCGTGGAAGACATCAGCAACAGAGAACTATTACTGGGCATCAAGGAAGTTCCGATCAATCAGCTGATCTCCAATAAAAAGTATTGCTCCTTCGCCCACGTGGCCAAGGAACAACCCTACAACCAGGAGTTGATCGCGGCCTTTCTTGAGAAAGGCATCACCCACATCGACTACGAATACCTGACCGATGACCGCAGCCGACGCCTCATCGCCTTTGGCTACTGGGCCGGTATGGTCGGCGCACACAACGCCGTCTGGGCCTACGCCCAGCGCACCGGCGCTTTCGAAATCCCCCGCCTAAAAGACCTATACGATTACGCCGCGGCAAAAGAAGTTTACAGCAAGCTGGAACTGCCTGCCCTTCGGGTGGTACTTTCAGGTAAAGGTCGGGTAGGTAAAGGCGCAGCTCAGGTCCTCAGCGACCTAGGCTTCGAAGAATTGTCTATCGAGGATTACCTAGCCGGTAAAGGCAAGGCCGTTTTTACCATCATTTGTGGCGGTGACTACGTTAAGCATCGGGAAGGTAAAGCCTTCAGCAAACAAGAATTTTACACCCAGGGAGAGAACTTCGAATCGGCTTTCGCTCCCTTTGCCGCAGCCTCAGACATCTTCATCAACGGCATCTTCTGGGACGGACGAACGCCAGCCTTTTTCACCAAGGAAGAGATGAAAGAAGACAGCTTCCGCATCCAAGTCATCGGCGATGTTACCTGTGACATTGCACCAGCTGCCAGCGTCCCCTCTACCCTATACGCTTCCACCATTGCTGACCCTGTTTTCGGCTACGACCCAGTAACCGAGCTGGCGACAGATCCTTACCAAAAGGACTGCATCGACGTCATGTCAGTCGACAACCTGCCAAGTGAATTACCACGAGATGCAAGTGAGGCTTTTGGCCGGATTTTTATCGATAAAATCCTACCAGAATTCAATAAGGACTCTTCTGCTATTATTACCAGAGCGAGCATTACGGTTGATGGTGAACTGGGGCCGGAGTATGGATATTTGAAGGAATATGCTGGGCTTTCGTAAGCTTTGGAAAAGCATCGTTGAATGGGGCAAGCCCGTTTACAAGGAGCATCCGTTCTTCGGACTTGTAGTAGACAATGATACATTCGTAACAGTCCAAAGACTGTTTCCGCCTCTTCAGTATGTGGTAGAATTGCTAGTCGATGTCGACGGTACTGGCAAAAACGAACATGCTGAGACGTGGTACAAATGGATAGTGGCCAATTATCTAACCATTGCAATCGCTGCAAAACGAACTCACCTTGAAGCGATGGTCCACTGGGAGGCAGCTCCTCCTGAGGCTGATTATGAAAATAGCCTTCACCTAGAGGCCATCACAATTCCAGTCGAGGCATTCTCTTCTTCAGGAAGATGGAGTCTTTCTTACTACGATGACAAGTACCTCTGCCACTGGCTAACATTAGAGATGAAAGGCCTAAGGGTTGTGGAATATATGGTCGACGGTTAAGAACTAAGTCCGACAAGAGTACTCCAGTGCCCGTTTCCATTAATAATAAACAGAACGGGCACTGGAGTGCCCTCACCGGAACGGAGCCTCTGCCTCGTGCGGAGCGAACTCATTTTCAACTCGGTGTTTCCTCTGTGAAACTCTGTGACCAAAATAGGCCGCTTGCGGCCCTCCACGCCTGCCTCGTGCAAAGCAATTCCGTGATTTACTAACTCTGCAACGCACAAATCGCCAAAGCCTCAGCTACGTTCTCTACCGGCGCATAAACCCCACCTTTCCTAAACCAGGTCTCCTGTCGTTTAGCATACCGCCGGCTGTTCTGTTTAATCAGTTCAATGGCCCGGTCGCGGCTATATTCTCCGTTGAAATGGGGCCACCATTCCTGGTAACCGACGGTCTGGAGGATGGGGAGGTTGCGGTGGGGATACAATGATTGGGCTTCGGCTTCGAGGCCCTGGTCGAGCATGATGTCTGCCCGACTGTTGATCCGGTCGTAGAGCTCGGGACGTGGCATGTTTTTGCGGAGGTAGGTGGTTTGGAATGGCCGTTTGGGCCGGTTACCGAGGAAGCGACTGTAGGGCTTTGCGGAGGAAAGGCAGACGAGCAGGGCGCGTTCCAGTCGGCGGCCATTTTCTCGGTCGACGGTTTCGTAGTAGACTGGGTCGTGGTGGGCAAGCGCAGCTTGCAATCCGGCGAGCCCTTGCTCCTCAACAATTGCTTGCACCTGCGTCCGCGCCTCCTCCGTCACGTCGGGAAACTCGTCAAGGCCTTCGCACAATGCACGGAGGTAAAGCCCGCTTCCTCCCACCAAAATGGCATAGTCGTTGTGCTGAAAAATCGTCCCCAACCGTTCCAACGCTTCCTCTGCAAAACGGCCTGCCGTCAGTGGATTTCGGATGCTCCGGTCAGCCACAAAATGATGCTTCGCCGCGGCCAACTCTTCCGCAGTTGGCCGGGCATTGCCCACCTCCATTTCCAGGTAAAATTGTCGGCTGTCACCACTGAGAATCTCCGTCCCAAAATGGTTCGCCAGATCAATTGCCAGCGATGTTTTGCCGGAGGCGGTAGGGCCGCCGACGACGATAAGGTTCTTCACAGTTTGCGGGTTGCGGGTTGCGTGGATGCGGGTTGCGGGTTCCGTGGATCGTTTCAGGAACTATTTCAGGAACTATTTCAGCGTCTGTCGGAGGATAAAGCCTTTTTCGGCTTTTTCGTTCCAAGGCAGATCGAGGCAAGTTGGTGTATCTCCGTTGCAACAGACTTGGCACTGGGTATGGCGGGCATCGATGAAACGTTCGATGAGGCCTACGCCTGGGGCGTAGCGTTCGAAGGCGATGCGGGTATCGATGAGGTTATCGACGTCGGCTTGCTCGACTCGGATGGTGTTCTCAAAGCTACGGCCGGTGGAAAGGGTGATGGCTGCGGCGACGGTGTCGATGCGGTAGTTCCAGCCGTTGAAGACATCGAGGAATTCACCGCCGACGACGATTTCGCGGCGGGTATCGAAGGCGACGTGTCCGTCCCAGGAACGGCCTTCAGTCAGGGGGAAGTTCAGCTTGGTGAACTGGAGATTGTCTTCGCGGCGGATGGCCGCCCTGTTGGTTCGATTTACAGTGTAAGTCTGTACAAATACCCAGGGAGCACCCTCGTTGGCCCGCTGCCAGCGTTCGCCCCGGTAGGACTCGGAGCCATCGGCCTCCAGGAACATTTCCACCAACGTTTCCCGCACTTCGGCATAACTAGTATCATAAACCGTGCCTCCGACGGAGGGAAAAACCAGGATGCTGTCCAGGTCATAAAACAGGGGCTGGTTAAGCTCCAGTGGGAAGAAAGAGAAGTCTTCGGTCAGGTCCAACGGAGGCAGGACCTCTGAATCACAGGAACCAGCAACGAAGAGGACGTAAAAAAAGGGAAGGAGTAATAGTTTCCGCATTGGAATATTTCTAGGGTACCGGAGGAAAACGTCTGAATATCTGGTATTGTTATCAGGGCGCGGACGCAGGTGCAAAGGAAGTTATTTTTGAGCAGATTTTTTAAGGCATGAGCCAGCTCGTTTCGCTCGTTTTACCACTAAGAAATTTAGAATCCTTAGCGAGGGAACAGCCAGACGCTTAGCGGATGGCGTAACTCATCTATAAGGGTTCGGACTAAGCGGATGGCGTACCCCTCATTATGAGGTAGCATGCAGTTTTCGGAAACTCCTGCCTCCCTAGTGCGTCAAGATTGAAGTTGGTGCTAGTTAGAACGCCGGCAGCGCGGTGCTGGACGACCAGCTGAAAGTCGATCATAGCCTTAGCTACGTGAGGTTTTCAGCTGGGAAGTACAGTGCCGCGATGGTAAGTTATAACTGTACCGAACTTTGATCTTGATGCACTAGTCTCTACTTTGTACTTTTTACTCTTTCCTTCCTACTTTCTACTCTCCCCTCCTTTTCACTGCAACTACAGGGGCCTTCCTGTATGTTCTGTGTCAACATCCCCCGGGCTTTGCCCAGAAGTACAACTATCTATGCCATCAACCCTTACCTTGCACCTGCGGCCGCGTCAAACTCAAAACAATCTGCCCGCACAAAACCTTATTACATCAATGGAGAAAATTCGCGTTGATAAATGGCTATGGGCCGTCCGGATCTTTAAGAGTCGGACATTGGCAGGCAACACCGTTCGCCAGGGCAAGGTCCGTGTGAACGATTCGTCCGTCAAACCAAGCACCTCAGTTTCTGTCGGTGATCGGGTCACTGTGCAGAAGAACGGCTTCAGCCTGCAGTTCGAGATTGTAAAGCTGATCGAAAAGCGGGTTGGTGCACCAATTGCCATCACCTGCTATGTTGACCACACTCCTCCGGAGGAGTTGATGAAATACAAAGACTGGTTCGTCGGTAAAATAGGTACTGAATTCCGTGAAAAAGGATCCGGTAGACCAACAAAACGCAACCAGCGAGAGATCAGCCGTTTCAAAGACGATGATGAGTTCGATGAGTTTTAGCCTCACTCCCCTAGTGCTGCGTCAAGTTTAAAATTGGCATAATCTGCGGCATCTTTTTCCAGCTGGCTGCGTTGCTCAAATCCTCACTTAGCTACGGCTAAGCTCCGGTTTGAGCGCCTTACCAACTGAAAAAATCTACCAGCACCTTGTGCACAAAATCAAACTTGACGCAACACTAGTACCGTGGAACAATAACCTCCCGAGTTCCAAACGGTAATTCTCCACTAAATCGACCGACATTCCCTACCTTCGGCCTCTGCAAAACAACCCCGCATGCCCAAAGCCGAACCTGTCGGAATAATTGGTGCCGGCTCCTTCGGCACTGCCATGGCCAATCTTATTGCCCTCAACACCGATGTACTGGTGTATAGCCGCAATGTAGAGTTGGTGGAAAGGCTACGTAAAGACCGCTTCCGTTTCGAAGTTCCGCTTCATGAAAGGGTGACGGTCACCAATGATTTCGCCATGATTGCGGAACGTTGTCAATTGATTTTCCCCATTGTTCCCTCCAATGCTTTCCGTTCAATGATGCAACAGGTAACACAGTACCTGGAACCTCACCATCTCCTGATTCACGGTACAAAGGGGTTTGACATTACGGGGGTATCCCTCGAAGACATTCCCAAAAACGGGCTTGACCGAAAACAGGTCTGTACCATGACCGACGTTATCCTTCAGGAAAGCGTTGTTGTCCGAGTCGGTGCTTTAACCGGCCCAAACCTGGCTAGGGAACTTCTTGACGGCCAGCCATCTGCATCCGTCATCGCCAGTAAATTTGACGAAGTCATCAGGCGCGCAAGTGCCGTTCTTAGTTCCCAGCAGCTACACGTTTTTCACACCCACGACATGCTGGGCGCAGAACTAGCCGGCGTACTTAAAAATGTTATTGCCCTAGGTTCTGGCATATTAAAAGGACACGGCCTTGGCAAAAACGTACAGGCCATGTTGATCACCCGTGGCCTCCACGAAATGATCCATTTCGGCCGGGCCCTCGGTAGTGACAACAAAGCCTTCTTCGGTACCGCCGGCATCGGTGACCTCATTGCAACGGCGACCTCCAGGAAAAGTAGAAATTACACCTTTGGTTTCCGTATCGGGCAGGGAGAAACCCTCGAAGATGTTAGGGCTACTAGCCAGGAACTGGCTGAAGGCGTCCGGACACTGATCATCACACGCCACCTGGCGCGGGACCTGAAAATTCGTGTCCCCATCACGGAAATGCTCTACCGGATCGTTTTCGAATCCTACCCCATCGATAAAGCGATGAACTTCCTAATCACCTACCCCTACGAAGTTGACGTAGATTTCCTATAAGTTTCCACTATGAAGTTTAACCGAATCCTTCCCCATATCGTCGCAGCCATCATCTTTCTGGTTGCCGTTTTCATGGTCTTCGGGCCAGCCTTCTCCGGTAAAGAATTAAGGCGCGGTGATCTTACCAGTAACCGGGCCAGCTCAAAAGAATCTAAGGATTATTACGACGCCACCGGAGATCGGGCCAATTGGTCGGGTACTAACTTTAGTGGTATGCCTACTTACCTGGTAAATACCGTTCGGGATGGTAACATGCTCCAGTACGTAACCCAGCCAGTCCGTGGTTGGCTTCCAGGTACTCCGGGAATGTTTTTCCTAGGCATGGTTTCCTTTTACCTCTTCCTTCTTCTCTTGGGAGCAGACCCCTGGCTAAGTATAGCCGGAGCCGTTGCTGCATCCATTGCGACCACAATTGTGGTTATATGGGTAGCCGGTCACTCCAGTAAGACGCATGCCATATTCTATTTGCCTTTGATCGCTTCCGGTGTATTGTTAGCCTTCCAAAAGAGATACTTGCTGGGAGGGCTGATCTTCGCCCTTGGCCTGGGATTGACCATCATGGCCAACCACCACCAAATGCTGTATTACTTCGGCCTTACGCTGCCAATTCTTGGCATTGCCAAGCTGGCAGAAGCCATTAAGGAAGGAGAATTGGCTTCCTTTGGTAAAAGCGTTGGCGTACTGGTTATTGGCCTTATGCTGGCCGTTGGCGCAGGCGCAAGTAACCTGCTGACGCTACTAGACTATACACCAGCCTCCATGCGAGGCGGCCAAGTCCTTGAAACGCCCCTAGTTGATTCAACAACCCCACAAGGAGATGTACCTAAAAACGGTTTATCCTGGGATTATGCCATGATGTGGAGTAACGACGTGAAGGACCTGGTAGCGACTTATGCTCCCCTTGCCGCAGGCGGTGGGGGTGGCCAAGCCTTTAACAATAACGACTTCTCCCGTTCCCTGACATCTGCCGGGTTCCAAGCACCCCAGAAAAATCAAGTGCCTGCCTACCACGGCGGAAAGATCGAAGGAACCGCTGGCCCAGAATACCTGGGTGCGGTTATTTGGGCACTGTTCATCTTCGGTTTGTTTACAGCGCGTAGATCAACAGCCATCTGGCTAGGTGCTGGTACTCTCTTAGTCATGATCTTAAGCATGGGTAAATATGCTGAAGGCCTAAACCATTTACTTTACGACCTCCTCCCAATGTTCAACAAGTTCCGGGCTCCGAGTTCGGCATTAAATATCCTACCGTTTATGATGGCGGGCTTAGGAATTCTGGGTGTCAACAATTGGTGGAACACCCTAGAAGAAGATCCTGAGAAGGGAAAGAAGCAGTTTCTTTTTGGTGGCATTGCCGCCGCCGCCTTTGGATTGATTGTTCTATTTGTTGTGCCGGCAATTCTCGGCTTTGGCACGCCAACGGATGCCAACCTCATGGCTGGTATTCAACAGAACAAGCCGAGTGCCGTTAACGGCATTTTGGACGGACTGGAATCCAGCCGTAAAGGGCTCTACATGGCGGATGCCTGGCGGAGTTTCCTTTTTGTAGGCTTGGTCTTCGGTGTATTGTTCCTGATGTTCAAGAAAATTGCCAACCCAATGGTTACTGGCTTGCTGTTGCTGGCCCTGGTCTTTGTCGACTTCTCAGGCGTTAACAAACGGTACCTGACCAAGAGCAACTGGGCGGTAAAGTCCCGTAGTTCCACACTGGTCCAAGCCACGCCTGCCGACCAACAGATCCTTGCAGATACCGATCCTCACTTCAGGGTACTTAACCTGACAACGAGTACCTGGCAAGACGCGACGACCAGTTACTACCACAAAAGCATCGGTGGCTACTCCGCCGTTAAAATGCGCCGTTACCAGGATATGATTACAGGCTACCTTGGTAAACGAGACCCTGATGTGCTCAACATGATGAACATGAAGTACGCCATCGTTCCCGGGCAAAACCAACAGCCTGCCGCCCAACAAAACCCCGCGGCCTACGGCGCAGCGTGGCTAGTTAACAAGGTAGAACGGGTAAGCACCAACGATGCTGAGTTTGCGGCACTGGGTACGATCGCTGACCTAAAGTCTACGGCCATCGTCCACGACGATTTTGCTAGCGTAGTTGACGGCTTCTCTCCTTCCGGTGAAGGCACCATCCAACTCACCAAGTACACACCGGACGAATTGACCTACAGCTTCAACTCCACCGCAGAGCAATTGGCCGTATTCTCAGAAGTCTGGTATGGCCCAGACAAAGGCTGGGAACTATCCGTTGACGGACAGCCAGCCGAAGTATTCCGGACCAATTACATCCTCCGTGGTGCCCGCATCCCTGCAGGTCAACACACCCTGGTTATGAGCTTCCGTCCAAGCAGTTTCTACACCGGTAAAACGATTTCCTTGTTCTGTAGCCTACTGATCATTCTTGGTTTGGCGGGGTATGCCTTTTACTTTGGATATTGGGAGAAGAAAAAGTCGGTAGCTCAGTAGCTAGTACAGTGTAATCTAAGTTTCATCGCCTAATTCGCGGTGGGTTTTGTGGGCTAACAAGGCGGAAAACGTAGGAAAAACCGTAGTGTTGGCGAGGCTTTTCAACGAAGTTCAGGCTCAAAAGATGCCGAGCAGGATGGTGCGATTAATATTGTCTGAGTACTTACTCAAGCAAAAAGAATTAATTCTTAAAACCAGGTGCGCCTCGGCTCCGCTCGGCTCCGCTCGGCTCCGCTCGGCGACCGGTTTTCCTCGTTGCTCTTCCGTCGAGCCTATGCTCGACAGTAAAACAAAGTGAGCTCGGTCGCCGAGCACGTTCGGCTGCACTCAGTGGAGAGCGGAGCCGAGGCGATTTAGTGAATGGTTCTTTCTTAGATACTTAGCCTGTAGTTGGTAGTCAGTAGTACCTAGTTCTTGGTGCGTTGGTGAGGAGGCAGGGAAGTATTGGTTTTGGGAGGCGGAATAAATGTGGGTATTTAGCCTAGGTTTTCTGTAAGTGATTCCTAAGGAATCGAGGCCGCAAGCATCTAAAATATAGCGCCAAGGCATGCCTTGTCGCTACAATTTGCGCCTGTAAGGGCCCTAATTCCTTAGGAATCACTAACGGCAGTCCTTGCTCCTGATAGCCAATTTCTAACCGCTACCCTTCTACCCTCTTCTATTCATTTCATCCTGAATCATATTCAACTCCCGGCCCATTTCACCGGTAACGGAGGCATTTTCCTGAGCACGACGGACCAAGTAAGGTAAAACTTCCTTCACAGGACCGTAGACCATGTATTTGCTCACATTGTAACCGCCGGCTGCGAGGTTGAAGGTGAGGTTGTCGCTCATGCCAAGTAGCTGGGCAAAAATAACGTGTGGGTGGTTCCGTGGAATGCCGCCTTTCTTTAGCAGTTCCGTAGCGATCAGGTTAGAGGCCTCGTTGTGGCTGCCGATGCAAAACCCGATGGTATTGACGTTGTCAATACAGAAGCTGAGGGCCGTGTTAAAGTCAGCATGGGTAGCTTCAATACTTGGTTGAATAGGCGTTGGGTAGCCCATTTCGGCGGCCCGTCTATTTTCCTTTACGATGTAGGCTCCGCGCACCAATTTAGCACCCAGGTAGTAGCCTTCTTTGCGGGCTTTTTCGTGGCTTCTGATCAGGTAGTCGAGCCGGTCATGGCGGTACATCTGAAAGGTATTCAGGACAATCATCTTATCCTTGTTGTACCGGGCCATCATCTTGGTAGCGAGTTGGTCGATGGTATTCTGCATCCAGCTTTCCTCCGCGTCGATGTAAATTTGGACACCAAGTTTTTCAGCCTTACTACAAATCGCATCGAGGCGGCGGATCACGGCCTGGAACTGGGCGTGGGTTTCGTCGTTGAAGTCAACTTCTTCCCCGTTCAGATCTTCCAGCATAGCATCCGGGGCCAGGCCCGAAATCTTAACAACGGAAGCGGAGGCAGCAGGAGCTTCGGCACTGAATTCCACGGCGCGCAAGACCTCCTTCATGAGGTTGTTAAAATCTTCCTCGCTGTTTTTGGCCTCTGCGCCAAAATCCAGAATAGAGGTCACCTGCCGCTCGTAGAGTCGTTCAATCATGGGCAGTGCGCCCAAGAGGCTGGTGCCGCCGACGAACTGGTGGTAGATGGTATTCCTAACGCCCCAGGCAGCACCAGGGAGCCCCAATTGGACGGCGCTAACGCCGATACTCGACATAATGTTGGTGAGCCAATCTTGGCCCATCAGTTTAAAAAGCCGGGAGGCTCTTTTGAGTTCTCCATTGGAGAGGTGGCGGAAGGTTTCTTCCGTGTCACTGAAGTCGGGCAAAGGTAGTTTTGCTTGCGCAGCGGCAAACTCTTTGGCGGCGGCTTCGGGAAGCGGGAAGTTGAGAACTGGACCTCCAGATTTTTTCATGGTTACGGCTTAAGTTGGTTGGGCTAAAACTGGCAACAATGTACGACCAATGTAGTTATTGGGCGGGATCAATTTTGTTGATGTTTATGTTGAGCGGAGTCGAAGTACAGGTACAAAAAATTGGATTAAAGAGCAGGGAGCAACGTTACCTAAACTTTGCTCCTTTGTCCCCTACCCTGCACCCTGCGTCCGCGGCTATAAAAGATAGCAAAATTTACCAGCTTAATGTCCCCTCCTAATCCCTCCCATAAGTCATGAGCGCAGTTAGCACATGGAGAGACTTTAGCAGTCTTCTCCGAATTTCACATTCCATTATTTGTAAATAAGGGAGTGGCATTAACATAGGACGAATACTTTTGTTTTACTCCAGGGGGAATTGATAGCGTCCACTCAGCCTTAGCTGCCATCCTGCGGACTGCGGACCTAGGGAAATTTTATACTCCTGCACTAAAATTCAATAGGTAGGCGTCTTCTGATGCCCAAAGCAAACGTAACTTTAGCAATTCAACGAATATACCCGCTATGTCTACCCGTTTTCCATTCCTACTGTTTTGCCTGTTACTCTGCGGATTCCTTTCCGCCCAATCCGAATCAGAAAAAGCCTCGGAGCTTCCCGGCGTAAAATTCCGACACGTCGGCCCATTTCGGGGAGGACGCGCCAATGCGTCCGTTGGCGTTATCGGTGACCCGCTGACCTATTACATGGGCAATACCGGCGGTGGCCTTTGGAAAACGGAGGACGCCGGCCAGTATTGGCACAACATCTCGGATGGTTTCTTCGGTTCCAGCTCCATCGGCGCCATCGCCGTAGCGGCGAGCGATCCCAACATCGTCTACTGCGGCACCGGCGAACATGCCGTGCGGGGGGTGATGACTTCGTCGGGAGACGGTGTTTATAAATCCACCGACGCGGGCAAGACCTGGAAGAATATTGGGCTAGAGAACAGCCGCCACATTTCTCGTATCCTGGTGCATCCGAAGAATCCGGACATCGTCTTCGTAGCCGTGCAGGGTACGCTCTACGGCCCGTCAGAAGAACGGGGCATCTACAAATCCACCGACGGAGGCAAAAGCTGGAAGCTCATTCTATCCGTCGACGAGCGGACCGGCTGCTCGGAACTCGACATGGTCACCTCCAACCCGCTCATTATGTACGCCACAATGTGGGAGTACGGCCGGCGGCCCTGGCAGGTGATCAGTGGAGGCCCGGGAAGCGGGGTTTACAAAAGCGTTGACGGCGGCGAGAGCTGGACGAAGATCCAGAAGGGGTTGCCGAAAGAACTCGGTAAAATGGCCATCTCCGTGGCCCAGAGCAACCCGGACAAAGTCTACCTGCTGGCCGAGAGTGATTCTGAAAAAGACCTTGGCGGGCTATTCGTTTCCAACGATGCCGGCGGCAGCTGGTCACGCGTAAGCGGTGATAACCGGCTGGTACAACGCGCCTGGTATTACATTGAAGTCTTCGCCGACCCGAACGACGAAAACACAGTCTTCGTGCTGAGTGCACCGATGCTGAAGTCCATCGACGGCGGTAAAAACTGGGAAGTGATGGACGGTCCTCACGGCGATTACCACAACCTGTGGATCAACCCGGCGAACTCAAAAAACATGGTCGTTACCGATGACGGTGGCTGCGGCATCACCTTCAACGGCGGCAAGAGCTGGTCGACCCAGGCAAATATGCCGACGGTGCAGATCTATCGGCTGAGCGTAGACAATCATTTCCCCTACCGTTTGTACGGCGGCCAGCAGGACAATAGTTCCGTGCGGGTAGACAGCCGCAACCTCAACGGTCGCGGCATCGGCCACGGCAACATGGTCGCATCCGCAGGCGGAGAGAGTGCCTTTCTGGCCTTCGATCCGGATGATCCGCGCTACGTACTTGGTGGTAGTTACCTGGGTACCATCGACGTGCTGGACACCGAGTCCGGCATCTCGACCAACGTGATGGCCGCGCCCATTCAGTACCTCGCCCTGGATGCGAAGGACATGAAGTACCGCTACAATTGGAACGCCCCGATCATATGGTCACAGCATGAACCAAACACCTACTACCATGCTGCTCAAAACCTCCTTCGCACCCGCGACCGCGGTAAAACATGGGAAGAAGTATCCCCAGACCTGACGCGCAACGACCAGAGCAAACAGGGCAAAGGCGGCGTTCCCTACACCAATGAATCGGTCGGTGCCGAGAGCTACGGCACGATCGCCTACGTGGTGGAATCTCCCCACGAACGGGGCGTCATCTGGACCGGCAGCGACGATGGCCTGGTACAGCTAACCCGCGACGGCGGTAAAAACTGGACGAACGTCACGCCCAAAGGGCTCGAGGAATGCTTGGTTAATGCCATCGAAGTCTCGCCCCACGATCCAGCCACGGCCTACATCGCAACCACCCGCTATAAATTCGATGACCACCGCCCCGGACTCTACGTCACCCGCGACTACGGCAACAGCTGGACGGCCATCAACGGCGGTATTCCCAACGGTGCTTTCACCAGGGTCGTCCGCGAAGATGAGGAGCAACAAGGCCTCCTTTTTGCAGGGACCGAGACCGGTATTTATGCCTCCCATGACGACGGCAAAAACTGGACAGCGATGCAGCTGAACCTGCCAGTAACGCCTATTACAGACATGGCAGTCCGCCACGGCGACCTGATTCTTTCTACCGCAGGTCGGGGATTCTGGATCTTGGACGACCTCGGCCTACTCCGGCAAAACCCCACTGCGAAAACCGGCTTTCAACTCTTTGAGCCCGAAGAAGCTATGCTCGTAAGCGGCAGCAGCGAATTGAACGGCAACAGCACAGAATTTGATGGTACGAACCCGCTACGGGGCATCAATCCTGCTAGCGGGATGGTCCTTTACTACCAGCTTCCCGACGATAAAGACAGCTCAGAATTGACGCTAGAAATTATCGACGCTAACGGTTTGGTCGTACGCCACTTCACTTCGGAGAAGCGTGACTTTACGCCCTGGGATGGTGGTCCGGGAGCCCCTTCTATCCTTTCGGCAAAGCCGGGCCTAAACCGCTTCGTTTGGGACCTGCGCCGGGAACCGCTGACCGGCGTAAACCAGGTTTACATCGAAGGCAGTTACCGGGGGCATAAAGTGCCGACCGGAGCCTACCAACTCAGGCTGAGCAAGGGCAGCAGCTCGAAAACGGCCAACGCCAGCGTAGCGCCCAATCCACAACACGCCAACGATCCGATCGCAGCGATAGCCTACGATCAGCACCTCAATGCAATGGCTAAGAGCCTGAACGCGATGCACGATATGGTCAGTAACCTGAACGATGCCAACGGCCAACTACAAAAGCTGACCAAAGGGCTCCCAAAATCTGATGGATTTGAAATGCTCCGCAAAGAAGGAGGAGACTTGGCGAAAAGCCTTGGTGCGTGGGACGCGACAATGGTCCAGCGAAAATCCAAAGCCTACGACGATGTGGAGAACTTCATCAATGGCTTCACGGCCGACTACCTTTTCCTGCTCAACCAGAGCGAGAATGATATTGCCCAGATCGGCCAGCCTTCCCTTGACAGAATGAAGGCATTGAACGCTCAGTGGGCCGTCCACTCCGCCGCCGGAAATGCCCTTATTGCCAGGTTGAAAGGTTACAATGACCAGCTTTTGGCCAAAGGGGTCGGGGCTATTCAGGTGGTGGAGAAGCCGTAGCTGGGCGGGGACGCAGGTGCAGGGTTTGGGATTATGCTGAGCATAGCCGAAGTACAGGTGCAGGGTTTGGGCTGGGAGTTCCCGGCCTGGAATTGGAGTAGTACGACCTTGCGGGGGGGCTTTTCACTAGTGCGTCAAGATTGAAGTTGGTGCTAGTTAGAACGCCAGCAGCGCGGTGCTGGACGACCAGCTGAAAGTCGATCATAGCCTTAGCTAAGTGAGGTTTTCAGCGGGGAAGTACAGTGCCGCGATGGTAAGTTATAACTGTACCGAACTTTGATCTTGATGCACTAGCAGCCTGTCGGAGAGAACGGCGGATGTTTTTCTCCGGCTATCCATAAGCTGACAGGGTGATTATTAAAAATGAAGTTGCACCAGGCATGACACCGCCGGAAAAATGGGTTTGAGGCAAAA
>JBLIGS010000031.1:0-15960 GCA_047637095.1 Neolewinella sp. | reverse complement strand
GTTGAAACCGATATTTCTACCGTCTACTACACTACGATACTACCGGCTACCGATTAAATTCTTGCGTTCAATCAACATCCACGCCCGCTCTGCACCAGACCTTTGTCCCAACAAAAAACAAAGGATATATGAAAGCTCGTTCCTCCACCGACCTGCTCCGGAAACTGACGGACCGTACGCGGCAAAACCTCGCCGCCGCCGAAACGCTCCTCGCTCTTGATGACAAAAGCCTGCACCTGCGGCCGCGGCCCGATGCCTGGAACGCCCTGGAATGTCTTGCCCACCTCAACCATTACGGAGATTTCTACTTGCCAGAAATTCGTCGCCAAATCAAGGGTTCAAAACACCCTGTCGCCAAGGATACTTTTACCTCCTCCCGCCTTGGCAACTACTTCGCTGCTGGCATGAAACCAGGCCCGAAGACTAAGAAGATTAGCACCTTCAAAAATGCCAACCCCATCAATTTCTCCGTTGCCCCAGACCGCTCCGTCATAAAAGAGTTCGTCCGCCAGCAACACGAGACCCTCGAATTGCTCACCCTCGCCGCCAACATCGACCTAACCAAAACGAAGACCGGCATCAGTATTACCAACCTGATCAAACTACGACTGGGAGACACCCTTCGGGTAGTCGTTTACCACAACTGGCGACACATTGAGCAAGCGGCCCAAGGCCGCTTTTAGACGGCCTTGTTCCTTATAGACGGTTGCTGCGCAACCTTTTAGACGGCTCGGCCTTGTAGCAACAAAAACGCTTCGCTTTCAGCCTCCTCACTATCACGTGCGGAGCCTAAAAGCGAAGCGTCTACAAGCGGCGAAGCCGCGTCTATCAAATAAGCCTTAGGCTTATTTGGTCCCTCGCATATCAGCGATGATGTTCAATGCTTCCTCAATGTAAACGTCCTTAGAGACATTTTCCTTGAATTCGCGGTTGCGCTTGTCCTTGCTCTCGTCAGACATGATCTCTTCGAGGTCAACCTCGATGTTACCAACGCCTTCGGTTACGACCAGGTCGTAGAGGCCTTCAAACTTCTTGGCCTCGTCCTTATTCTTCTGGTCCAGTGCCTGGTAACCAGAAAGCGTAAGTGGATAAGTATTCTTATCACGCTGACGCTTAACACGCTTGGCATTTTCGATAATCCGGCGGAAGGAAGCATTATCTGCTACTCGGTTATTGGATTTTTCCCTCAACGTTTCGATGAAAGGGACCTGGTAAACGTCCTGTCCGTAAACGGCAGGTTCGATTTCCGTCCACGCAAGCGGTCCGGTTTGCTGACGTTCGCCGGTTTCGAGGAGGGAGCGACTGTCAGGTAAGACGATGTCGGACTCTACGCCGCGCAGCTGCGTAGAACCACCATTGATGCGGTAGAACTTCTGCATGGTCAGTTTAACGGTGCCGAGTGGCTTAACGTCGGCGCGGCCAGGTATGGTCCGGTCGAGGTCGATGAACCGTTGAACGGTTCCTTTACCAAAAGTGCTGGTACTACCAACGATGACGGCCCGGCCGTAATCCTGTAGGGCAGCGGCCAGGATTTCACTGGCGGAAGCAGAATATTGGTTAACGAGTACAACGAGGGGACCGTCGTAAACAACGCTAGGGTCTTTATCGCTAAGGACTTCCTTGCGGCCGCCACGGCCGTCAACCTGTACTACCGGACCTTCAGGAATGAAGTAACCAGTCATGTCCACAACGTCCCGAAGGGAACCACCACCGTTGTTACGGAGGTCAAGGACAATACCGTCAACCTCCAGGTCTTTCAGCTTTTCCAACTCCGCTTTCACATCTTTAGAACAGAAGCGACCATCTTCGTTTTGGAAGTCAGCATAGAAGCTTGGCAGGTTGATGTAACCAATTTTTTCGCCTTCCCCTTCCCCGTCGAGGATCAGGGACTTGGCGTAATTCGCGTCGACGATAACAACGTCGCGGACGATGCTGATCTCTTTGATCGTACCATCCGGCTTCTTAATTTTCAAGTGAACGGTTGTGCCTTTGTCGCCACGGATGTGGGTTACCACATCTTCAACGAGCATGTCTTTAATGTCGAGGGCTTCTTCCTGCTTTTCCTGGCGGACGGCCATGATGAGGTCGTCCTCGTGCAGTTCACCTGCCTTCCAGGCCGGTCCACCAACAACGATGGAAGAAATTTTGGTGTAGCTCTCCTGGTTTGTCAGGGTAGCACCGATGCCTTCCAGACGGCCACTGAAGCGGATATCAAAACTCTCCTTGTCCTTCGGGCGGTAGTAACTCGTGTGTGGGTCAAACATGGCAGTCAGGCCATTGAGGTACTGACTCCGACGGGAACTCAGCTTAGATTTGCGCATCCGCTCAAACCATTTGTCGTACTTCTCGATGGTCTTACCACGAACATCTATTTCAATTTCTTCAACGGACATGTCGTCCATTGGCTCATCAGAGTCCTTTGATGCCTTGATCTCATTTTGCTTGCCCACAATCTGACCAAGCACATCCCGCTTGGTGTATTCTTCCCAGTAAGCACGAAGTTTTTTGTCGTTAGTGCTCCATTCCGAATCGTCGTCGCGGGTAGTGATTTCACCACCTTCCTTCAGGTTAAAAGGCTTACTAAGAATGTCTTTGTAGAATACCTCCGTTTTATCGAGACTAGCAACCCAACGTTCCTGAACGAGGTCAAAAAATGCGTACGTACCGGCATTTACCTGGTCATCCAGCTGCATTTCGTGCGGGGAAAAAGCTTTGGTGTCCTCCTGGGTGAAGAAAAGGCGGGCGCCGTCCAGGTCATTCAGGTAGTAGTTAAAAGCACGCTTACTGAATGCGTCATCAATCTCCATGGGCTGATAATGAAACCGCTGGAGGTTACGCATCATCGTTTGAATGATGAGGGATTCTTTGTCACCGGGCGGGACGTTGGCTGGGCGAAAAGCCACAAAAGAGCCAACAACGGCCAGCAGGACAACGAAGAGTAATGAGCCTTGCTTTTTCATAAAATTCTGATTTTTCCTGGGGATCGGACGAGTATAACGCAGATTTGTCCGTCAATATTCGGTTTATATTTTAAGCTGACAAATTTATGTCTTTACCGGGACTTAACCACCCCCATAATAATGGCTAAGATCAGGCTATAGAAAGTAAATGTTTTGATTGGGCCCAGGGTTCAGTTCGGGAAGAGGCCATCTTGTCTTTAACGGACTTTTAACGGGGCGCGAACGCGGGTGCAAAGTGAGTTGTAGGGCAGAATTGACCACAAAGCCAAGTAGGCCTAAGAAGGAAACTTATATTTTACACCCAGAGATAGTTTCTGGGGTTGAGGACCTGGAGGACCAAGGGATGCGAATCATGGGCTAAAATAACAAATTCATGCCCCTCGATGCGCTTTTAGCTGCGCTGCTTCCTTCGGAGGTCGACTCATGATAGGCGTTAGTAATTAGGCATTAGGCGAGAATACTGTACCCTAATGCCTATCTACTAATGCCTAATGCCTCCCCGAGCGAGCTTCGACCAAGCGTAAGCGCGTGGAGAAGCGTGTCGAGGGGCTTTTATTGATGACTTTAGCCCATGATTGGCGTAAGGGATAAATAACCGCGCTAGCCGCTTGCCCCTACAACTCACCTTGCACCTGCGTCCGCGCCCAAAAACGCAAAAAGCGGTTAGCATTTAGCGATTTCTCACTAAAGGCTAACCGCTAATTAGGCTACTATTGCAGCTGGAACCGTACCACTACTCCACCGCTGGCCGCCGTCTGCGGGAAGCCAAGGGAGTTGAACGGTTGCGTCTTGCGGTAGTCGAAGAATGTCCGCAGGCTCAGTAGGTCATTGACCTGGTATTCGACCGAAGGCGCAAAGGTCAGCACACGGCTACCTTCCACGATCTCTCGAATATTAGGATTGAGGCGGCTGGCATAAGTCTTGCCATCTCGAAGGCTGAAGTTGAACTGGATGTCCATATCACTCACCTTCAGTCGACCACCAGATCGACTCGCGCCCTGGTTACCACCACCCCGTTGGGGATTGGCCTCCTCTTCTTGGTCTCGTTTACTCTTTCGTTTCTTCTTTTTCCCTTGCAGGAAACCGAGCTCGATCTCTTCGAGCACGATACCGAATCCACCAACAACCTCGGTAGATACCTGCTCGCTGAGCAGCTTACTTACAAAGTTGATGCTCCGGTTGTCCTGAGACTGGTAGGAGAAATTGAAAGACAAGCCGTTCTGCAGCTCCGCCTCAATGCCGAAGAGTGGGGCAAAAGACTTCGACTCCGTTACGTTCGGAATTTCGACCCTCGGGAAGTAATTCAATGAAACCGTGTCGTAGCCAGTAAACTCTGGCGTCGTAGCTATTTCGAGGGCGTCGAGGTAATCGAGGCTCGTTCCGTAACTGCTGATCGAGAAGGTCGACTGGAAGCCGTGGGTGATGTTCACCCGTCGGAAAATTTCGCCGAGGTTACCAACCTTGTCAAGGCCATTATAAGTCAGTCGCCAGTTCGGGCTAGCCTTCAAATCAAATGGATTGAGGCTAACTTCATTGGGGTCCTCTCCGCGGTAAGCCGCGAGGAAGGCCGGCAACAGAACGTCTTGCTGGTTCGGTCCGTAGCCAAATGAATAGCCCAAAGCGGCCAGAACAGGATCTGCGTGCGGCGTACCGTCTCCCAGCCGTTGGCTGATCTGACGACGATTGGACTCAAAGGTTTCAAAGAGTTCATCTAACTGAGTCGTATCCTGTTGGAAAAGGCTCTTCCATCCACCATTGGTGAAGGTTAACGCACCGTCACGAACAGGGATGGAGTGGACGAATGGGAAGTTTCCCGGTTGTCCGTTTTCCAACTTCTCCTGCACCTTAAAGCTTTCGGAATAATTCTCCGTAAAGGTGCGATCGATGTTCAGTTCGATCCGGAAGTCCCGGAACGGTTCGATGGTTATGTTTCCGTCCCAACGCTTGGTGTAATTCTGAACGACGTCCTGGCTCAGGAACACATTATCGGAAATGTAACCATCGTTGGCAAGGTTATTCAGGAAGTCTACATCCGTTCCTTGTTCAGCAATTGTCAGCTCCCGGATACGCGGTTGAATGCCGCCAACAAAGCCCCATCCCGGCGCCTTAAAGCCGCTGTTTTGGCCGAAGAGTGCAGGTTCTGGTAGGAAGCCAGGAATGATTGTTTCGAAGTCCTCGCTGTAATTCACACGTACGCTTCGCAGCGCCATTAGCGGCCGGACGATGGCCCGGACGATGTCGCTTGGGCCCGTCTTTTTCTTCTTACGCTTGCCTTTGCCATCGGCTTCCTTATCGTCTTTGCCTTTGTCATCGGTACCACGGTCTCGGGTACGCGCCGATGCTCGCTTTCGCTTTGGCCGGTTGATTTGCCGGAGGAAATCAAACTGATCGTAGAATTTTTCAAAATTCAGGTTAGCGGTAAGCTGCCGACTCTGTTTGTTCTGGATTAGGTTACCCAACGAGCCACCGTCTTCGGGAGCAATATTCGTCAGGCTAAGTGGCGCTGCACTCCAGCTGTAGTTGCCAAGGTAGTTGGCCCGAACGTCGATGAAGTCAAGGAAGGGGAAGTAACGCAATGGCAACTGGTAACTGGCGTTTACACCGTGGGTATAAAGCTTCGGTCGGCCGCCCGTTTTCAGGTTGCTCCAAAGGCTATCACTCCGGAGTTGGTTCCGTTCAGCCTCGTCGTCAATTAATACCAGATCGTTTTCATCTGGCTCATCGATCGTAGCATTCATGTTGGCATTGAAGCCAAGTTTGAGGCTGCGGGTCAGGTCCCAACGAACATTATAGGTTCGGTCCCAAACGAAGCGCTTATTGTAGAAGGTGTTGAACTTCTCATCAACGTCGCCGGCAAAGCGGTACTGCGTTGTGGCAAAGCTTCTGTTCAAGACGTTGGCTACCGTAATACTATTCGGCAAGGGGTTAATGTTGAACTCACTAAGTAGCTTCAGGTATTTGCTCTTGATTCCTTTGAAGGGTTCAATGGAACCACCTCGTCCGCGGGAGAAGGTGTAGTCAATGGCACCTGTGTGGTCACGGATGGTTTCGTTAGCGATGAACGGATCAGACCTTTCCGTCTTCGTGAAGCCGTAACTGAGGCTAATGTTAGCTGGGTTCAATGGGCTCTTGGCATTGCCTCCGCTGGGGGAGATACCGACGTTATTGAAGTTGATAGCAGAGATTTTGTTAATCTCCTGCGCTTGCTCCCGTAGGCTGTCCCTCACAAGGTCGTTTTCAGCCCGTTCAACCTTCTGTTTCAGCTTAACATCCAGATCGTATGGGTCATACTCTGGTGTACTGACCGTTTTACTGTGCTGGAGGTACAGTGGTAGGCGCAGTCCCCAGCTCTGTGGGAAAAAGCGGTCCATCGCAAGGTTTGCAGATAAGTCATAGCCTGCCGTTTGCTCCCGTGCCCTTTCCGTTACGTTGTTGTCCAAGCCACCGAAGCCAACACTGCTGTAGTTGACCGCTGCGGTAAGGTTACCGAGGTCGGCGAGTTGGATATCAGCCCGGCCGATCGCGGCAACGCCGCCACGCTCGTCCAATCCTTCCAGGCGAAGCTCATTCACCCAAATTTCGGCGCTTACGCCATTGCTATTCAAATCGTCCTTCGCCTTAATGCCAATCATAAAGACTTTTACAAAGCCTAGGTTAGGGTTACCCTTTACCCGGATGATGTGGTTAGCAGAATCCGAAGGAGAGAAACTCGTAGAATATTCCTGAGAAATCGGCAGGTTAAGATCGTTGCGTTCCAGCTTCAACTCCCGCAGGAGTGCCAGCGGAAGGTTAACAGCATTTTCCTCCGGCCAAACCACTTCGGAATAACAAGCAGTGTTTTCCAGACGGCCATTACCAAAAGGTTCCGGACAGCTGCTCAGGTCGGAGGTATCTGATAACATCAGCGGGACCTCGTATTCGTAGTAGTTGGATTCAAAGTCAGATCCCATTCGGATAAAGAGACTTAGATCTCCGTCCTCCGGCATTTGGAACCGACTGTCCCCCAGCGCTTCCGCGTGGACAAACATTTTTAAATCTTCATAAAGGCGAAGGTCTGTATCGGTATATTTAAACACTGCTTGGCGGCCGGAAGGCTGGAGGTTATTCACCTTCAGGGATAGCGACTGCTCATTCTGCAGCGTATTAATTACGCCAAGGCTCTGTTCTCGGACGATGCCGTTAGGCAGTACGTAGTTGAAAGGCAGACGGCTGGAGTTTTCTTCAATATTGACAGCATCAACGTTGAATTCTGTATTCTCTTCACCACCGATGGCCGGGCCTGTCTGAAAATCTCGGTTGTACCGGCGCCAGCTGTTCCGAACGAGTTCAAACTCTGCGAAACGAAGTACCGTTGGCGCTTCAAAGCCATGCATGTACATTCGCATGAAGCGGATAGAACGGAAATCTTGGATGCCACCAACGGCAACCTTTTGGTCAGTGTTCAATGGTACACGAAAGCGGTACCAAACCCGATCAGTAGCGGGGTCTTCCAGACGGTCCGTGATAAAGGGCGTCTGCTCTTCGTCAAACCCGCGTGGGTCCGTTCCACTCTGTACGAATGGAATTTCGTACTGGAAATAGCTTTCTGCTTCGTTCAGGGTGTTGTCCTGGTTGAGGTCTTCCGCATCTGGGATGTTGGTCGTACTCTCCCGGGTATTGCCACGGGTGTTGTTATTGGCAGCTGAGTTACCCTGCATACCGTTCCAGCCGCGTAAGCGCGTAAGGAGGTCGGTATCCGGCGCATAACGATCGTTGTTGTAGTAGAAGAAATTATCGTTGGAAGGGTCCATCCGAACGATGTCTGCCACCAGCGGATTCGCTGCTGATAGTTCATTGAGGTAATCTTCGAACTTCACCGCTTCTTTAGCATCACTTGAACCGTCGAGACCAACATCTTGCAAGAGACGTGTCGTCGGGTCGTTATCAAACGCACGGGTGATTTGCTGTGCCACTGGCACGCACGACCAATCCGTTTCATCTACTGGCCGGTTGGGGTTCGCCGGTCCAGGCAGACCGTTTTCAAAGAACATCCGGCTGTCTTTCAGGATATCTTCACTGACGTTGCCCAAGTTAAGGTACAGCGTACCTTGTTTTTTATCTGCGTCTGGATCAGCAGAAGTTGGATTATCTCCGTCGAGGAAAGGAGATAGCATCCAGAACTCTACGAATTCGATGTTGGAACTCTGGAAATCGGGGGTAGTCATTTCTCGCATGATACCCGCCCAGCGGGTTTCAGGGCTGGTCAGTTTCACCGGAGAGATCGGGTCGTTCTCCAGGGTTACACCTGCCGTCACGCCCTCAAGTCCATCGGGAGTATCAAAGTTATAAGGGCCACGTTCACCGGGGTAATAGGCCATGTCGAAAGTAAAGAACTGGTTCCGCTGGCGCTGTGCGATCGGAATATCCAGGTTAGGGAATACTTCCTGTTGAGGGACGGCACTAGTGTAAATATTTTCCCGGCTGCCGGGGCTGTCATTACGGGCGTTAGGTTCTACTCGGTACCAATTAAGGGCCGCTCGGTTAGCGCCACTAACCAACCCATCTCTCCTCGATTCAGGGAAGAGCGGGTTGTTGTTCTGGGCATCATTTTGTGGAACGGAAGCCAGGTACCATCGCTGAACGGGGACCATCAGGTCAATTGGGCTGGCCGCCCCCTCGAAGTCATCAAGGTAGACAATGCCTCCCTTTTCGTCACGGGACTGGTTAATTGCCCTGCTGTGGCCTGGCCGTAACCATGCCGTCTCCGCCGTAAGGCTGATGTTACTCGGTGCGCTGGTACTGTAAAACGGCAGTTTATCAACTGCCCGCGTCAGCCAGCCAGACTCCTTCTGGAAGGTCGCATCAAGGCCGTAAATGGAGTTGTTGATCGGATCTTCTCCAATGTTAACCTTCTGGGTAAATGGCCGCTCAAAGAGCTTCATGTAAGTACCACCAATGCTGAGGTTGTCGCTGATTTCATAATCCGCCCGCAAGCCCAACATGGTTTTGGTCTGTAAGCTGAAGATGGTATTGTCCTCAAAGCTTACATCAATCGGAACACCAGAACTCAGGATGGCATCATTAAGGATGCGAACCCGACCAGTACTGTAGTCAACGGTATAATCTCGGTCTTCCTCTAACAGTGCTCCACCTGCCGTTACACGAACAGAACCGGGAGGGATGTTGAAAGCGCCAAGGCTGATTTCCGATTGGATGGAGGACTTATAAGTACCTCGAATCGCAAAACGGTTTTTCTCTGGAAATTCCCGTGCTTGGAAAATGGTAGAATCATAGAGTTCTTGGTAGACATATTGTGCTGCATCAGCAGGATCAAGTAATTCTGCGAGGTCACTACCGAAAGGTTCCAATACCGGGAAATAAATTCGGCCAGTTGTCGGGTTAATGGTTATGCCAGGAACGAAGTCGAAGACGCCATCTCGTTGAGGGTCATTCTGCGAATTCAGGCGGTCAAGTTTAAGTGCACGGATAAGGGGAACACCTTGTCTCCTTAGGCCATCTGGCGACAAAGCTATTGGTACCGGCAAGAATCGCTTAAAGCCTTCTCCCGGATCTTCGTACTGGATGTCCAGGCGGAAGTCCTCCTGGTTAACCTGGTAGGCACCGAGAGAATAGACGTTTTTCATCATCAAGTCCCAACTTGGCAGCCCCACCCGCTGGGTGGAGCTCTTCAGCATTTTCGTGAAGAGTACCTGGTTGGCAAAGTTGCTGGTGTCGGCACTAGAATTGTCCTGGTTAACGGACATCTCACCGACTTTGAAGATTTCACCGTTGTACTTATAGCGGTAAGAAACGGCTACAACCTGGTCTGGTTGAACATTGATGTTCAGGGAAACGAAGCCAAGCTCCGCGTTAATTGTATATTCTCGGGCCGTCAGCTTACGGGCCTGCACTTTTTCAAAGTCTCGGATTTGCGTCATGCCAAAGCGGGCCGACTGAAGGGTAGATACCGCCCGGTCAATATCCCGGATGGATTCTCCTTCGGCAACGAGCCGTTGATAAAGGTCGTTTGCACCGTTTTCAGGCAAAGGCAAGCCATCACAAAGTTCTTGGTAAACGGGTGTTGGAAAAGGGTTAACGCCATCGCTAGTGATCCGTTCCGGCTCACCAAGGTCGGCGAAGGCAACGATGTCCCGAACTTCCAATACCTCATTCCTGTCGTTGGTAATCCATACTTCAATGTTCTCGGCGTGAAACAGCGTATTGATCTGTGGCAGGTTCTCCAGCGACTCTTCGTAAACGTCGCGGTTGTAGTGGCTCAGGAAGAAGTGACGGTTTTCGTCGTAGCTATCGGCATAGACCTCAAACTCGGCCAACTGTGCGCCGCCTTCAATGGTGAGTTTTTCCCGCTGGCTCCGTTGCTGGCTAGCAATCGCCGTCAGCTTAAGGTGGCCAAACTGTAATTCCGTCTTCAACCCGAACAGCGACTGCGCGCCCTCAATCAGAGAACCCCGCAGTGGCAGATTGACGTCACCAGCCTCAATCTTTCGCAGGATATCATCCTCGCTGAAGGCTTCAGAGTTGTAGTCCAGTTTAATCTGGTTATCAAAATTAAAGGTCGCTCCGGTGTTGTAGTTGGTATTCAGCTTCAGCTTATCGCCGATCTGGCCGGTAACATTCATCTGAATATCCATATCGAAATCGAAGATGGTATTCCTACGGAAACGTTCAACGATGAAAGGGTTGTCTTGAAATTGGTAGTTGAGGCCGAAGCTGAGGTCTACCCCACCCTGCGGTTGGATGTCTACGCCAGTTCCACCAAACAGGTTGTCAATCAAGTCTGGGTCCAGCTCAATATCCGCCAGCGGATCACCAATACTGATGGCATCATCAGGGTTGCCAACACCAGCCAACTGGTTGAAATACCTCTTCTGGTCCTGTTCTTCCCGGTACTTGAAGTATTCCTCGAAGGTCAGGTAAATTGGAGGACGGAAGTCAAAACCGCCCAGGGTCTCCCGAACGATGTACCTACCCGTTTCCGGGTCATACTCTACCTTTTTTTGAACGACAGCAGGGTCTTTCAGGTCAACTGGGTTACGGTTAGGGTCCGTAATGAAGTCCCTGCGGCGGTCCAACAACGGCGGCAAGGTATCCGTTTCTATTTCTGCTTGCAGGTAGGCAGGCAGAACTACGTTCTCCTCCGGGGAGGGGCCGTAAGTAACCGTCTTAAATAACTCAAGTATGTCAAAGCTCTCTGACTTTTCATCTACGCTATTACCAGCAGTGTAAGGGTAGGTAAAGCTTAGTGAGGCAAAGGCAAAACCGAGTAGGAGTAGCGTCTTATTCATATATCAATCCTTCCAATAGGCCGTGGGGGGAAATTCCTGGCGGCCCACCATGAACGGTTGCACATTGGCAAAACCGTTGCTATCGGTCAATTTTAAGAGTAGGTCTCCTTGTTAAAGGAGAATTTCTGTGTTAATCGGGGTTCAACTAGGAGGACAACTCCCTTAAGGCGAGCTTGATGATTTTCTCGGCAGTACTAAGTCCGGGTTCTGCAGCAAAAACCTTGTTAAGGGCACGCTGCACAGCCGGGCGGGCAAAGCCTAGATTCACCAAAGCAGATAACGCCTCTGCTCGCTGGGTATTGCTCTCCGGTGACAGCATTGTCGGGGCGGCGAAACTTTCTTTCATCATCTTGTCCTTAAGATCTAGAATTATCCGCTGAGCCGTTTTCGGCCCAATGCCCTTGACCCGACGGATGGCGGCAACATCTTCGCCCAGCACTGCAGCACGAAATTCTTCCGGATTCATGCTAGAAAGCACCACCAATGCCGTCGTTGGGCCGACGCCATTAACGCCAATCAGTAGGCGAAAAAGACTTCTTTCAGCCTCTTCGTAGAAGCCAAATAACGTCTGTTGATCCTCCTTCACGTGAAAGTGGGTCAACAACTTAGCCGTCTCCGATTTTTCAATCTTCGTGTAGGTGTACAGACTGACGTTGATGTGGTAGCCAATCCCTGCCGCCTCAATCACGACGAAGCTTGGGTTCTTGTGCGCAAGAATGCCTTTTACGTATGTTATCATGTAGGGAGACTTAGTTTTCGGGGCGCAAAGATAAGGTTTACAGCCGTTTAGTTTTCGGGCCGCGAACGCAGGTTCATGGATCGTTGGCTGGATGGAGCACCTCCAGGTGCGATTCTCTCAAATTCGCTAGCGAATTTGACTGTACTTCTCATCCTTGTTTCGGCGCAAGCGCCAAAACTGGGTTCGGACCTGGAGGTCCTCAACCCAAAGCCCCGTCGATACAGTATGCGAGCGCGGACGCAGGTGGTCAGTGAGCGAAGCCGAACGTGTACAAGGATGGGTGGAAAAGCATGAATGGTTGGCTGGGTGGAGCACCTTCAGGTGCGATTCCCTCAAATTCGCTAGCGAATTTGACTGTACTTCTCATCCTTGTTTCGGCGCAAGCGCCAAAACGGGGTTCGGACCTGGAGGTCTAGGATGTACATACAAGTTTACAAAAATGGCCCAGCTCCTCTTTTTCCCTCTCCCTCGGTCCCTCTCCACCGGAGAGGGATGACCCTTCGAGCGTGATATTGACCAAGAGTTAGGCTTTTTTACGGGTAGCTTCCGTCTAGCCAGGGTTTCTTCGCTCAAGAATCGTTTTTGCGATTCAAAATAGCCCCTCTCCGTCGAGCCTTAGGCGAGACTTGCTGGAGAAGGGTTGGGGAGAGGGCAAAACCTCGGCTAAATGCAAGGAAATTCGCACTTGTAAAGAGGTGTGTACACCGTAGACCTCGAGGTGCCAAAGGTCCGCCGACCTCACGTATAACATTTAATGGCTAAAACCTACTCCCTCTCCTCCCCAAGTTCCATCAACTTACACCCCCTAAATTTAAATACCTCCTTCATCCGGTAGCGCTTAAACAGATAGTCCCAGGTTTCGGTATGGCAGATCATTACCCGTTCGCCAACTTCGAAGCCGCCCGGCAGGCGGGCGTTGTAAACCAGCGGTGGCAACAGTTTTTTGACGCGTTTCAGTTGAATGTCCTTGCCTTCAGACTGGGCCTGGTTGACGTAGAACCGGGCATTGGGGTTATAGTCTCGGATAACAACGGTATAGGGAGGGGCTATCTCGTGGTGGCGCATGAAGTCGCGGAAGCCCAGCTTCCGCTTGGGCGTTTCCTGGTAGACGCGGGGCCGGTGGCTCCGCTCCAACACCTTCGACATCGGCGCAATGAAAAGCGCAGCAAGTAGACCAATGGCCACCACCTTGCCAAAGTTTCCGCCGATCCGGTCGGCCAGCAAACCGGCAATGGCAAACAAGAAGCCTCCGATCAACATACCGATCAAAGGTAGAGACGGGTTTTTGTACCAGTACAGTTTCGTCCCGGCAACGGAGATCACCAGGAGGAAGACAACAAGAACAACTGCGACGAGCAACGCCGGGCGCCGCCCGGCCCAAAGGTTTCCTCTTCTCTCTTCAACGTTCTTTGCACCTGCGGCCGCGGCCCCAAACCTCCAAAAGAAAAATAATCCCGCCGGCACCAACAAGGCCAACAAGTGCCCCATCGCTTTATCCTCCACCAACTGTTTAAAATAGAAGGTAAACGGATGCTGGTGCCCTTCATTGGTCTTGCTAAACCGACCACCTAATTCATTGTTCTGCACAAACTCCAGGTAACCCGGATCAACCGTCTCCCGGATAAAATAATGGCTCACCACAAGACCAATCGCTCCGCCAATCACCAAGTACAACGACGGCCGCAACAAACGCTTTCGCCCCTCCGCATCCAGCAATAGCCACAGCCCAATGCCCGGGAGGAAAAAACCTCCGGCCACGCCTTTTGTCAAGCCAGCAAGGACCACCGCCCCGCCCGCCAGCCAAAGCCATTTCATCTTATCGTCCACCACCCATCGGTAGAAAAACACCAGCTGCGCCATCAAGAACAGCGTCAACATGGCATCAAAATCCCCCGTCCGAGCGCCGTGGTTACCCATAAATTGCCAATTGCAAAGCATCGCCAGCGCAGCCACACCGCCCGCCAGCATACCCCCCCAGTCCTTACGCCCCCACCAAGTCATCAGGAAACAAAGCGCCAGCGTAGCCAGCGCACTCGGCAACCGAACTGCCAGTTCGCCAACCCCAAAAATTTTCATCCAAAAGGCCTGGCACAAAACCAGCAAAGCCGGTTTCGTCCCCCAATGGTCCGGCTCGCCATTATACGTTGGCACCAAGAAATGTGCTTTCCCCGCCGCCATTTCACTCGCACTGACGGCCCTGCGGGCCTCGTCGTAAATCTCTACAGACATGTCATCCAGGTGCATAAAGATCACGAGGGTGAAAAAGAAGAAGAGAAAACCCAGAAGGAAGCGAGGTACGAGTTGCATGTTGCGGGGTGGGAGTTGCGGGTTGCGGGTTGCGGGGTTACGCCGCAATTTACGTCAATACTTCCAGCGCCTGCCTTATCGCTAAATGCTAATGGCTAACCGCTAAAATCCTAATCTCTAAAGTCTAAAACCTGGATTCCCTTCATCGTCTCCTCAAACCACTGCAACGGTGCAGGATTCTTGTCCCCCGTCGCCGTATCGCATTTGAAAAAAAGATAGTACAGTTGCCAGTATTCCCCGACGCGCTCTTTTAGGGTTTCCAGTCGAATATTGCTGTCCTCCAGTCGATGGTAGAGGTGACCAAGTCGCCAGCAATAATAGGCTTCGTCGTGGTATTCTACCACGTTCAAGAGTAGAGGGTCATCGATGTAACGGGCCAAGAATTTCCGGGCATAGACGCCGTGGTGGCGGGTCCAATCACGCGGAGAACCGCGGTGTTCGATGTGCTTGAAGGTATCGTGAACCCAGCAGATGATTCGGAGTTGTCGTCGGGTATCGGCGTCGACAGGTAACCTGTCAATATTAGCATTGACTTCGATAATGTGTGCCCAGATCGTTCCCTCCGGATGACCGTAGCGTGGAACGCCCCATTGCAGACCACGACAAAATTCAGTGTCTTCCAAGAAGCAGGCTTCGAGGAGGGTTTCGGGGTGCAGTTTATTTTTTAGCTCAGCGGGTGTCAAAACGCGCGGGGGGGGTCTGGTAGAAGGGAAGTGGTTTGTCTAAGGAGAATGAACGCAGCAAAAGGGAGGTTAGTTGTATTGCCGCGAACGCAGGATGCAAGGGGAAGGTAGATAAAAGCAAGGAGAATAACGATGGCTACGCCCCTAAACCACATCCTATACAAGCTGTAGCTCCCAATCCCACGCCAGCGTCAAGCCCAAAAAAATCGTCTTACCTTTCACCCTCAACCCTGACCTGCCATGCAAACTCCCCCCAGTAACACATATGACGCCATTGTAATCGGCACCGGCATCAGCGGTGGCTGGGCAGCCATGGAACTCTGCCGCAAGGGGCTTAAAACCCTTGTTTTGGAACGGGGACCAATGATTAAACACGGTGATTACCCGACGGCTAACCTCGACAATTGGGAACTGCCCCTCAACAATAAAATCCCGGACGACGTCCGAAAGAAGGATTACTGGTCGCTGGAGCGCAAGGATTACATCATGGCCCAAAGCGATATCCATCACTTTGTCAAAGACAGCGATTACCCCTTCACGGAGAAAAAGCGCTTCGACTGGATCCGGGCCTACCAGACTGGCGGGCGTAGCCTCGTTTGGGGTCGGCACTGCTACCAACTTAGCGACCTGGACTTCGAGGCCAACGCCCGCGATGGCGTCGCCATCGATTGGCCCATCCGCCATGCTGACCTAAAACCCTGGTACGATTACACCACCCGCTTCGTTGGCATCAGTGGCCGCGCCGAAGGCGTGGCGCACTTCCCCGACGGCCCATTCCAGCCGCCCATTCCCTTCAATTGTTTAGAGGAGGACTTCCGGGACAAAGTCCACGCCAAGTTCCCCAGTCGCCTCGTTTCTGAGGGCCGGGTTGCCCACCTTACGGCCTACGACCCCAAGGTCAACCTCGGTACCCGAGGCAACTGCCAAAACCGCGATCTCTGCCGCCGCGGCTGCCCTTTCGGAGGCTATTTCAGCAGCAACTCCTC
>JBLIGS010000030.1:0-16091 GCA_047637095.1 Neolewinella sp. | reverse complement strand
GGAGCGTAGCCGCCGGACGGAGAGACTTTCTTCTAAGCTTTGTGCATTTCGTTATGCACACGTTGACTCACAGATTATTTGACTTACTCACTTCTTAACTATCTTCGCCCTATGCGGAAAACCCTTCCTCTTCTCATCCTACTTTTTTTGGCGAGTGGCCTCAGTGCCCAGACCTTCCAGGCCTCCATTGTAGCAGGCATGAACATCAGCCAAATAGATGGTGATGACCTCTTTGGCTTTCACAAGGTTGGCGTTAATTCCGGTCTCCGGGTGGTAGCTAAGCTTAACGACCGTTGGCGGATTGGTCCAGAAATCTTGTTCAGTCAACAGGGGGCCTACAAGCCCAACTCTTCGCCAAATGGTAGTCCATTCACCCGTTTCCACCTCAACACCCTTGAGGTTCCGCTGATGGTCTTTTACAAAGACTGGCGAATAACCGCCGAAGGCGGTTTCTCCTTCCAACGGCTGTTCTCTTATGAGATAGACGATTTCCAGGGGGAAGACATCACCTCCACCATTGCCTTCAAAGACAATCTTATAGCCTTCAAGGCTGGCGTAACCTTCTACGTCAAACCCAACCTGGGGATCAATATGCGTTGGTCTAAGCACCTTACGAATATTGACATCGACAACGCCATCAATACCTCCTTCAAAGGGCGCACCATTAGCTTACGGCTGGTGTACACGCTGGGAGAAGGCGAGGAAATCCCCAAACCAACCATTACTGAATGATCATCCGTAGCATTTTTGCCCTGCTCCTTCTAACTACCCTCTGCACCTGCGGCCCCGCCTCATCCTCCGATGCTCCCGAAACAGCAGGCGTAGCAGCCTCCCAGCCCTACCCTTCCATCGACGTTACGCGCCTCGAATACCTCTTCGTGAATGCAACGTACATGGATGCCACCTTCTACGACATCCCCGTGTCGATCAACCAGAGTGAGCTTCCTCAAATCCAGTCCACTTTAGGCACTATTTCCACTGAATCGATGGAAATAGTCCCCGGATGTAAAGCCGTCGGGCACATCTGGTTCCAAGTAAATGGTAAGAACATCGAGGAAGCGGACATTTACTTCCAGGCCGAATGCGCCGGCTATGTCTGGTACGAAGATGGGAAGCCTGCCTACTCTAATAAAATGACGCAGGCGGGGTTGAATTTCTACGCGAATATTTTCCAATCGGTGCAGGGTAATACGCCCGAGTAACCAGCATTTAGGGTTTAGCATTTAGTATTTCGCATCCCTAAATGCTATTTGCTCAAGATCTGCTTCGCAATACCTTCAGCCTCCGGTCCATCAGCCACAACCCTCCTAACCACCCTCGCGCCACGGCGCTCTCCATAATGGTGGTAGGCCTTGTCGTAATAAACCAGGGCAATACGGGCTGCAGCGGCGAAATCATTCTGTTCTAGGGCCTCCAATGCATCGTTCAAATGTTGGCCACCCAATCTTTTGCGAAGCCGGGTAAAGGCAGCAACCAATGGTTCCTTGGGATAGCTTCCGTAGAGATCAACTAGGCGATCTACGCGCCATTCAATCGGTTGCTCCAAAAGGGTAACCGGAGCAGCGTCCAGCCGATCATAGAACTCATCGGGCATGTAAACATGGCCGATCATCCGGCTCTCATCTTCTAACCAAACGGTGCCGCCTTCGGGAATACCCCGAAGCTGGCCGTAAAGCTGGTTCTCAAAGGATTCATTCGATGGCTGAGGATCTTCGCCGATGGCGCCAAAGGACGAACCTTTGTGGTTGGCAATGCCTTCGAGGTCGACGACGTAGGCACCAGACCGTTTCATAGCCAACAAAATGGGTGTTTTACCAGAGCCAGTTGGCCCGCTTAACACCTGTAAATTGTGGTGGTCTTCGCTTAAATACTGGCGGATGAACTGCCGGGAAGCCTTGTATCCTCCCGTCAACTGTGCCACCTTGAAGCCGGCCCGTTCCAGCAGCCAAGCTACGCTGCCGCTACGCTGGCCGCCGCGCCAGCAGTGAACAACAATTTTGTTAGCCGGCGCCAGGCGCCGCGCCTCCTCCACTAACCAACGCATCTTACTGCCAGCGATGTCCAACCCCTCTAAAAGGGCCGCATCAGGGCTGTCCTGCTTGTAAAGCGTACCAACGGCAGCTCTTTCTTCATCCGAGAACAAAGGCAGACTTTGGGCGCCAGGAAGGCAGCCAATTGCATACTCCCCCGGAGAGCGGACGTCGAGAAGGACGTGGTCTTGCCAGGTCGGGTCGTTGAAGAGGTCTTCGGGAGAGAGTTTTTGCATGCGCCACGAAGGTAGGCATTAGGAGAGAGTAGGAGGCATGAGTAGGGAGACACGAGGTGAGAGTCGCAAGTACTTATGCCTAAAAAAGAACTATTCACTAAACCGCCTCGGCTAAGCTCGGCGACCGAACCGACCTTGTTTCACCGTCGAGCCTATGCTCGACGGAAGGACAACTAGTGCTGCGTCAAGTTTAAAATTGGCACAATCTGCGGCACCTTTTCCCAGCTGGCTGCGTTGCTCAAATCCTCACTTAGCTACGGCTAAGCTCCGGTTTGAGCGCCTTACCAACTGAAAAAATCTACCAGCACCTTATGCACAAAATCAAACTTGACGCAACACTAGGAAAACCGGTCGCCGAGCGGAGCCGAGGCGTACCTGGTTTTAGGAGTTAGCTCTTTTTGCTTGGGGTACCTAATGGCTATCTACTAATGCCTCCCTACTTCTTTACGCCCTTTCCTTCCACCCCACGCTGGTAATAGTCGAAGCCAGTCACCTTACCGGATGCATCACGGGTAAAGGTGAGATCAACATCCAATCCGTCGAGGTAGAAACCGTCCTTCTGAAAAGGAGTGAGCTCATATTTGGGCTGGTTGGGGACTTCCATCACCAGTTTCCCTTTGGAAGCTTTGAACTTAAAGGTTGTGGTTTTAGTCACTGTTAATTCATAAGTCCCGGTGTAGTCTTTGAGTATTGCAGCATCGATTTCAATGGACGTAAAGACCTTAGGCTTAGTTATTTTTTCGCCAGCGAGGAAACGCTGTGCAGGACGAACCATCCGGCTATAAGGAGAATCAAAGTTGCTGAGGGCAACAATGACGTTGCCTTTGTCCGGGTGCCGCTCTAGGTACGTCAAGTAACCCGCCCAGCTGCCGCTGTGGTTAACGACCATACCTTCCTCTGACGTCGTTATTTGCTGTCCAAAGGCATATTTTCCTTTCCCTTTTTCTAAGTTGCCTGGCGTGGTCAGTACCGTTCTTTTGTCAGCGGGGAGAATCTTATCCGTCAGCAAGCCCTGGCTGTAGCGAAAAAGGTCATCAACTGTGGAATGGACCATCCCGTCGCCAACCACGTCGGCTAAGACGTAATATCCAAAAGGGTCTTGCCCTATATCCACCTGAAAGTACGCTCCTGTTTTTTCATTTTTAGCGTAGCTCCCCGCGGTATTCTCGTCCAACTGATTGCTGGGATATGGTACAGAAGTCCTCGTCATTCCGAAGGGTTCAAATACCCGCTCGGCAAGGAATTCACTGTATGTTTTACCGCTCAATTTTTCGATAACAGAAGCCAGTAAGAGATAACCCGTATTGCTATAATTGCTCTTTGTTCCCGCAGCGAATTCAACCTTAGGCTTACGTGCGGCCATGACCTCAATGATGCTCTTGTTATTGTGGACCCGATCAAAGTCTTTGGCCTTGATTACCATACCCATGTAGTCCGGCAACCCGCCATAATGGTGGAGTAAATGGCGAATGGTTACGCCTTCATAGAAAGCCAATTCGGGAATGTGCTTGCCGAGTAGGTCGTCGTAGGCCAGTTTTCCGTCGTTTTCGAGCAAGGCGATGCCGAGAGCAGTGAACTGTTTGGAGACGGAGGCCAATCGAAACACGGTAGCACTGTCCAGTGGAATGTCCTCATTCATTCGGGAAACACCGAAACTGCCACGGTAAACAACTTTGCCATTTTGAGCAACGAGAATATTGCCGTTGTAATCATCGGCTTCCGCCGTATACTCCAGAATAGAGGCAAGGCTCGATACGTCGGATTGAGCTGAAAGGGCAAGGGGAAATAGAAATAGGATTAAGGTATTCTTCCACATTAGGATTTCTTTTAGGAACATTCAAAGGGAGGCTGTAGAGACAATAGGATTCCTCCGTCTAAGGCAAGTTAATCATTTCTGTAACTTTCTGCCCGCAAAAGCGTCTTACAACCGAGTGACCAACCAGACCGACATAATCACCAATTGGGCCAATCAGCTTAATGCATTAGGCAGCCAGGGCCGGCCCTGCTTTTTCCTGATGGATTTTGAGCAGCAGAAGCCGCGCGTTTGGGATTTAAAGGAAGGCGAAGCTGATCAGCCGGCCTTTGTTTTTCCTGGCCGTCCGCCGGCCGGCGTGCCACCCATCGGTCTGTTGCCGACCAACATGTCGGCCCGTCACATCAGTCCGGAGCTATTTGAAAAGGCTTTTGAGGTAGTACAATCTGGCCTCCAACGGGGAGACAGCTTCCTCACCAACCTCACCTTCCCTACCCCGGTTGACATGGCCTGCAGCCTCGACGATGTCTACTGGCAAAGCGAGGCCAAATATCGGATCTTATTTCCTGGCCAGTTTGTCTGTTTCAGCCCCGAGACCTTCGTTACCATTGACAAGACGGGGTACATCGAAAGCCGGCCGATGAAGGGGACGACGCTGGATACACCGCAAGCCCGCGAAGACCTGCTTCATAGCCAGAAAGAGATTGCTGAGCACGCGACCATAGTTGACCTGATAAGGAATGACCTCAGCCAGGTGGCCAAAAAAGTCCGAGTGACAGATTACCGCTACTTCCATAAGATTGCGACCAGCAGCAGAGGATTGGTACAGACCAGTAGCAAGGTCGGCGGCCAGCTTCCAACCAACTGGAAGAACCAACTCGGTACGATTCTAAAAACCTTGCTACCAGCCGGGTCCGTTAGCGGTGCGCCAAAGCCAGCGACCTTGGATATTATCTCCCAGGCGGAGCCCGGCCCACGTGGCTATTACTGCGGCATTGGTGGCTACTTCGATGGCGAAAAAGTCGACACCTGCGTCCTCATTCGTTTCATAGAAAAAACAAAAACTGACGACTACTTTTTCCGCTCCGGAGGAGGCATCACCGCCCGTAGTAATTGGGAAGAAGAGTACGCCGAATTGCGTGCAAAAATCCGTATTCCCACTTCAGTAAAGACTTTTTCTCTACATTAGCTGAGATTACACCCGGTTTTGAACAAACGTAACAACCAATTAAACTTACTCCTGGAGTCCATTCGCATCCACGATGGAGTCCCCGATTTGCTGATATTTCATCAGCAACGGATCGACCGATCCCGGAAAGTTTTGTTTCCCAAAACACCACTGCTTAAGCTCTCCAAAATCTTAGCAGAGATTGAGCTCCCGCAAAGCGGGACCTACAAACTGAGGATTGAGTACCGAGAATTCCTTCAAAAACAAGAGTTGGTTCCCTACAACATTCGTCAAGTGAATACCATTCGCCTCGTTGACGCTGGCGACATAGTGTACAGCAAAAAATTCGTTGACCGCACCGACATCCGGCTTTGCATGGAGAAGAAGGGTACGGCAGACGATGTGCTGATGGTCCAACATGGTCACATTACAGACTGCAGCTACTCCAACGTGGCGCTTTTTGATGGCAGCCACTGGTATACACCGGCCTGGCCGATGCTGCGGGGAACAAGGAGGGAGAAACTGTTACAAGACGGCACTTTGCGGCCGACGGTTATCCGGGAAAGAGACCTGGCTAACTTTGAAAAAATCAGATTGATTAATGCGATGCTGCCTTGGGGGATGGGGCCGGAATTGGAGATGGCCAGCGTCAGTCGCTGAGTGAGTGAGTTGCTACTACACTTGACAGGCGAAATAGGCTACCCTGCGTTGGAAGCTTCCCTTTTTGGCCAAGTTCTCACGATCGTTAGTTATTTGACTACCTGACTTACAAACTATCGGACTTGCCTAGCTGTCTACTGCTTTGATACGCTCTCCTCTTTACGGACTTGGCCGCGGCCGCAGGCGGTCACAGAGCGAAGCCGAACGTGTGCAAAGGAAGTTGAAGGGCGAAGAAGATACTCCATGAAGGAAGCTTAGATTTCGGGTATACATGCGTGTTATAAAAGCAATAATTGCCCCAAGAACACCCAAGGTATTGGCCGAATTTCTTAAATTCCGAAAAAAGTGAGTCGATGAACCAATACTTTTCTGTCCTTGTCCTGCTGATAATCAGCAGCACACTCACTGCACAAGACGACGGTTTCCGACCGCTATACAACGGTAAAAACCTGGATGGGTGGGAAAGTTATGGCGGTGATGCCCCCTACATCGCCGAAGGAAAAAGCATCCTTGGAACGGCCATCGTGAGCAGAAACAATACCTTTTTGTGCACCGATCGCCCCTACGGTGACTTCGTCTTAGAACTGGAGTTCAACAACGAAGCCCCGTTGAATTCCGGCGTGATGGCAAGAGGCCAGTGGCGTAAAAGCGGTGACATCCGCCAAATCTTCGGCTACCAAATCGAAATTGACCCATTAGAACGCGCCTACACTGGCGGCGTCTACGACGAAGCCCGTCGTGGCTGGATCTACCCGCTCCACTATAATCCACCTGCACGCAAAGCCATGAAAACTGGTGCCTGGAACACGATGCGCATTGAGTTCATTGGTAATGAATTACGGACTTTCGTTAACAATGTCCCCGTCTCCAACCTAGTTGACGACATCGATGCTTCGGGTATGATTTGCCTGCAAATCCATGCAGTACCTAAAGAGTTAGAGGGTAAAGAAATGAGGTGGCGGAACATCAGAATCAAGGAAGGTGCGACGAAGGCTGACCAGCGAACTGGCCCGGTAGCACCACAGATCAACCTCGTACCCAACACCATTTCTGATTGGGAGCAAGCCCGTGGCTGGCGCCTGCTTTGGGATGGTAAAACCACCGCCGGCTGGCGCGGCGCCAAACTTAACGGTTTCCCCGCTAAAGGCTGGGAAGTCTCCGACGGAGAGCTCCACGTCCAAGCCGGCAACGGCGGCGAAAGCACCAACGGTGGCGACATAATCACCAACGAACACTTCCGCGACTTCGACCTTAGGTTTGAATTTAAGCCGACAGAAGGCGCCAACAGCGGCATCAAATACTTCGTCGATCCAAGCCTCAACAAAGGCTCCGGATCAGCCATCGGCCTAGAATTCCAAATCCTTGACGACCGCAATCATCCAGATGCAAAAATGGGCGTAGCTGGCAACCGTACCGCCGGCTCCCTCTACGACCTGATCACGGCTAAGGTGTTGGATACACCCCGAGGAAAAGAACTCAAAATTGATGCTTGGAACCGAGGACGAATCGTTGTCCGTGGTGGCAAAGTCGAGCATTGGCTCAACGGCTACAAAGTGGTAGAATACGACCGCTTCAGTCAAATGTTTGAGGCACTGGTCAACTACAGCAAGTACAAAGACTGGGAAAACTTCGGCCGTTGGCCAGCGGGGCCAATCCTGCTACAGGATCATGGAGACTCGGTGTTCTTTCGATCGATTAAGATTCGGGAGTTGTAACAGTTGTTGCAATTGTTGCAGCTACTGCAGTTGTTGTAGTTGTTGCAGTTGTTGTAGTTGTTACAGTTGTTGCAGTAGTTGTAGTTGTTGTAGTTGTTACAGTTGTTGCAGTTGTTGCAGTTGTTGCAAACGTCACAGGCGAGGTAGGGGTGCCAACAAAAATGGGATAACCTTTATCAATCGTCAATAACAAAAACAGTATGATAGAGGTAGGATTTCCCCTACCCCCTTGCGGATTTCGGACCTCACGTTGCGGGTTTTCACGTTGCGGGTTAGCCGCGTTACAATCCGCAGGAATTTATATTTTAACATCGGATTCGTTCCACGGCTGCCTTTGGCGATTATCCGGAGAAAACAAAAAGATCATGGCAAATAGAAGAAAGTTTCTACGTACCGCCGCCGCTGCAGGCGCAGGGCTCACCTTTGGTCTCCCCGTCTATGGTAACTCCATCATCGGGTCAAATTCCCGTGTGAATGTGGTAGTCTTTGGCACCAACGGTCGGGGCAATCAACTGACAAAATCATTCGCTACCGTAAAAAACAGCGCCGTTTACGGTATTGGCGACGTTGACCTGCGGGCAGTAGCGAAGGCGCAGAAATCCGTCGTTGAAAAAGGCAAACCAAAACCACTGGGCAATCAGGACTTCCGTCGTTTTCTGGACGACCGGGAGGTCGACGCCGTAGTCATCGCCACCCCTGATCATTGGCACGCGCCAATGGCCATAATGGCCCTCGAATCCGGCAAGCACGTCTACCTGGAAAAACCCTGTAGCCACAACCCTCACGAAGGCGACCTGCTGGTAGCCAAGCAAAAAAAAGAGGGCAAATTGGTACAGATGGGCAACCAGACCAGAAGCTCTGTTTCCCTAAATCGGGTGGTCAAGGAGATCCATGACGGCTTGATCGGCGAAGCCTACGCCGGTAAAGCTTGGTACAGCAATACCCGTGGCAGCATCGGTCGACGGAAGCAGACCTTTATTCCGGAATGGCTGGATTGGGACCTGTGGCAAGGCCCGGCACCAAGAGAAAAATTTACCGACAGCGTCGTCCATTACAACTGGCATTGGCATTGGAAATGGGGAACGGGTGAACTGCTTAACAACGGCACCCACGAAATCGACATGTGCCGTTGGGCCCTAGGCGTGGACTACCCTACCCAGATTACCAGCAGTGGCGGCCGCTTCCACTTCGACGACGATTGGGAAGCCTTTGACACCCAGTTGGCCGCTTTCAACTACGACGGCAACAAGACGATCAACTGGGAAGGAAAAAGCTGTAACGGTATGCCGTTTTTTGACCGGGGGCGGGGTTCGTTGGTTTTCGGAACCGAAGGTTCCGTATTGATGGACCGTGCCGGATACATTGTCTACGATGACGCCTCTCCCTTCTAATTTTGAGGCCGCGGGCGCAGGTGCAAGGGAAGTTAAAAAACAGAGAAGGACAAGCCTCTATCGCTTTCTTTAACACAATTTGGCTACTTCACAAGAGTCAGGCGTCAAGCTTTCGCTCTGCAGAACTGTTGGCCTTTATGCTGAGCAAAGTAGAAGTCCAGGCGCTAAATATGAGCGCTAAAAAGCATGGTTTTTGTTAACTCACCTTTATAAATCAGCGACTTACCAGTGACTATTGAAAAGAAAGCTTCGTCCTACATCAAAAAGGCGTACATTTGCGCCTCCTTAGCGTAAGCTATCCCCACCAACGGAGGTAGATACGAAGCTAACACTACCTAAGAATGAAGGAAATTCGCAACATCGCCATCATCGCTCACGTAGACCACGGTAAGACTACCTTGGTTGACAAGATGCTACTCGCCGGACAACTGTTCGGAGACCACGAGAAGCCGGGTGAATTGATCATGGACAGCAATGATCAGGAACGCGAACGCGGGATCACGATCCTTGCCAAAAACGTGTCCATCAACTACAAAGGCACCAAGATCAATATTATCGACACCCCTGGTCACGCCGATTTCGGTGGTGAAGTAGAGCGCGTCCTTAATATGGCTGACGGTGTTCTCCTTCTCGTCGACGCTTTTGAAGGCCCAATGCCTCAGACGCGCTTCGTAATGGACAAGGCCCTGAAACTCGGTCTCAACCCACTCGTAGTTGTAAACAAGGTCGACAAGCCTAACTGTACGCCAGATGAAGTTCATGAAATGGTCTTTGACCTCATGTTCTCTCTCGACGCTACAGAAGAGCAGCTTGACTTCCCTACCATCTACGGTTCTGCAAAGAACGGTTGGATGAGTACCGACTGGCGCAACGAAACTGATAACATCGTTCCTCTTCTGGATGCGATCTTGGAGCATATTCCTGAGCACAAAGCTGATGAAGGTAACCTTCAGATGCTGGTAACCAGCATCGAATTCAGTAAGTACATCGGTCGGATGGCCATCGGCCGCCTTAACCGGGGTACACTGAAAGCCAACCAGTCATTGACACTGATCAGCCGTGAAGGCGTTCAAACCAAGGCAAAAGCCCGAAACCTTTACACTTACGAAGGTTTCGGTCGTACTGAGGTTGACGAAGTTCAAACGGGTGATATCTGTGCCGTTTTCGGTGTAGAAGGATTCGAAATTGGCGATACCATCGCCGCTGCCGAAAATCCAGAGGCCCTGCCAACAATCGCCATCGATGAGCCAACGCTGTCGATGACCTTTACCATCAACGACTCTCCTTTCTTCGGTCAGGAAGGTAAGTATGTTACCAGCCGTCACATTAAGGACCGCTTGGCTGCAGAACTTGAGCGTAACCTCGCTCTCCGTGTTGAAGACACTGAAAGTGCTGATACGTTCCGCGTTTTCGGTCGTGGTGTAATGCACCTTTCTGTACTCATCGAGACGATGCGCCGCGAAGGTTACGAACTCCAGATTGGTCAGCCACAGGTTATCATCAAAGAAATTGATGGTGTCAAGTCTGAGCCGGTGGAAGAAATGACCATCGACCTTCCGGACGCAATGTCTGGTACGGCCATCAACATGGTTACCCAGCGTAAAGGCATGATGCTTAGCATGTCGCCAAAAGGTGAACGCGTAATCCTCGAATTCGAGATCCCATCACGTGGCATCATCGGTCTTCGTTCCAACATGTTGACCGCCACCCAGGGTGAGGCCATCATGACGCACCGCTTCAAAGAATTCCAGCCTCACAAAGGAGATATCCCAGGACGCATGAACGGCTCCCTGATCTCCATGGAACTTGGCAAAGCAATTCCTTTCTCCATCAACAACCTCCAGGACCGTGGCCGCTTCTTCGTTGAAGCCGGTGAGCAGATCTATGAAGGACAGGTGATCGGTGAAAACAACCGCTCTGTTGACCTCGTTGTCAACGTTACCAAGACCAAAAAGCTCAGTAACATGCGTTCCTCCGGAGCGGATGAGAAAGCACGCATCATTCCACCACGCAAGTTCACACTTGAAGAAGCACTGGAATACATCCAGGGCGACGAGTACGTAGAAGCTACGCCAGAATCTATCCGCCTACGGAAGATTCTACTTCGCGAAGCCGAGCGTAAGCGCGGTCACAAAATCACGCTCTAAACAGCGCTGATTTCAGTAAATGAAAAGAGCGGTACCGAATCACTTCGGTACCGCTCTTTCTTTGTTTGGTAGTGTTAGGCCTGGCTTGAAGTTCTCTTTAGTCTTTAATGCGTAGTCTTTAGTCCATCCTATCAGGCGGGACGACTTACTATCCACTACTTACTAAAGGGCCGCCTAAACGTGCGGTAGCCACTCACTAACTCTCCAACTCAGTGACCCACTACTGCGGAATGCGCAGTACCTGCCCTGGGTAAATCTTATCCACATGCGTCAGCATTGGCTTGTTGGCCTCGAATATCTGCTCGTAGCGCATCGGATCACCGTACTGCGACTTAGATATTTTGGAAAGACTGTCGCCTGACTGTACCGTGTAGAATACCGCTTCTGGTGCCGGGTTGAGTACGTGGAGCTGGGAGTCGACAGAGCCGACGCCTTCAACGTTGCCAAGGGCAAGGATGACGCGTTCAGCGCTAGCCGTATCAGATGTTGTACCGTGCACGATCACCTGCTCACAGAGCTCAAGGCGAAGATCGTTTACGTCAAGGCCCAGGCGCTGAATTTCAGCGTGGAGTTTCTGAACTTTCGTCAGTTCAACTTCTTTAGTGACTTCTGTTTCTTTTTTACCGAAAAGTGCAGCCCCTTTGTTCTTAAGAAAGGAAAATAATCCCATGTGGTTGTTGGATTAGGGTTAAGTAATGAATCGCCAATACGGCGATCAGTTCAAGTGACAACTTAAGACTTTTCCATTGGTTTTCACTATCGTTCCAACTTATTCTTCCGAAGCCCCCTAAGTTCAAGGGCTTTTTTATCTAGTTTTTCTTCCCTCAGGTACGCTTCCATAAAGGTTGCAAGCTCCTCAGGTTTCTGCGTTCCTATCATCAACTGCTCACCGCCTTCAAGGGCAAGTTGAAAAGCATTAGTAGGTAGGCGAGAGGCATTAGTAATTAGGCATCAGACTACAAGCAAGTCCACAACTCTCAACTAATGCGTAATGCCTCTCTACTACCGCTTACTTACTAACCTCAATCCACCGTCCCTTAACCGCGGCCTGCACCTCGTCAGAATACATCGCCTCACTCAACTGAGAAGGCAAGTAGTACCGGCCGGGGTAGGTCGCCGTCATCCGGAAGGCAAAGCTTTTGCTTTGCCCTTTACCGAGGTTGAAAAAGGTGTAAACGCCGTCGTCTCGAAAATCCTGGTAGTCAAAGGAACTACCGCCGGCTCCGCCGCCGGCGTTCAGCCGGTCGTTGCTAACCTCCCAGCCAGAGGGAAGTAGGCTACGAAGGGCCAGTTGGCGATAGCTCGTTCCCAGTGTCCCGGGATTGGTAACGGTGTAGGTGGCCGTAAACTCGGTTCCTGATGGCAGGCTGTTGACATCCACCGGAGCTCCATCGGAGTCGGTGTAGGTTACATCAAGGCGAAGGTTCTTCGAAGTAGCGATCTCCTCCCCTGCCAGCGGTTTGCCGGAAGTCACAATAGTGGCATACAACGTAGCCTTGCCGGTATTCCTCAGAGAGATAGAAGGCTGGGCACCATCAGTAGGTAACTCAATTTGGTAAATACCTGTACTTGAACCAACGGCATTTTTTGCACCAGATGCTGAGGTAAAGTCAGCGCTCAAAGCGCTGTCGGCCCCTTGACTGAGCTTACCAATGGCCACGAAGGCGAAGGCAGCTTCCTGCGTACTCAGCCAGCTGCGGTCACCAATCCGTTTGGCGAGTTGGAAAACCTGCTGGCTAGCTGCAGCTTCATCGCCTGCAGCCAACTGAGACTCCAGAATCAAGGCCATGTCCCGAATGTCGCTACCGAAGGTGTAGCCCAGTTCCCGGTAGGCAGAAACGGTTGTGGAAGTACCGTTGGTCAATTCCTCGGCGGCTTTTTTCTGTCCAGCCAGAGCATAGGCACCGGCCAACTGGAAACGGGCGGTTGTGGTTAGTTCTCCGGACTTGCCCTTCAGGCGGTTCATTGCGCCAATCTCAGCATTGCCAGCCAGTGCTAAACCATACAGTCGGTAAGCCTGGTCTAAGCGTCGTTGAGAAGTAGAGACATAGAACACCCGGTTGTTCTCTTTCCAGTCTTTGGAGACCTTGGCCTGGAATTTGACCAGCTTTTTCTTGAGGTCCTGTGGCACACCGTAACCAGCGCGCTCTGCCTCGATGAGAAAGTGGAGGGCGTAGTTGGAGGCCCATGGGTGTGCGTCTCGCCCACCAGGCCAGTAGGCCATGCCACCGCTGCTGGTCTGAAACTTACGCAGGGCGTTTAACCCTGCGGTTACGTTGGCCCGACGGAGTTTGTCTTGATCGGCGCTTAGCTCCGTCACTTTGTCTAAATACAATTGAGCGAACGCCGGAGAGACCGTCTGTTCCACACAACCATAAGGGTACCGAAGGAGGTACTTCAGGTGACGGTCCAGCTGCATAGCTGGAAGGTTAGACAACTCCAACATTGCACCCTGCGTCCCCGGCACTCCAAAATTAGTATACGTCATCGGCGCACTCTCTCCCGGAGCGATGGCAACGCTCATCGACCGGCTCACGCTCCGATTCGGATGGCGAACGTCGATCTCCACCTCCTGGCTGGCCGTTTCCCCGTTACCACTTCCGCTAACCGAAAAACGGGCAATACCAGTCCGGTTACCAACCTCTAAAGGAAAGTAAGCCAACTGATTACCTGCTTCAGAGAAGGCAACGGACTGTTTCGCCGCCGGAACGGTAACCAGGCCTTCGCTCTCCGTAACACCGATGGTAACGTTCTTTACCTTGTTACTCATGGCGAAGACGTTTACCGGCATATCAACCCGTTCTCCCGGCCCCAGAACCCTCGGAAGGGTTGGCAGCAACATCAGTGGCTGCCGGACGGGGATTCTCTTGTCAGCACTACCGTAGGCACGGCTATCGCTCGCTACAACCATCACCCGAACGGCTCCGACGTAGTTTGGCAGGCTAATCTCGTGCTTTCCGGACTTCCCGCCCGCTAGGCGGAATGGCCCCAAGTGCCGCACCACCGGTTCAAACCGGTTGGCCGTCTGGCTGTCCTCCCCTTCTTCACTACCGTCACCACCAATGGCCAGTACTTTACCGAACTCACCGTTGAGACTACCAACGACATAGCGGTAGAGGTCAAAGGTCTTAACACTAAGGGCTTCTTTGGCGAAAAACTTGTCGTGCAAATCCGGTGTAGAAAACCGTGTAAGGCCAAGTAACCCTTCATCAACTACCGCTAGGGTGTAGGTCATCGGCTTACCATTCTCTTCGTTGACGGAGACGGTCACGGTTTCTTCCGGAGACCATTCATCGGAGGCATCCACCACCGGTGCAAGTACTGTTTCAGGATCTTTCACCTCAATCGGAACGACGCCGTATAACCTGACGGGGCGGTCATTTGTTGTCTGCTCGTAAGGCTGCAGCAAGGTGATATTAGCATACACTGTTGGCACCATACGTTCATCGGCCTTGAAGGTAATTTCCGTTTCTCCGGCTTTAGCATCCACCCAGAATTGCATAAGGGTTCCAGCTCCGGTTTCCAGGCTAACAAGGAGGCTACCTCCAGCGCTGGTGGGCACGGTCACCTTCACTTCGTCGCCAGTCGCAACAGATTCCCGCTCGGCCTGCGGCCGCAATAACGAAGCCGATTCTCGGTCCGTTCCACTCTTGTTGTAACCCGCGTAGAAATACTCTCCACTACAGTGGCCACCACTGTCGCAAACCCGCAAGAGGTAACGTCCCCATTCCGAGACTTCCACCTTCACCGTCGCTGTACCATCACTTGTTGTCCGGGCCTTGTACGTCTGCAAAGCCTCCGTGTGCCGGCTTCCGGAGAAGCGGGCAACATTGTCGTAATTGTCCTGCCACCAGTAGCGCCAGCTGACGCGGTAAAGGCCGACGGTCAGGTCACGGTTGCCAACGGCCTTACCGCCCGGATTCACCGTCGCGACCCTAACGTTGCTTCCGCCTTCGAGTGCTACCCGACGGCTTCCCCAATCGTCTTCGGGGATGTTGACACCGGCATAAACCGGATAAGGGTCAAAGGGAATAAACTGATTGTCGATACTGAAGTTCCCGCCTGGTTCAAAGACTTTTGTCGCTACGCCCAAAGAGACTGGACCAGGCAGTTCGTTGCCTCCGGTTGCAATGACAAGTGACGTCTTTCCATCCTCGTCTAGCGTGCCATCAAAGGCTTCTCCGAGGTCGTTGTCATAAAGTTCCCGGGCGGGGTCCTGGAAGACGAAGTCTCCCCATCCGTCGAAGTTGGCCGATCGGGGAAATACACTCAGTTCAACCCTAGCCTTAAGGCTGCTTGCCGGCGCACCGTAGAGCCATTTACTGATAAGTTGAACCTGATTCCTACTGGCCGTCAAACCGCCGGCTGGTAAGTCTAGGTCAATAGACAGCCGGTTAGGCTTTACGGTCTCGACCGTCAGCGGGCAGTTGAAACTGCGGCCGCCGGCTTTTACTTCAGCCATCCAGCCGCCAGTGATGTCTTCTTTTTTAGTCTGAAAGGTCAGTGCGTACAGCCCGCTGGTGAAGGCTGGCTTAACCGTCCGGCGCTCCACTACGCGAGACATCGGGTCCCTGAGGACGAATTCGACGGGGTATCCCTCTGGCAGGCGTTGCATCCGGTCTTCGAGGACGAAGTTGAGGAACACAGAGTCGCCTGGTCGCCAGACGCCACGTTCGGTGTAGAACGCGCCTTTGATGCCGGCTGATCCTGCTGCTCCACCAACGGCGAACCGACCAAGTGGCAGTCCCGGGTTGTCATGAATATCTAAGTAAGCAACATCCTCTCCGGATGCTGCCGTGATAACGGCAGGCGCAAACTCAGTTTCCATCTCCACCCGGCCTTGACCGTCCGTTTTACCCGTAAACAACAGCTGGTGCTGGCGATCATAAGCCATAATGGTTACACCGGAGCGCGGGCCGGCCTTGATAAGGTCGGTGGCAAATACAACTGTTTTACGGTCTGGATTTTGCTTGGCAATTAGGCCAAGGTTA
>JBLIGS010000029.1:0-16102 GCA_047637095.1 Neolewinella sp. | reverse complement strand
CTCCGAGGCGTCGAGCTGGCGCCGCCGCGAGCTTCTCGGAGGTGTAAAATGACGGGCGAAACCGCTTTTGTAAACTTGTGTGTAGACCGTAGGCCTTGAGGAACGAAGTTAGTATCACCTTGGCTTGCTATCGCGGCAAATTACCTCACCAGCACTACCCCACCCTTAAACTCCTGAAACTCTCCGCCTACATCAATGTATTGGGCGTCCCAGAGGTAGCCGCCGCCAGGGCTGTCAGAGCCGTTGAAGCTGCCATCCCAACCCGCTTTGGGGCTATCTGTTTCGAAGATTAACTCTCCCCACCGGGTCCAAACCCTTAGTTTATAATCCGTTGCACCGATCAGTACACCAACTGGTAAAAACTGATCGTTGAGGCCGTCGCCGTTTGGTGTGAAGGCGTTCGGGAGGAAATAAGTGTTGATCAATTTAAGCTTCAGCCCCCTGGTCAGGGTATCAACACAACCACTGGGGTGGGTGACAAATTGGGTAATAAAGACAGTGGAAGAATCTCGGAGGGTGTAGTCAAAATCGTCAGCAGGCGTAGTAAATATTTGGTCTCCTTCCCGGTTACGGATAACATAGCGACGGCGATTAGCGCCAATGCTTTGGTCGAATACTCGAAAGTCGGGAAACAGGTTAGTCGGCTCCTCTGGCGTCCAATCGAAGCCTGCAATAGGTGCATCTCGGACATCAACCAGGTTCTGGAAAACAGTATCGACAAAACAGCCAGTTGGGCTGGTAATTCCTAAGTAAACATCATAGACACCAGCGGACTCGTAGACGTAAGTTGGGCTTGCAAGGTCAGAAATACCGCCATCTCCAAACTCCCAGTCAAAGATGTAGTCTTCGTTGATCGGGCGACTGAGGTTAATGAATTCTTTGGTAAAGGGTAGGCAACCGAAGCCCTCGTCGGGTTCAATGATAATGGTCCTTGGGCTTGGGAAGTAAGTGACGGGATTCATACCACTTGCCGTACAACCGTTGTCGTCAGTGATGGTCAGCGTTACGGGAAACTCTCCTGGAACTTCATAGCGGTGGCGCGGATTCTGCCGGTCATCTGGACTGGTGCCATCCGCATAATCCCAATCCCAAGCAACGATGACGTTGTCTTCTAACGGCATAGATAGATCTGTAAAATCAATCGGCTCATCATCACAGCCAGGTTCTTCAAAGGTGAAGTCCACTTCTGTGTCTGGGAAAACACCTAGTAGAAACTTAGCGGAGTCGATACAGTTGGAAGCAAAGGAACTTTCGTTCAAAATCATTATTCCTTCATAGACCCCGGTTTGCGTTATGTTGGTGGTAAAGTCTCGATTCGATCCGGTAATTACTCCCTCAGGGCCATCCAATGTCCAGCTGTATTCATCAATGAAGTTGACATTCGTACTTTGGTTGACGATTGTATTTTGTCCTGGCCCACACTGTCGGATGAAGAATCGTCCTTGGTCGTCCAGCTCTGTCTCCAGCAAGTCTGCCAGCACTTGGTTACCACAAAGGTTAACCGACAACTGAAATTCCCGTTTAGTCTCCGAAAGCAAAATTGGAACGGAATCTCTCGACCATTCCTCAATACAAACACCAAGGACAAAAATGCCACGGAAGATGGGAGTACCTTGAAGCAGACCTGTTTCCGAGTCAATCTCCAGCCGGCTACCTTGGCCTAATTGGTTTGCCAAGCCAAATTGTGGCATCTGAAAGGTAACGGCATCGTAGGGAAAAGGGGATTCAATGGTAGGAATGACATCATCGAAAGTAGTTGGCGTTCCAGTACCATTTATACCATCCGTACCTCCTCCAACAACTGGGTTACAAAACTTATAGACTAAGCTGTCTCCTTCCCGTTCCGTTGCACTAAGGTCAATTTGAAAATCTTCGTTGACACAAATCGCAATAGGAGGATCGATCCTAAAGAGCGGACTTTGGTTACAACGAAGCTGTGCTTCGCGGTTGATTTGGATGAAGTAAGTCGTCCCTATTTCAGCCGGGTTTTGCAGGTTCGTTATTTCCGCATTGCGGCAACAACGTTGGTACGTAAGGGTATACGTTTCATCAGTGACCGGAAGTTGGATTTCAAATTCGTAGATACCAATTTGCTGACAGACTTCTTCCGTTAGGACTAAACAAGGGTTTCCCAAATTTACTGGGACGTCGGCGACTGCATCCAAGGTAATATCAAGGGTAGCCACAAAGAGATCGTTCCCCTGGTATATGGAAATATTACCAGGGCCACTGAATCCTCCATTAGGGCCTTCTCCTCCGGGGGCACCATCAAAATAGGCTCCATCTCCGATGCAATCGCGGTACATATTGATCCTAACGTCGTAGACTTTGACGCCCGAATTGGGATCATCATTTAGCCATCCACGGCAGGTGTAGGTAAATTCACCGCCAACGATGTGCCCTGCATAAAGTTCTCCTAATGAGAAATTTAACAGAAAAAGGGTGATTAGCAGGAGGCATTTGTAAAGTTGAGGGATACGCACTATTAAAGTTTTAATCAAGGTACAATCTGAACGGTAAAATACAGTTTCCTAGTCTGAATGCTGTTAACAACGTTTGAATTGAATTGTCGTTCATCTGTCTGGAAGCTGTATGTCTTAGATTGTAGTCCTAAAAATTAAACCCTGTTCAATCCTTTCTGGCTCCCTCGGTGCCAGAGCGGCCGATTGTACAGACCTCACGAATGTAGTTGAAACCCGAAGGCCCAGACTTGGCCGATCTCTTTCCAATTGAAATATGAATATTAGGACTAACCCTTTACCAGAGATGCACCACCCGTTGCCGCCGCTCGGCACCCGGGCGCTTTCCACTCTTCACGCCGGCGGGCTCGTCCTGCTGCCCACTAGTAACCTGTGGCAACTGACGGCACACATCAACCATGCCGCAACCGTTGACCGATTGCTAATAACCTGCCCACCAACCAAGGTCGGGCGGCCAGAACTGGTGTTTGCAGACCGGGATGCTCTGTGGAAATGGTGCCCGGACATCTCCCCAAAGTTGGACACCTTGTTGCAATACCATAAGCGTCCGCTGACCCTTCTCGTCCCTGCAGGCCGAAACATTCCACTCCGTCTCGTTGACCGTCGGGGAGAAGTCGCCGTCCGCTTAGCGGGCGACAGCTTCTGTTACCGCCTCTGCGAAGATCTGGAAGCGCCGTTGGTAAGTTGCCTGGCCATAGGCCCGGGCGCCCAAGAGCTGCCTACAAGTTTCGGCAAAATCCGCTCCGACGTACTCCGTGCTGCCAACTACACCGTTAAGCGGCGGCAGCGGGAAATCCTTGGCCGCCAGCTGACAGTGACGGCGAGGATTAGTAGCGCGGGGGAACTAGAGTTTCTGAGGTAAGAGTTGGTAGTAAAAGGCTAAAATTTAACCTCCTTAATACTCTCTACTTTTTATTCCTGCAAATAAAGCGCCGCCGGGCCATTGTTATTCACAATAACCCACCCCGTCTTGCCATCGGCAAGCTTAACAGATAGCAGGTTTCGAGCGTCGAGGCTGGCCCAGAAGCCGTGGATAATATTCGGGGACATGGTCCAACCACCTTTACCGTCGTTGAGGAGCAGTGTTCCGTTACCTGCATCGATCCTGCCAGTTTCTACCTGCATGCCGTAGTCGTTGCCAACCATAAGGAGGTCTTTTTTACCGTCGCCGTTAAAGTCAGCAGACTGAATGGCACGGGTTGGTGCAATCTGTGCCATTCGGGGTAACGCACTGGCCGACCAGCTTCCGCCTTTATTTGTAAAGACGGTTGAAGCGACTGTTTCTAATGGAAGCTTCTTGGAGGCATCAATCTGGGATTTTGCAAACAGGTCATCAATGCTAGCTAGGGAGTACTCTGAAGCGTGGACGTACTTTTTCTTGAGAACTGGCAATTGCTTGATCATCATTGCCTTAGTGGCAATGGGTACCATCTTGCCGTATTCGTCTTCGAGGGTCATGATGGGATCAACGGCGCCATTGCTGTCGAAATCGTCAGCATAGAGAATGGCTTTTTTATCAGCCGTTGGCTGAAAGCGGGTGTTGAAGCCTTCGTTTCCGGCAACGAGTTCGTTTTGTCCGTCGCCGTCCAGGTCGTCAATCAACAGGCTTTGCCAGAATCCGGCTCCGGCCTGTGGTCCGTCGGCAGCAACGACAAATCTCGCATCACTGAGCGTAAATGTTTGCAGCGGCATCCATTCGCCAGCGAGGACGATTTCAGGTTGATCGTCGCCGGATAGATTGCCAACAGCGATGGCCGTTACCATACCGATTTTCTGTAGGGCTGGGAAGACGGACTCGGTGACGTCGGTGAAAGCCCCTCCGTCATTCCGAAGGAGGTAAGAGCTTGGCGCGTAGGGGTAGCTTCCGGGGATTACCCTGCCTCCCACCACCAGGTCCAGATCGCCATCAGCGTCATAATCCATTGGCTTAACGGCGCCAGTTGGTGTCAGCATTTCTGGGAGGTTTGCTGGCGCGAGGGTTAGTTTACCATTATCGTTGAGGAAGAGGCGGTCCTGGTAGGAGGCATGGTTGGCGGGGGCGGCGGAGCCGCCGCTGGCGATGTAGAGATCCAGGTCACCGTCGCCATCGGCGTCGAAGAACTCAGCGGAGACATCCTCGTAAGCATCCTGGCCAGCAGGGAAGTTGCTGGTGCGGGCAAATTCCCCCTGGGCGTTCTGTAGGTAAAGGGCGCCGGCAGAGCCGGCTGCGCCTCCAAAGAAGATGTCTTCGAGGCCATCGCCGTTAACGTCTCCGACAGCAAGGGCAGGTCCTTCTTTGGAAGTCATCCGGAGTTGAAGGAACTGGCGGTCAAAATCGTCAAAAGGATTTTCTTGATGGACAAAGTCTACTCCTCTTTGCTTGCCTGTATAGGTAAACCTTGCACCTGCGTCCGCGCCCAAACTCTGCGCAAACGGGCGGCCATTGGCTTGCCCATATTTCAACTCCAGTCGCTGATTGACCTTCACGTCCGTCAACAGCTGTGTCCGGCCATCGGGCCATGTGATTTCAAGACGGTCCACTTTGTTCGCATCGCCAAGTCCGAAATGCAATAACGCTTCGTTGGTGCCAAGGAAACCTTTAGTAGGAAGCATGGTCTGCATCAGCTTTTCATTACCCACGTAAGCCTTAGCCGTAAGGCCAATACCTGCCGTGTTCTTCGCATAACCTTTCGTTGAAAGCTGCAACCAATTCCGGCCAAGGCCCTTCTCTTGTGTCGTATTTTTATACACAAACGGTGGTCGTTCGTGGTTGGTCACGACAAGGTCCATATCGCCATCATTATCGAGGTCAGCGTAGACGGAAGAACCTGAGTAAGCTGGCTCATCAACATTCCATTTACTGGCCACATTTTCGAATTCGAGGTTGCCCTTGTTTCTATACAAATAGTTGGGTTGTGGCCTTGCTGGTACCAGGTCCAGAAAGTCTTGAAACTTAGGAAACATTTTCTGACTAAGGCCTCCTTTAGCCATAATTTCCTCGGTTGTGTAGGCAATAAAGTCGACATCCGTCACATCGTAGCGGTAACCATTAGAAATGAAAAGGTCAAGGTTCCGGTCGTTGTCAAAATCCACCAGCAGCGGAGTCCAGCTCCAATCAGTGGCGTCGATGCCCGCCAGTTCGCCTATCTCTGAAAAGTTCTGTCCGTTGTTCAGTTGCAGCTGGTTCCGCATCAGCTGGTGGCCGTAGCCCATCCGAATCAAGGTATTGTAACGGTCTGGGCGCATATTGCTTTCCAGTTGCTTCTGCCGCTGGTATTTTTCGGCCAGCATATCAAGGGAAATGATGTCTTCCAATCCATCGTTGTTGAGGTCACCGAGGTCACTGCCCATCGAGTTGAGGCTGGAGTGCCGTAGATAAGAAGAAGCCTGGTCAGTAAAGGTGCCGTTTCCTGAATTGATGTAGACGAGGTCGCTGTCGATGTAGTCATTGGCCACATAGATATCGATGTGTCCGTCGTGGTTAAAATCGTAGATCAACAGACTAAGTCCGTAGCCACGGTTAACAATACCTGCCTGCTCACTAACGTCGACAAACTTACCATCGTCGTTACGAAAAAGCTGGTCGGATTCCCATTCTTCTTGCGGCCCCTCCTTACGTTTCAGGCCATTTGGTCCCTGGGTTGCACGGACAGTATTGACGTTCGCAAAGTCGATCGGCGTATTCATTTGGTACATGTCCAGGTCGCCATCTCCGTCATAGTCGAAAAAGGTAGCTTGGGTGGCAGGTCGATTACTGTTCAAGCCGTAAGCTTCAGCCTCTTCGGTAAAAGTGCCATCGGTACTATTGATGAACAGCTGGTTTTCTCGAGCTTTCTTTCCTTCGGGTGTATTATCAATACCTGCACGGCTTACGTAAAGGTCAGGGTACCCGTCACCGTTGACATCTGCAACGCTTACACCAACGTCGAAGCCAGGGCTTCCGGCTACGCCGGCAGTTACAGTTACATCTTCAAATTCCCAGTTACCAAGGTTGCGGTACAAACGGTTCTCCTGCTGGTTACTAACGAAGAAAAGGTCCTGAAGGCCGTCTTGATCGAAGTCCAGAACCCCCACACCTGCGCCGTTATAGAGGTAGCCGTAATTGATGTAATTGAAGGAAAAATCACTGGTTACAGTATTGACGAATTCAATTCCAGAATCAGCTGCGTCTACTACCTGAAATAAGCCATCAGGCGCAGCAGAAAACGTTTTGGAATCGGTAGAATTTGTTTTATCGCCACTCTCCTCTCCACAGGAAACGACGGCGAAGGCCAACATGGCCAAAAGCAAAATAGAAATACGTGGCATAAAAGCGGTGGTTTAATACGACCGCAAATCTACCACCGTTTGCCAAACTGAACGTTCAAGTAAAGACTTAGGAACAGCGGAGTATTGGTTACACCGGGGGTTAAGTCGCTTTCAAGCATCAAATCTGTGTTCCCTGGGAAGAAATCGACCATCAGCCCAGCTTCAAGAGATTTGGATACTTCATCAAAGGCCCCAAAGCCAAAGTGGGCGGCAGCTTTGGCGTGAATACCGGGTCGTAGAGAGATTTCATCCAGGCCTAATGTCCAGGTAGAAGCACCAAAAATCCGGTCCTGGTTCAGGAATTCATTGGCATTCGTTCCGTCATATCGAATATCAAGCAGCGTACTGGTATTATTGAGTTCTCCGACGCGGATTTCGATATAATAAGGCTTCAGTAAACCAAGTGTTGGGCCAACTTCGTAAGAATACCCTACGGCTACCCCCCGCTGGCGAGCCTTCTCACTGAGGTATTTCCGCATACCAAACCCTACACGCAAGGCGTAAAGCTGGTTCTGCTTGCCGTAGGTAAAAGCCCGGCTTACGCGGTTAGTAGAAGGGTTGACAGCATCAGGGTTTTCCTTCCGCTCCCGGCTGTGCCGGATGCTGCCGAAGCTGGCCGACCAGAACTTCAGTTTATCGTAGGTAATCAACTTTCCGGAGCGGACGCCCAGGAAAATATTCCGGGGCGTTGCAATGGCAAAGCTGAAGTTCATCTCATTATCGTAGATGATTCCGCGGCCATTTGCGCCGTAGATGTTTTGATTGCCTGGAAGTTGCTGTTGAGCGCTGAGGGTCAACGTGCAGACAAATGCGAGCAGAAGGGGCAACAGGTTACGAATCATGGTGGAAAGATATGTTTGACTCAGTTACTTAAGGTTATTTTTCAACGATCTAATGTAAATACTGGACTCATTTTGCTTCGCTGGAGGCCTTAAACGACCAAGTCTGCACGCTGCGTAAGCTTAAATTGTAAAACACCTCGGGTACCCGAGTGAACAATCAACTCAGGTTAAAGACAGGAATTAGACCCAATTTGTTTCAATCAGACAGATTTGGAGACCAGGTTGTTGTGTGGGCGACAGAGTTTTGGAGTAGGGATTAGAGAGGTGGGATTCTTTTTACTTGGCTAAGTACTCGGACAAAATTAATCGCACCATCCTACTCGGTATCTTTTGAGCCTGAACTTCGTTAAAAAGCCTCGCTAACACTACGGCGTTGCCTATGTTTTTTGCCTCATTCAGACTCAAAATTTACCAGATCAGAATGTCGCATTAATTCTGTTCGAGTACATACTTACCGCTTAATGACTGGTGTCTACCGCCTCCCTATTACGACCTTCTGCCTAATGACTAATGTCCACCGCCTCTCAACTCTCGCCAAATTACTCCCTCCGTTTTCGTATCTTCGCGCCTCTTAATCGGTCCAACCAGTAAATACTAACCGGTGACAAACCGTTAGCAAGCAAATATGTCAAAGCGTATGAACAAGATCGAGCTCCGGGTAATGGCCATCAGTCGTAGTGTAACCCAATCGTCCAACTATGCGGTAGTGCTCGGTGAGATCAGTGGACCGCGCCGCCTGCCAGTTATTATTGGCAGTACGGAAGCACAAGCCATCGCTATTGCCATTGAAGGAATGGAAGGCCCCCGGCCCATGACCCACGACCTTTTTAAGAACACCTTGCTGACGCTCCGGACAGAACTCCGGGAGGTCATCATCAGTGAACTTCGGGAAGGCGTATTCTTTGCCCGCCTGGTTTTAGACCGGGAAGGAGAAATCATTGAAGTTGACAGCCGGACCAGCGATGCATTGGCATTAGCTACCCGTTTTGACTGCCCTATCTATACTTACCAGGACATTCTTGAGTCTGCCGGCATCGAACTTCAAGGAGATGATGATCCCTCCGAAGAAAGTGGCCGGGAGATGGCCGAAGCAGCCAGCGCAGGTAGTGACGACAGTGGAGAAGACAACCTGTCAAAATTCAACGTTGGTGAACTGAACAACATGCTTCAGGAAGTCCTCAGCAATGAGAACTATGAAAAAGCGGCGCTGATTAGAGATGAACTAAGCCGGAGAGGCGAAAACTAAGCCTCCGGCTTAGTTTATAGACGATCCTCTGTCTTTTAGACGGTCGCTGCGCGCTCTTGTAGACGTGGCCTGCGGCCAGCTTGTAGAAGGTCAGCTTCGCGGCCTTGTAGACGTTCAACGGCTAACGCAGTTTCACTTGTAGACGGCCTATGGCCTTGTAGACGTCGCTGCGCTCCTTGTAGATGGCTTATGGCCTTTTAATCGATAATTTCATAATCTATCCCCAACTTCCGCAGTGTCCGGAAGGCAGAACTGGTATTAAAGGATACCTCAATATCGACAGGAGAACCGTTAATAAGTATATCAGTTAGCTCGTTGGCAATGTTGTGATCGATACCATCGGCGATATCTTCAATGGTGCGGGCGATAGCCCGCCGGTCCGGACGGTCTTGGTTACAGGAAAGTAGGTTGAGTTTCATTTTTTGTTTTTATTTGTTGGTAAAATTACAAAACAAAATACAAATGCTCAGCAATTCGTCAGAAGCCAGATTCCTGAAATAGTGTTAGCCAATCCGAAAATCGTGTTACGGTCAAAGTCACCAAAGCTTGTAAGCTTGTAAGTTTGTAACATCTAAAACAATGGTTATGGCAGGAACTCCGCTACACATCCAATCCATTAGTCAGTTACACGAATTAATGGGCTATGAAAAGCCCAAACATCCATTGGTTACCATCATGAATATGCTGAAGAAGTAGCCTCGTTTTTAAGAGGATCATTTGGGGCCGTGGCCGCAGGTGCAAGGAAAGCTGTCAGGCATTAATTCCGGGCTTAAAGCCTAATAACTAATGCCTTACTCTTTGCTCTCCAACAAACCTTGCACCTGTACTTCGACTATGCTCAGCACAAACACCAACTTCGTTGGCCGCGCCCAAAGTCGCATAACGACATCAGCAAAGTCAACCTCCGGACAAACAGTGTGTTCTAGCCCCTGTAACCATCTCGACGAAGACCGCCGGGGAATGGTTACTTTTGCCTTTCAAAAAATATATAATGAGCAAAGAACCTCTAAAAACCGTCATCGTTGGTTCCGGCCCCGCCGGTTACACCGCCGCCATCTACGCAGCCCGTGCCAACCTCAGCCCTGTCCTTTTTACCGGTAAAGAACCCGGCGGCCAGCTGATGATCACCACCGACGTGGAAAATTTCCCCGGCTACCCCGATGGTATCATGGGCCCACAAATGATGGAAGACCTCCGCAAGCAAGCAGAACGTTTTGACACAAAAGTCAACTACGAACTGATTGAAAAGGTAGATTTTACCGGCCCTGTCCATAAAGTATGGACGGAAAGCGGCGAAGAAATTCTTGCCCACACCGTAATTATTTCTACCGGTGCCAGCGCTCGCTGGCTCGGCATCGAAAGCGAGCAACGCCTGATGAACAATGGCGTTAGTGCCTGTGCCGTTTGTGATGGCTTTTTCTACCGCGGTAAAGAAGTAGCTATTGTTGGTGCTGGTGATAGCGCCGCCGAAGAAGCCCTCTACCTGAGTAACCTCTGTCCTACGGTTCACATGTTCGTCCGCCGTGATGAAATGCGTGCCTCCAAGATCATGCAGGACCGTGTGCTCAAGCAGAAGAACATCAAGATTTACTGGAATACGGAAACCGAAGAAATCCTCGGCGATGAATTCGTTACCGGTGTTCGGGTGAAGGACAACAAAACGGGTGATACGCAGGAAATCGCCGTTGAAGGTTTCTTCGTAGCCATCGGTCACGTTCCTAACACGAAGATCTTTAAAGACTGGATCGACATGGAAGACACCGGTTACCTCATCCACCAGCCAAACTCGACCAAGACCAATGTTCCTGGTGTTTTTGTCTCAGGTGATGCCTCTGACCACGTCTACCGCCAAGCCATCACAGCAGCAGGAACCGGCTGTATGGCCGCCCTTGACGCCGAGCGTTACCTAGGAGAAACGGGAATTATTTAAATCCCTGTATACAAAATTTAAATGCGTGGGTACCAACTCTGGTGCTCACGCATTTTTGCGTTTACCACTTGCCTAAAGCTTTAACATTACCTTACCCTTCACACTCCATTTAGTGGTTAGCACATAGCGTTTACTGAGTAGGCCTTGATATAGGTCCTTACCACTAAATGCTATTTGCCAACCGCCCTTGTTTTTTCCGTCAAGAGAATCTACTCACACCAATCCCCAATAAAATCGTGCACCATTTTAGTGTAGTCGGTTCTCCGCCAAATGATGTTGTGGGCGTGCCAAGCCCCCCAATCTAGGGAATGGTAAGTCGTCGTGGCGGGCTTCGCCGCCGCCGCTAGCTGATCACCTTGAACCGGGAAGGTGAGTGTATCTGCTTGAGAGTGAAAGATCAACAGTGGAACATCTAGGTTGGCAACCGCTTTAACCGGGCTAACCTCATCGAAGTCAACACCGGCCCGGAAGCTGGTCCATCCAAATGCTCCAGGAGTCAAGGCCAACAGGCCATTGCCGTATTCTTTCAGGCCGCGCTCCATGATGGCACTTTCCCAATCGGCGAACGAGCTTTCTGAAACGACCCATGCGGGTTTGGTGGCCGCCCTTTCGGCGGCAAGAATAACCGTCGCCCCACCCCAGCTTTCGCCGTACCAGCCAATCCGGTCGTGGGTCAAACCCGTTTCTTCCGCCAGCCATTCGCTTGCGGAGATCAAGTCTGTTGCTTCGTTGTAACCGCCACTGCCGTAAGCTTCATCACTTTCCCCGTGTCCCCGGTGGTCATATAACAACAGTGCGCATCCGCAGGAGTCAAAGATCGGAGCATACTTCAGCATGTTCGCCCGGTTAACGCTGTAACCGTGGGCAAAGACAACGCCGCAGCGGACGGTGTCTGGCCGAAACAGCCAACCTTTTAAGTTAATACCATCAACGGTGCTCTTCATGGAGAAGTCCTCCACAGGAGACAGTGTCTGCTTCAGGCTGTCCAGGTCCAATCCCCACCGTTCTTTATTCATCTGATAGACCGTTGCAATATCCCGATCAGGAGTATGCAGCATCAGATTACTGAAATAATAGGTGATGCCAAGGTAGAACACCACCAGGAGGCTGAGAAAAATTAGTAGTTTGCGCATGATGGACAAAGGTAAGTAGCGAGTAGTCGATAGCAAGAGAACTCAAAAGTAACTTTATCCCCTTCCTTTACGTTATCCCATCAACCAAAGTTTCCCACCATGAAAAAGCCAGTAAAAAGCGGAACCATCCTGCTCGCAGAGCCCTTTATGATGGATTCTAACTTCAAGCGAACTGCCGTACTGTTGGTTGACCATGGGACAGACGGCAGCATCGGTTTCATCCTCAACCGCGAAGTGGAGATGCGGGTGGATGAATTGGTCGACAATTTCCCCGAATTCGATGCCCCACTTTACTTCGGTGGGCCCGTAGGCACCGATACCGTGCACTACCTCCACGCCAAAGGCGATTTACTGGAAGGTAGCGATGAAGTCAGTCCCGGCGTCTACTGGGGCGGCGACTACGACAAACTGAAATTCCTCATCAGCCAAGAACTCATCAAGCCTCAAGACATTCGTTTCTTCGTTGGCTACTCCGGCTGGAGTGACAACCAACTAGGTGAAGAACTTAAACACGGCAGCTGGGTTACGGCCGATATGGACGCCAACTACCTCTTCAATACCGACACCGACGTCCTCTGGACCAAAGTGATGGAAAACAAGGGAAGTACCTTCTCGGTCATTGCAGAGATGGAGGATGGGCCGAGTTATAATTAGTACACTGTAAACCTGAAATCATTATTCGCATCGTTCAACAAATAATATGTGTGCCGTGGCAACCAACGAAGAAGGTTTCTCAAGGCCGCATACTACGCGTCGACAGCGAACGAAAACGGGGTGCATCGCAAATTGCGATGCACCCCGTTTTAAATAATCTAACAGATTGATTACTCCTCAATCTTCTTCTTCCGTGGCGTCTTAAAGAACTCTTTAAGCAGCTTCTCGGACATGAAGCCGTAGTCCTGCCAAGTCCTCATCGTTGTTTTCTTGATGTCCCGGTAATCCTTACCACGCTTGTTGGTATGGACCTTGATCAGTTCTCTGGTGTACTTCCGGGCCAGGCCACGGAGCTGTTGGTTGAAGCTTTCGTTGCCAAATACCTTGATGTAAGCTGGGAACTGCTTGCCGGTAACGTCGAACCACTCTAGGTAGTCAGCTTCGCTGGTGCCAAGTCCGCTGGCCAGTTGACCGAAGTAGGCGAAAATGGTTTGGCGGACGTTGTCGTTGAAGGGGCTCAAGCCACTGTGCTTTGGCAGTTCCTCAGCGATGGCTTCCTGAACGGATGGGTCTATGTAACCGTCGGCGTGAATCTTGTCCGACAGGTTGAAGTAAGCCGTTAGGTCATCATCAATGCTGCGATCAATAATAGAACCGAGGTGTAGCTCCTCAGCGGGGCCGAAGGGTACGCTGCGGTTGCTCTTCAGTTCAAGGACGAAGCTGAGGAATGCCTCGGCAGTGCCTTCTGCATTGCTTTTACGCTCGCGATTCACGGTTGCGATCAGTTCCGGCTTACCTTCTTCCGTTGGGGTGAAGTAAGTGCCGTAAATGACCATTGGGCGCATAAGCTGCTTCTTGCCCGCAAATTCAGGATTCGTAACGGTAGCGTGCAGCGTTGGCAGCAGCGCATCGTTGTTCAACGCACCGCCGACGCGGAAGAGGAGGAAGTCGTTCAGCGCATTCGTGATCGTCGTCAACTCAGCCATCGTTGTTGGGAAAGCTGCGTAATGGTAGTTGCGGCCTTTGAACTGGCGGAGGTAGCGGCGGTAGATCCGGTAACGACCATCCTTGGTGCGGGCGTCGTCGCTGCGCTGTGCCTGCATAAATTGGCGTACCCGCTTGCTGCTGACGCCGTCAACGAGGCCAGTAACAAAGATGTCGCTGCTCAGGGCAAAACCACACTGAACGCTCTGGCCGATACGGGCACCGAGTTGGTCGAAGTTACTGTTAGCTGCAATCGCTTTCAGAATCTTGCCGAAGTGATCGTTTTGGCGTGTGTAATAAGCATGTTCCGATACTTCGCCACGCAATACAGCGTAGCCAAGGATACGTGGAAGGAAAAGACCTTCGAAACGTTCTTCCAGCAGCATGGTCTCGAAAGACTCAATCTCCAGCGGGCTGAAGTCAACCAGTTGCTGGTGAGCCTGCTCAATTTGAGGCTCAAACTCTGTCTTAAGGGCATTGTAGAATTCGTCCTCTTCCTCTTCGAGGTAGCTGGCGAGGTTCGGGCTGGCCTGAATGGCCGTAGCAATAGCTTCGAGGTGTTGCTGGTAAGCTTCGTTTAGGGGGTACATGGCACTTTCTGCTTTTAGTAAAAAGAAACCTGATAATGCATATTTCAGCATTATCAGGTCCCCGCACTCCCGTGAGTGCGCTGCAAATGTACGTTCTATGGCTGGAAGTTGTTGCCGTTGACGGCTATTTCTTTTTTTACCGCGGTCGCAGGTGCAGGGTGAGTTGGAGGGCATGGCTGGTTTTGGGGCTCGCCTGAGGTGAATGGAGGTTGCAGGGGTTGCAGTCGTTGTAGGGTTGCAGTCGTTGCAGGAGTTGCAGAAGTTGCAGGAGTTGCAGGAGTTGCAGGAGTTGCAGGAGTTGCAGGGGTTGTAGGGTTGCAGGAGTTGCAGGAGTTGCAGGAGTTGTAGGGTTGCAGGGGTTGCAGGAGTTGTAGTCGTTGCAGGAGTTGTAGGGTTGCAGTCGTTGCAGGAGTTGAAGAGGTTGCAGTTGTTCCAACGGCTCGACCTACATTGAGTTTTTCTTCAAGGCTTAGTTTTTGTTCGCCTAAGGCGAACCTCGGGCTACAAGCCCTCGCCCTTAACTTTTCGAGCGCAGCGAATATGCGTGCGCTCCGATACGCGGTAGCTTTCCAGGCCATAAAACTACAAGGTTACCTGTAACCACTCCGATGTCAATAAAAGGAGCGAGTGTACAGAGAAGCAGGTCGTGTGCCTCACGCCTAATGTCATGCCTAATGCCTAAATCCCCCACTCGTCGAACTTCCACCCCACTCCGTCGACAGATAAGGCTCTCCGTGCAACCACGGTTCCAACTAAAACATTATCTTACCGAACAATTAAACATCAAACTATGGAACTCGCATTTTTTGCAATCCCTGCTTTCATTGCTTTTCTCGTTTTCAATGGGGCATTCTTTACCGTGAAGCAACAGTCTATGGCTGTGCTCGAGCGGCTTGGCCGTTTCACCTCGGTCCGCGGCCCTGGGCTGCATTTTAAAATACCCTTTGTCGATAAGGTGGCGGGTAAAATGAGCTTGAAGGTCCGTCAGCTAGACGTAAACGTAGAGACGAAGACCAAGGACAATGTATTCGTCAAACTAAAAGTAGGTGTACAGTACGTCGTTGGAGAAGACAGCGTTTACGATGCCTTTTACAAACTGGCCAATCCAGACGATCAGATCAACTCTTATATCTTCGATGTTGTCCGGGCCGAAGTGCCTAAGATGAAGCTTGATGATGTATTCGAGCGCAAAGATGACATTGCCAATGCCATCAAATCTGAGCTTCAGGAAGCCATGGAGAACTACGGTTACAACATCGTACGTGCCCTCGTAACTGACATTGATCCAGACGCAACGGTAAAAGCGGCCATGAACCGGATCAACGCTGCAGAACGTGAAAAACTCGCCGCAGAGTTCGAAGGTGAAGCCGACCGTATCCGCATCGTAGCCAAGGCCAAGGCCGAAGCCGAATCTAAGCGCCTCCAGGGTCAGGGTATTGCCGACCAGCGCCGTGAGATTGCCAAAGGCCTCGAAGAGTCCGTAGACATCCTCAACTCTGTTGGTATCAACAGCCAGGAAGCATCTGCGCTGATCGTCGTTACCCAGCACTATGACACCCTGCAGAGCATGGGCGAAAACGTGAACTCCAACCTGATCATGCTTCCGAACGCGCCAACGGCGGGCTCCGACATGCTTTCTCAAATGACGGCCAGCTTCATTGCTAGCCAGCAGATGGGAGAAGAGATGAAGGCATCCACTGAAGCGCTAAAGGCGAAAAAGGCGAAGGAAAAGATTGCGTTGAAGCGGTAAAAAAGCCTGAGGCTTTTTTTCTAGACGGCCTTCGGCCTTGTAGACGCTCAACGGCTACGCCGTTTCGCTTGTAGAACAAACTAAGATTGGCCAGTGTGGAGTAACTTCCCGCTGGCCAATTCTTTTTTTCCAGCAATGAATCCTCCATTCACCATCCTTGTTACCGGTCCGGAATCTTCCGGCAAAACAACCCTCGCCCGCCAGCT